>NZ_QTQH01000014.1:0-192309 GCF_003853805.1 Burkholderia sp. Bp8994
GAAACCTGGGCGCTGATCGTGTGGCTCAACTACGCGGCCTGGCTGCACATGCGCCTGATGAAGGGCCTGCGCGGCGCGGTTGCCGCTTGGTGGGCGCTCACCGGCCTGAGCGTGACGACATTCGCATTCCTCGGCGTCAACATGTTCCTGTCGGGGCTGCACAGCTACGGGCAACTCTGAAGCATGCTGGGCGTTTCCTACCGTGTTCTACCCATGCACTTCGGCGAGCATTACCCCTACCCGCCGCGGGCGTGCCGGACCAGAATGTCCGAACGAGCATCGCCGCATTCCGGATGCGACGCAGGAGGAGCTGCCATGAGACGCGTCTATTTTCTGTTGCCGACGGCGCAATGCGCGCGGTCGATCGTCGGCGAGCTGCTGTCGCTGCGAATCGAGTGGCGACATATCCATTGCCTCGCGAATCACGATGTCTGGCGCGACGACTTGCCGGAAGCCACGCTGGTGCAACGCAGCGACCTGCTGCCGTCGCTCGCGCGCGGCACCGCGGTCGGCTCCGCGACCGGCATGCTGATGGGGCTGATCCTGATGCTGGTCCAGCCCGCGGGTTTGCCGATCGGCGGCGGCATCGTCGTGGCGATCACGCTGTTCGGCGCGGCCTTCGGCGCATGGGTGGCGACGATGATCGGCATCGACATGCCGAGCACGCGCCTGAAGCGTTTCGAGGAGGGCATCGAGCATGGCGAGCTGCTGATGATGATCGACGTGCCGACCGACCGCGTTCGCGAGATCGAAGACGCGATCAGGCTTCACCATAGGGATGCGCATCTGCAGGGAGAGGATCCGACTGTCCCGGCATTTCCATGAGTGGCGGGGCGGGCCGAATGCCGGCCGCTACGGCGCTACCCGTTGCCGGACGCCATCGCTTCATGGCGCCCGGCAACGCGCCGTGCGCGCGATGCCGGCAGCATTGCCGCGCGCAGGCTGCCGCGGGTCGCGCGTGTTTCGCGTTTTTCCGCGTTTTTCAATTCGCGGCGAGCAGCCGCTTGTAGCGCGCGAGCACGCGCGGCACGTACTCGCGCGTCTGCGGCATCGCCGGGATGCGATACCCGGCCCGAATCACCGCATTCTCTCCGGCGTTGTACGCAGCGAGCGTGAGCTCGACGTTTTCCTTGAACAGGTTGAGCAGGAAGCGCAGATACCGTGCGCCGGTCAGCACGTTGGCGCGCGGATCGAACATGTCGCCGCCCGAGAAGCGCCGGGCCGTTTCCGGCATCAGTTGCATGAGCCCGAGCGCGCCCTTGTCCGATACCGCCTTCGGGTTGTATCCCGATTCGACGTCGATCACGGCGCGAAGGAGTTCGGGCGGAACGTTGAACGACCGGCTCGCTTCGGCGATCACGTCCTCGAACGACGACGCGACGACGTGTTTCGGCGCGACACGCTTCGTCGTGGAAGCGGCCGGCCTGGCGGCTGGCCTCGCGGCCGCGACGATCACTTTCAGATTGACCGTGGTGGGCACGTTGGTCAGGACGATGACCCCGTTCTTCGCCACCATGCCGAATATCTGCGCGTGAGCGGCGCACGACCATGCCGAGCCGATTCCCGCGCATGCGGCGACGACGATGGTCTTTCGTAATCCGGACGAAGGTTGGCAGTGCATCTTTCAGGTCTCCTGCATCTGCATTTTCGCGGTCGGTTGATCGCATCGACAATGGGGCATCCTCCTACAATTCGATGCCGGCGGAGACGCTGCCGCGGTGGCGGTGCAAAACTGTTACACAAGGAATCACCGGTAGGATCCGGTAATCCGGCGAAGTTGACGATCCTTACGCGGAACAGTTGTTTTCTGCTCGATGCAACCGTGGTTGCAGAAGAAATCATTTCTCGCGCGGCGAAAGCGATCGGATAGTCCCGCCATCCGTAGTCTTACTGATGCGACGCACCACCCCGAAACGATTCACGCCTGAAACATTCCCGTCGTCGCACGACGTTTCCGCAGATGCATGCCCGGCGCGGGCGCTCGCGCGCGGCGCGGTGGCGCGATCCTTGCTCGGACGAGGAGCGTGGCCAATCGCTCGCGAGGCGGGCCACCAGACCGGACCGAGGAAATCATCAGAAAGGGCGTCCGGCACCGTGCAACCGAGGCATCGATGTCCAACGGGGGTGCAAGCGCGGGAACACTTGGGGGAAGTCGTGAATACTAAATATCGCGTGATAATTGCAGAAGATCACGATCTGCTGAGAAACGGGCTCCGGTCGATGCTTTGCGCACAAGGCGATTACGAAGTCGTCGGCGAAGCGCGGGACGGCAAGGAGGCATGCCATCAGGCAATGACGCTCGCGCCGGACCTGATCCTGATGGATCTGTCGATGCGCGGGATGAACGGCATCGATGCGAGCGCGACGATCAAGCGTCGAACGCCGTCCGTCCGGATCGTCGCGCTCACGGTGCACCAGAGCGAAGAGTATGTGCGCGAGGCGCTGCGCGCGGGTGTCGACGGCTACGTGCTCAAGGACGTTTCGTTCGACGAATTGCTGCTCGCGATGCGCATGGTCATGCAGGGGAAGAAGCACCTGAGTGCCGACGTGTACGGCTACATGGTCGACTCGTTCGTCAGCGGTCGCGAAATGCCCGCGCCGAAAAAGGCGTGGGACATCCTGACCGCACGCGAACGCAGCGTGCTGAAACTGATCGCGGAAGGACGCACCAACCGGCAGGTCGGTCAGTACCTGAACCTGAGCCCGAAGACGATCGAGAAGTACCGGGCGAGCATGATGCACAAGCTCCATCTCGCGAATCTGACGGAGCTGGTGCTCGTCGCGATGAACATGGGTCTGTTGACGACACTCGCGGCGAAATGCGCGGAGCCGAACGTGGACGAGGTGTCGACGCACGCAGTCGCCGACGGCGTGCAGGCGGCAGGCGCCGTCGCGCGGCTGGACGACTATCCGGCGGGCGGCGTGAAGGGCTGAGCGCGGCTGCGCGTCAGAGCGGCCAGGTTGCCGAGACGCGCGTGCCCGTCGCGGCGGACGACTGGATCGCAAACGTGCCGCCGTGCGCCTCGATGCGGTGCTGCATGCCGATCAGGCCGAGCCCGGCCGTGCGCGCGTCGTCCGTCGAAAGCGGGCGACGTTCGTAGCCGACGCCGTCGTCGTCGATCGTCAGCATCAGGCGGCCGGCATCGTGTTGCAGGCTGAGCACGATCTCGGTGGCCTGTGCATGCTTGACGATGTTGTGGAGTGCCTCCTGCGCGACTCTGAACGCGTCGGCCTTCAGATGATCCGGTATGTCGTCGTCGTCGACGTCGCAATTGAACTCCACCGACAGCGGGTCCGCGTCGCGCTCGATGCGCCGGCACAGCGAAGCGAGCGCGGCCGGCAGTCCGAGCTTGTCGAGTATCGGCGGCCTCAGTTCGCCGCAGATCTGGCGGACTTCGCCGATCGTCTCGCGAATGCGCAGCACGGCGTCGTCGAGCAGCGTCGTCGCGTCGGCGATCTCGCCGCGGCGAATGCGCATGAGCGCGTCCTCGTTCATCAGCTTGATGAGCGTCAGCGCCTGGCCGAGCCCGTCGTGCAATTCCGCGGCAAGCCGATGCCGTTCCTTCTGCTGGCCCATCAGGAGATAGGTGTTGCAGGCATGCACGCCCGCATCGTTCGCCGCGGCGCCGCGCCGTTCGGGCTCGGGCGTCGACGGTTCCTCGAACAGCGTCAGCGACAGGTGCGTGTCGGGAAGTGACTGCTGATGTACGACGAATCGCGCGGGATGGCCGCTTCGCCCGCTGAGCATTGCAGTGAACGAATGCTGCTGAAGGGCGGCGCTCGTGGACAGCTCGCCCGCCAGCTCGGCGTGGGCGTCGTCGGGCGCCAGGTCGGACAGATGCCGGCCGACGAGTTCGGCGGCCGTGTAGCCGAACACCGCCGCGGCACTGCGATTGACCGATACGAAGGTGCCGTCGTCGGCGAGAATGGCGAGCGCCGCTCCACGCGCATCGGTGACGACAGCACTGCGGCGATCATCGGGACGCACCGCGCTGCGCAGCTTGCGCATCGCATCGATCAGATCGAGCAGCCTGATCCGTGGTCCTTCCGGCTGGCGTTCAGTCATGGTATCTCCCGAAGCGCAGTTTTCAGGAAACCGTAAGGTTTCGATCATTCTAGGACGTGACCGACTCGGCCCGCAACATGGGGATTTCGCGCGTAAGTCTTGGGGAAATACCTTCCGTATGCAACGGGAAATCCCGCCAAGCGGGCATGTCCTACCGGCCTTTGGGGGGCGTCATCCCATGACGCTCGCGACCGGATTCATGACACTTCAGTGGCGGGGCACGGAATTGTCCGCTGCCTGGGCGCGTCTCAGGGAGGCTGGTATGAACAGGATCGGAAGATCGACGATGGGCGCACTCGTGGTCGCGGGCGTTGCGCTTGCCGCGACGCCCGCGTGGTGTGCGCCCGATGGCAGCGCGATCGAGAACGCCGGCGGTGCGGCCGCGGAAAACGCTGCCGCGAGCACGAGCGTCACGGAGAATGGTGCGCCGGATGCCGTCGAGAGCATGACGGGAATGACCATGCAGAACGGTGGCGAAGATCCAGCCGGAAACACCGCCGACAGCGCGGCGACGCACGCCGCGGAGCACGCGATGGAGCCCGCCACCGAACCCGCGATGCAGCCCGCCGCAGGGCATGCGATGGAGCCGGCCAACGAGCCCGCGATGCAGCCCGCCGCGGAGCAGGCGACGGAGCCCGCTACCGAGCCCATGACGCAGCCCGCCGCGGCGCCCGCCAACGATAGCCCCGCCGCGCCCGCACCCGCCGCAAAACCGGCGGACAAGGCCGCCTCGCAGATGACCGACGGCGCGACCGGAGCCGCCGGCATGCACATGCATCATCACGCCGTGATGCCCGGCACCGTGCACACGATGGTCCAGTATGCCGAGCCGTCGGTCCAGCTCGTGCGCGACGACGGCCGGACCGTCTCGCTGGCCAAGGAACTGGACGACGGCCGGCCGGTGATCCTGACATTCATCTACACCAGTTGCACGACCATCTGCCCGATGATCAGCCAGACGCTCGAGCAGCTGCAGGGCGAACTCGGCGCCGACCGCGACAAGGTGCACATCATGTCGATCTCGATCGATCCGGAGGCGGACACGCCCGAGCGGCTCAGGACCTACGCGGCACGCTTCGAAGCCGGCCCCGAATGGCAGCACTACACCGGTACCGTCGATGCGAGCGTCGCCGCGCAACGCGCGTTCAACGTGTATCGCGGCGACAAGATGAACCACACGCCGGTGACGTTCGTGCGGGCCGCGCCGGGCCAGCCGTGGCTGCGTATCGACGGCTTCGCGACGCCGACCGAGCTGCTCGCGGCCTATCGCGACGTCGTCGCGTCCAACCAGGTATCGCGTCTCTGAAAGGAGCGTCGAAATTGGACAACAAGCACCGTGTGCTGATCGTCGAGGATCAGCATCTGTTGCGGGTCGGCCTGAGTCACCTGGTATCCGAGCTGGCCGACTACTGCATCGTCGGCGCGGCGAGCGGCGGGGTCGAGGCCTGCCGTCTCGCCGAGAAGACGCGGCCCGACCTGATCCTGATGGATCTGTCCATGCCGGGCGGCAGCGGCTTCGAAGCGATCGCGACGATCAAGCGCGACGTGCCGCATGCGCGGATCATCGTCCTCACGGTTCATCGCAGCGAAGACAACGTCAGGGAAGCGTTTGCCGCCGGCGCGGACGGCTACGTGGTCAAGGATTCGCCGTTCGCCGACCTGGTGCGCGAGATGCGCTTCGTGATGCAGGGCAAGTGCGTCGTCAGCCTCGACGCCTATCGCGCCCGCGCCGGCCTGCGCGGGCTGCACGACGCGAACGCGCACCGGGCGCGATTGTGGAATGCGCTGACGAATCGCGAGCGCACGGTGTTGCGCCTCGTCGTCGAGGGGCACACGAGCCGGCAGGTCGGCGAGTGCCTGAAGGTCAGTCCGAAAACGGTGGACAAGCACCGCGCCAATCTCATGCGCAAGCTCGGCGTCGTGAACCTGACCGGCCTCGTTCACTTCGCGATCGACGTCGGCGTGCTCGCGCTGAACGACGACGACCGTGTGTAAATCCCCTCCATTCGGGCAGGGCCCAACAGGGGGGGATTTACCCATGGGGATGGACGGCACTCCCTACTTCTGACCCGTACCGGCGTGAACAAGAATGCAATCAACGGCATCGGCGGCGCCGGTGCCGCGGGTCGATACAGGGAGGCAGCCGTGAGCCACGAATCGTTCTCGATCCCGGCCGACGGGCCGGGCCGGCGGCAGCGTGACGAGCGACGCGTGTGCCGCGCGTGTGCGAGTCGCGGCTTCACGCTGCTCGAGCTGCTCGTCGTGATGGTCATCATCGGATTGCTGGCAGGGCTCGTGGCGCCACGGTATTTCGAACAGGTCGGCAAGTCCAACGTCAAGATCGCGCGTGCGCAGATCGTGTCGCTCGGCCAGGCGCTGGATCAATACCGGCTCGACGTCGGTACCTATCCGACGACCGAGGAGGGGCTCGATGCGCTCGTGAACAAGCCGCAAAGCGCATCGCGGTGGAGCGGTCCCTATCTGCAGAAGGCCGTCCCGGTGGATCCGTGGGACCGGCCCTATCAGTATCGTTCACCGGGCGAACACGGCG
Organism: Burkholderia sp. Bp8994; assembly: GCF_003853805.1. Classification (NCBI taxonomy): domain Bacteria; kingdom Pseudomonadati; phylum Pseudomonadota; class Betaproteobacteria; order Burkholderiales; family Burkholderiaceae; genus Burkholderia; species Burkholderia sp. Bp8994. Next base: position 6,618 of record NZ_QTQH01000014.1, read on the forward strand.
ACTACGACCTGTTCTCGCTCGGCAAGGACGGGCGCGGCGGCGGTACCGGCGAGAACGTGACGATCTCGTCGTGGTAGGGGCGCATGGCCGCGGTCGCGGCGCGCGTCGTGAGCAGCTCGCAAGGAGGCTCGACGTGAAATTCGTGCTGCATGTATTCGATACGAGCGGCTCGGTGCAGACGCTTCGCATCGACAGCGATTCGCCGGCGAACGCGGCCTCGCTCGCGCGTGCGCGCGGCCTTCGCGTCGTATCGGTCAGCACGGACGCCGGGCGGCAGCGGCGCGGCGCGAACCGGCTCGGCATGCCGCGTGCGCGGTTCGACGTCGACATGTTCGCGCGCGAGCTGGCGGCGCTGCTCGATGCGGGTGTCGGTCTCGTCGACGCGTTGCGCACGCTCGGTGGCAACGCGCGGCGCGAGGCGTCCGCGCAGGTGTGCCGCGACCTGCTGCGGCAGCTCGAGGAAGGGCAGTCGCTGTCGGCCGCGCTCGAGCATGCGAGCCCGATCTTTCCGCCGGTGCTGGTGGCCTGCGTGAAGGCGAGCGAGCAGACCGGCGGCCTGGCCGACAGCCTGACGCGCTATTCGCACAACAGCGCGACGCTGCGCGAGTTGCGCGCGCGGGTCGTGTCGGCGGCGATCTACCCGACGGTGCTGCTGTTCGTCGGTGCGGCCGTCGTGCTGTTCCTGCTCGGCTTCGTGGTGCCGCGCTTCGCGACGCTGCTCGAACACAGCGGACGCGAGCTGCCGCTGATGTCGCGGCTGCTGATGGCGTGGGGCGGCATGGTGCACGCGCACGGCACCGAGCTGGCCGGCGGCCTCGCGGTGCTGGCGGTGGCCGCCGGTGTCGCGCTGCGGCGGCCGGCGCTGCGCATCTGGCTCGCGGATCGGCTGCTGGCGCTGCCCGGCATCGGGCAACACTTCCGCGTGTTTCGCCAGTCGCAGTTCTATCGCACGACGGCGATGCTGGTCGACGGCGGCATTCCCGCCATTCGCGCGTTCGATCTCGCACGCGGCCTCGTCGGCCGCGCGGACCAGGCCGCGCTGGCGCGCGCGCTGCAGCAGGTCCGCAACGGCGCGAAGATGTCCGACGCGTTCCAGCAGGCCGGTCTCGCGAATGCGATCGGCTACCGGCTGCTGACGGTGGCCGAGAAGACCGGCGGGCTCGGGCCCGTCCTCGACCGGATCGCCGCGTTTCAGGAAGCGCAGGTGTCGCGCACGATCGACCTGATTTCGCGGCTGATCGAACCCATGATGATGATCGTGATCGGCGTGGTGATCGGCGGCATCGTCGTGTTGATGTACATGCCGATCTTCGAGATCGCGTCGAGCATTCAGTAGCCGCCCCGGAGACGCGCGTGGACACCCTCACATCCTCCCCCGACAACCCGCCCGACGCGGACGCCGAACTGCGCGACCTGCTGCGCACGCTCGGCGAGCGGCACGGTTCGGGCCTGCGCGCGCTCGAGGCCTTGACGGCGCAGACGGCGCTGGGCGCGGACGAGATGCGCGAGCGGCTCGCGTCGCAATTCCGGATGAAGCCGATCGGCATGCGCGAACTGAACCGCCTGGAGCCGGATTTCGAGCTGGTGCCGTTCGTCGAGGCAACCGCGCGGCTTTGCGTGTGCCTGCGCGATCCCGACTGCGGCGCGCTGCTGTTCGCGATCGCCGATCCGCTCGATGCCCGCACGCGCGGCTGGATCGAGCACCGGATGCGTGCGCACCCGGCGCTGCCGTACGGATGGGCGCTCGCGAGCGCGGGCGACCTGGGCGCCTATCTCGCCGTGCGGGAGAAGGACATCCGCGCGATGGATTCGCTCGCGTTCGACGATCCGATCCAGAGTGCGCCCGATCCGGCGTCGCTCGCGTTGACGCTGCAGGGCATCAGCAGCGACGACAGCCCGGTGGTGCGTCTGCTCAATTCGACGATCTACGACGCGCTCAAGATGCTGGCGAGCGACATCCACCTCGAATGCCGGGCGAACGGCTTGATGATCAAGTGCCGGGTCGATGGCGTGCTGACGGTGGTGGGGCGCGTCGAGGGCCGCGACGTCGCGGACCAGGTGCTGTCGCGCGTGAAGGTGATCTCCGAGCTCGATATCGCGGAGCGCCGCATTCCGCAGGACGGGCGCTTCAAGGCGATGTACGCTGGACGCGAGATCGATTTTCGCGTATCGATCATGCCGAACCAGTTCGGCGAGGACGCGGTGTTGCGGATTCTCGACCGCTACCAGCTGTCCCAGGCGTCGGGCGGCCTGACGCTCGAGGCGCTGGGGTTCCAGCCCGCCGACACGCGCTTCATGCGGTCGGTCGCGTCGATGCCGTACGGGATGCTGCTCGTCACGGGCCCGACCGGCAGCGGCAAGACCACGACGCTTTATGCAATCCTCACCGAAATCAACAACGGGCTCGAGAAGATCGTGACGATCGAGGATCCGGTCGAATACCAGCTCGGCGAGATCCTGCAGATACCGGTCAACGAGGCGAAGGGCCTGACGTTCGCGCGCGGCTTGCGGTCGATCCTGCGGCACGATCCGGACAAGATCATGGTCGGCGAAATCCGCGATCCCGAAACCGCGCAGATCGCCGTGCAGGCCGCGCTGACCGGTCACCAGGTGTTCACCACCGTGCATGCGAACAACGTGTTCGACGTGATCGGCCGTTTCACGAACATGGAGGTCGATCCGTACAGCTTCGTATCGGCGCTGAACGGCGTGATCGCGCAGCGGCTGCTGCGCCAGTGCTGTCCGGACTGCCTGGACGAGGACACGGTCGACGCGGACGTGCTCGCCCGCTCGGGCATCGACCCGGACACGGCCGGCAGCTACCTGTTTCGCCGCGGCACCGGGTGCGCGATGTGCCGCGGCAGCGGCTATCGCGGCCGGCGAGCGATCGCGGAAGCGCTGCGCATGAACGACGAATTGCGGCAACTGCTGTCGGAGCGCGCGCCGCTCGGGCACATCAAGGCGGCGGCGCTGCGCTACGGCATGACGACGTTGCGCGCATCGGCGATCGACCTGGTGAGGCGCGGCGAAACGACGCTCGAGGAGATCAATCGTGTCACCATGGTCGAATGATCGGCTCGCGATCGGCGTCGGCACGCGCGAGATCGTCGTCGGCGTCCGCCCGCGCGCACTGTGGCGGCCGGGCCGGCGCGGGTTCGCCGCCGATCCGCTCAGCGTCGTCATCCCCGACGAACGGTTCGGAAGCGAGACGGGGGTGCTCGACGCGCTGGCTGCCGCGCTGGCCGCGACGGCCACGACAGCCGGCAGCGACGGCAACGCGAAGCGGTCGCCCGCGCGCGGCGCGCACATCGTGCTCGACGATTTCTGGTGTTGCCATGCGATCCTGCGCGGCGACTTCCGCGCGCTGCACGCGCGCGAGCTCGAGGACATCGCGCTCGCGCATTTCTCCGACACCTACGGGGTCGCCGCCGAGTCGCTGGTCACGCGCTTCGACGTGCGGCGCGGTGGCCGTGTGCTCTTTGCCAGCGCGCTGCCGCGCACGCTGTACGACGGCATTCTCGGGACGGGCGCAGCCGGCGACGTCCGCATCCGCTGCCTGCGCGCGGGGCTTCCGGAGACGCTCGATCGGGTCGCGGTGAAGCCGGACGGCGACGCGATGCTGCTCGTCGTCGGCGAGGCGTTGCTGCAGGCGGTCATGATCGAGCGCGGCGAGTGGACCGCGTACGACGCGCAGCGCCTCTTTCCGGGCGAGTCCGGCGATGCGTCGAGGCTCGCCGAACTCGCCGAGCAGCTGTTCGAACGCTCGGCGACGCGCACGGGCCTGACGCGCGACGACTGCAAGGTCTATCTGTGCGGCGTCGACACGGATGCCGCGCCGTTCGAGGCGCGTTTTGCCGCGGCCGTGCTGCCGGGCCGCGCGGCGCTCGACGGTTCACCTGCGCGCCGGTTGCTGGAGTACGCATCATGAGCCGCACGCTCGACATCGATTTTTGCCGGCGCCGCGCCCGTATCGGCGTAAGCGGCGCGATCCTGCTCGGCGTCGCCGCGCTGCTGTGGGGCGCGTGCGCCGTCCGGCTCTGGCACGCGTATGCGGAGAACGATCGCATCCGGGATGCGCTGGCGGTCGTCCAGCATCGCACGTTCGCGCAGCAACACGTCGTGAAGCCGCCGCCGAGCGCGGCCGCGCGGCTCGCGGAAAAGCAGAGCCAGGCCGTGCTGCGCGAACTGACCGTGCCGTGGCAGACGCTCTTCTCGATCGTCGAAGACTATCCGGGCCATGACGTCGCACTGATCGGCATCGACCAGAACCCGGCACAGGGCCAGATTCGCATCACGGCCGAAGCGAAGGACCCGGACGCGATGATCGCGTACCTGAAGTACTTGCAGACGAGCGACGTGCTGCGCGAGGCGACGCTCAACGGCCACCTCGTCGAGGAGAACGTGGCGGGAAAGCCGGTGCGTTTCCAGATCACGGCCGTCTGGAGGAAATCATGAAAGCCGATCGTTTCGCGGACCGCCTGCTCACGCTTCGGTTCGCGTGGCGCCGTGCATTCGGCCTGCCGGGGCTCGCCGGGATCCTGATGCTCGGTGCCGCGGGCATCACGTATGCGGCGCTCGCCGGCGTGGAGGCCGACACGCGCGCGATGCAGGCGCCGGCGGGCGTCGTGCGCGCCGCACGCGGCCATCGTCCGGCCGACGTGCGCGGCACGGCGGCGGACGCGACGACGCTCGACACGTTGCCGGCGCTCTTTCCGCGCTTTTCGCAAAGCGCGGACGACATCGCGTCGATCTTCGAGCAGGCGCGCGACAGCCATCTGGCGCTCGGCTCCGCCGAGTACCAGATGACGACCGAGTCGGGGGCGCGCTTCACGCGCTACCAGGTGCTGCTGCCCGTGAAGGATCAGTACGGCGCGATCCGGCATTTTCTCGCGTCGGTGCTGAACCACGTGCCGAACGCGGCGCTGCAGGAAATCCACGTCGAGCGTCCGGCGGTGGGCAGCAGCATTCTCGACGCGCGGGTTCGTTTCGAACTCGTCTATCGGAGCGCCCAGCCATGATCTCTGCCGTCATGAAACCCGCGTCGCGCAATCGACTCGTGCTCGTGCTGGGCTGCCTCGTCGTCGCCGGTACCGGATATCGCGTGCTGGTGGCGGCGATGCAGCAGCCGGCTCCGGCCGCTGCAAGCGGCATCGTCCATCGCGACGGTGCGCGCGTGGCGCCGGCGCCGGCACGCGCACGCGCAGGCCTTGCGGCGGCTTCGCATGCCGCGGCGCCTGCGCCCGCGTCGTTGCCCGCGGCGCATGACGTACCCGCGCCGCATGACGCGGCGGCGGCCGCGCGGGAACAGCTCGCCGCATTGCGTGCGCCCGTGTCCGTCGAAGCTGCGCATGATCCCTTCACGGCGTCGTCATGGCTGCCGCCGCCGCCCGTCGAGCCGCCGCCGCCCGAAACGCGTCCGGCGCCGCCGACCGCGCCGCCGGTGCCGTTCATCTATCTCGGCCAGCAGGATGCCAAGTCGGCGAAGCCGCAAGTGTTTCTCGGCAACGGAGACCAGTTGCTGATCGTTTCGCCGGGCGATGTGATCGACAGCCAGTATCGCGTCGAGTCGGTGTCCGAGTCGAACGTGGTGCTCACCTATCTGCCGCTGAACCAGATCCAGATGGTGCCCATTTCAGTGGAAGGAAAGTAAATGGAAACCGTACTGACACGGGATGTGCGCCGCAACGGGGACGGCGGCCCGTCGACACGCCTTTGCGCCGTCACCCCGGCCGGTGCGCGACCCGCACCGGCGCCCCGCTGCGCGACGCAACGCGCGCTGGCGATCGCCGTGGCGCTGCTCGCATGCGGTGGTTGCGCGCATGTGCCGAACCTTCAGGACGATCCGACCAACGCGCAGGTGAAGATCGACGCCTTGCACGAGCGCAACGACGCGGTCGGCCAGCTGCTCGACAACGCGGACGCGTTTCGTCAGCAGAACGAATTCGACGACGCGGCGCGCTCCGTCTACATGGCGAAGCAGCTCGATCCGACCAGCGAGCGCGCGCGCCGGATCGGCGCGATGATCGACCAGGACCGCAAGCATCTCGCGATCCTGCAGGAAGCGGACCGCATGATGAAGCGCGGTTCGTACGCGCAGGCCGCCGAACGCGTGCATCGCGTGCTGGTCGAGGATCCGGCCAATGCGATGGCGATGCGGATGCAGGCGGAACTCGACGAAAAGCGCCGCCAGCAACACGCGGACCGCGACGACAAGCTCGCGGCGTCGTCGATCATGCGCACGCCGGTATCGCTGCAGTTCCGCGACGCGAACGTGCGGATGGTGTTCGAGGCCTTGTCGCGCACGTCCGGGCTGAACGTCATTTTCGATCGCGACGTGCGCGCCGACCTGAAGACGACGATCTTCGTGCAGAACGCGTCGCTGCAGGACACGGTCGACATGATCCTGTTGCAGAACCAGCTCGACAAGAAGCAGATGAATGCGAACACGCTGTTCATCTACCCGGCGACGCCGGCCAAGGAGCTCGAATACCAGGAGCTCAAGGTGCGCACGTTCCAGCTGTCGAACGTCGATGCGAAGCAGATCCAGTCGCTGCTGAAGAGCCTGCTGAAGGTGAAGGAGGCCGTGATCGACGAGCGCGCGAACTCGGTGACGATCCGCGGCACGCCGGACACGATCAAGGTCGCCGAGGAAATGATCACCGCCCAGGACTTGCCGGAGCCGGAGGTGATGCTCGAGGTCGAGGTGCTGGAGGTATCGCACGACCGGATATCGCAACTCGGCATCAACTGGCCCAACTCGTTTACGGTGTCGACGCCGAGCTCGGCCGATACCTGGGGCGTGCTGCATCATCTGCCGATCAATGCGCTGAACGTGAGCGGCCTGTCGGCCACCGCGGACTTCAAGCTGACCGATACCGACGCGAACCTGCTCGCGAGCCCGCGCATCCGTGCGCGCAACAAGGAGAAGGCGCGCATCATGATCGGCGACAAGGTGCCGGTGATTTCGAGCTCGAGCACGCCGAGCACCAGCGGCCCGTCATTTACGCAGATGATCCAGTACCTCGACGTGGGCATCAAGCTCGAGGTCGAGCCGCAGGTTTATCGCGACGGCGACGTCGGCATCAAGCTGAATCTCGAAGTCAGCAACATCACCAACACGATCTCGAGCGGCAACTCGCAGGGGCTGAGCTCGCTCGCGTATCAGATCGGCACGCGCAGCGCGTCGACCAGCCTGCGGCTTCGGGACGGCGAAACGCAGATCATGGGCGGCCTGATTTCGGACGAGGACCGCCGCAACGCGAACAAGGTGCCGGGTCTCGGCCAGTTGCCGGTGCTCGGTCGCCTGTTCTCGGATCACGGCGGCGATCACAAGAAGACCGAGATCGTGCTGCAGATCACGCCGCATATCGTCCGGCCGCAGGTTGCGGCGGATGCGGACACGCAGGAAGTGTGGTCGGGCACCGACGTCAACGTGCATGCCGACCAGCTGCGACTCGACCCGGTGGCGCTGAATGCGGAGGCGCCCGCGGCGACGGACGCGAAGGCGCCGGCGGCGCCAGAGGCGAAGGCACCCGCGGCGCCGGAGGCGAAGGTCGTTCCGGGCAGCGTGGGCGGCGGGACGTCGGGCGGCGCGGCGCCGTCGCCGCTGGAGGCCGCGGCGAACCGTGCGCAGCCATCGCCGCAGAGCGGCGCGTTCGGGCAGCTGCCGGCCGCACCGCGCACGACGCCGCCGCCCGACCCGTACGGCGGGCGGTTCGCGCGGCCACAGCCGGCGTTGCCCGCGCCGGCCGCCGGGACCGCCGCGGCGGAGCAGCCGGCTGGCGGCGCGGCGCAGGCGGCCGCGCCGGCGGGCAATGAAGTGGCGCCCGCGCCGGGCACCACCGTGACGCCGGTTGCGTCGCCGGCACCGGCCGAGCAGGCGGCCGCGGCGGCCAATGCGCCGGCCGCCGCGCCGGCGTCGCCCGCTCCGACGCTGCAGATGCCGGCGGGCGATATCCCGAACGAAAACCCGCTTCGCCCGATCGGGAAGTGAGCCGTGAACGCCCGCCGCGCAGCGCCTCGCATTGGCCGAGTCGGCCGGCGCGGCTTCACGTTGATCGAGATGGTCATCACCCTCGCGCTCGTGTCGATCCTCGCGCTCGCGATCATGCCGTTCTCCGAACTGATCGTGCAGCGTCAGAAGGAGCAGGAACTGAGTGCCGCGTTGCGCGAGATTCGCACGGCGCTCGATGCGTACAAGGATGCGAGCGATGCGGGGCAGATCGAAAAGGAGGCGGAAGCGTCCGGCTATCCGCCGTCGCTGGCCGTGCTCGTGACGGGCGTGAAGAACGTCCGCGACCCGAAGGGCGGCATGATGACGTTCCTGCGCCGCGTGCCGCGCGATCCGTTCTTCGCCGGCGATCCCGATACGCCGGCCGAGGACACCTGGGATGTGCGCGCGTACGGCACGCCGCCGGACCCGTCGGCCGACGCGGCTCCTGCCGCCATGGAGCCCGGCAAGGACGTGTTCGACGTGACCTCGAAATCCGCTCGTGTCGGCATCAACGGCATTCCGTACAAACAATGGTGACGGTTCATCATGAAACCCGCTCGCATGCGCAGGATCCGCGGCTTTACGCTGATCGAAATCGTGGTCGTGATGGCCATCATCGGGCTGCTTCTGACCTTGGCCGTGCCGCGCTACATGCACAGCATCGAGCGCGGGAAGGAACAGGTGCGGCGGCAGAACCTCGCGGTGATGCGCAATGCGATCGACCAGTATTACGGTGACAACGGGCAATACCCCGACACGCTCGACGAGCTGGTCGCGAAGCACTACTTGCGGGCGGTTCCGGTCGATCCGGTGAACGGCGACGACAAATGGGCGACGATCGCATCGCCGGACGAGACCAAGCCGGGCGTCTACGACGTGGGGCCCGCGAGCGGTGTGCAAGGCGCGCCGCCGGGCGTGGCGGCAACGGCGGCAACGGCGGGCGTGGCCGGGGCGGTGAAATGAGCCGGTCCGGCCGGGCCGCGCGCGCGCGTGCGATGCATGCCCGCCTGCGCGGCGGGCGGCAGCGCGGGCTCGTGCTGCTCGCGCTGCTGATCGCGCTGATGCTGATGTCGATCGCGCTGGCCGGCGCGCTGGACGTCTGGTCGCTGCAGCGGCGCCGCGAACAGGAGCGGCAACTGCTGTTCGTCGGCGACCAGTACCGCAGGGCCATCGTCGCGTACTACCGTGTCGGGCGCGTATATCCGCAAACGGTCGACGACCTGCTGGACGATACGCGCTTTGCCACGCCCATGCATCATCTGCGCCGCGCATATCCGGATCCGGTCAGCGGCAAGAACGACTGGTCGTTCCTGTGGCGGGCCGACCGGTTCTACGGCGTATCCAGCAGCTCGGATGGCGCGCCGATCAAGCGTGCCGGATTTCCGGATCGATACAGGGACTTCGAGGGCCTCGAAACCTATCGGCAATGGAAGTTTCTTTACCTCGCACCGGGTATGGCCGCATCGGCTGACGAAGCGTCGCCGGCGGCGCCGGCGCGGCCGGCCAGTGCGCCGAGCCTGTCCGGTTTTCCGGGCGGCTCGCTGCCCGGACAGGTGCCGACGGGCCTGCGTTGACGCGGATTCGGCACCACGCGATACAGGCCGCACGCAAAAAAGCGCGACGCCCGCAACGGGCATCGCGCGTAAAACGGCGTGGAGCGCCGACGAATGAAACGTGATGAAGAAAGAGGCGCCCGGCCAGGGGCGCCCGGCCAGGGACGCCCGGTTAGGTGGCTCAGGCCTTCGCGAGCTTGATGCTGGTCGGCTCGGCGGTCAGGTAGCCGACGCTGGCACCGAAGCGGTCCTTGTAGTTCGCGCGCACGAGCGGGTCGAGCGTCGCCTTGACCTTGTCGTGCAGCGGCGTCTCCCAGTCGCCCACGTGCTGGAAGTTGCTCATCACGTAGGTCCAGCCGTTGATCTCGTCGACCGCGTGCAGGCCCGTCGATTCGGCGCCGGCCGGGCACGACAGCACGCGCGCGAGCGATTTCGTGTCGACGTTGTACGCCCACAGGAAGTTGTTCACGTGCATGCCCGAGTCTTCGCCGATGAACAGCGTGCGCAGCTTTTCGGAGAACTTCAGGTTGTCGGGGTTCGCGATCTTGTCCGGGTTCGCGAGGTTGCCGAGCGCATCGGCCGCGGCGAGGTCCTCGCCGACGAGCGCGGCCGGCGCGCTCATGTCGACCGGCACCCACTCGCTGTCGATCGCGTTGCCCGACTTGTCGCGCTGGCCGGCCTTCAGGTTCAGCGCATAGACGGCGCCCGCGGCGATCTTCTTGTCCACCGCGACGTCGCGCGACACCGCATTGCCGCTGACCATCGACGTCTCGATCCGCGACATCGCCGTGTAGACGATCTTGTCCTTCGCGTTGACCGTCGTGCCTTCGAGCTTCGTGAACGCCATGCTGCCGCCGATCAGCGCCGCGTAGCGGTGCGTCTCGAGGAACGCGGCCGCCTTTTCCATCCCGGGCTTCACGCGCATCCAGTTGAACTTGCCGCCGAAGTGGATCTTCGTGTAGCTCGCGTCGTTCGGGTCGGTCGTCGTCAGGTCCATGATGTCCGACGCCTTCAGCGTGTTCGCGAGCGTCTCGATCTCGCTGCTCGTCGCGTGTCCGATTTTGATCCACGTGAGCGTCGCGCTGCCCGCGCCGGCGGACGACGTCTGCGTCCACTTCGCGACGTACAGCGTGCCGGCCGACAGGTCGGCCGCCTTGTCGGCGACGAACATGAACAGGCCGCCGTTGGTGGCGTCGTCACCCATCATCACGGTGCGCTGGTCCGGCATCACCTGGATCAGCTCGTGCGAGATGCGGCCGAGGCAGTAGTGCTTCTTCACGGTGCCGGTGCCGTCCGGATTCACCGTGATCTCGGGCAGGTGGCCGTAGTGGTAGGGGTTCGCCTTCGTCTCGTCGCCGAACGTGTTCCGGCTGAATGCCTTGAACTGCGCGTCGGTCGCGGCCTTCGTCGCGTCCGGCTCGTATTCCTCGCTCGACAGGTGCGTGCCCCACGGCGACAGGCTCGCGCCGCACGTGATCCACAGGCCGTGCGCCTTCGACGTGTCGACGTTGTGATACTTGACGACCTTCAGCGCGCCGTTGGACGGATCCTGGTCGAGCGTGATCACCGCGATCGGCGACGGCAGCTGGCCGTACTGTGACGCGCTTGCCTGGTCGCGCGTCGTGTATTCGAACTGCACGACCGCGAAGACCGTGTTGCCCTTCACGCCGGCGACGCTGGCGTTCTTCAGCGTCAGCAGCGAGCTGCCGTCCGGGCAGTCCGAGTAGAACTGGCGCTCCTTGCCCGCCACCGAGCGGTCGATGATCGGCTGGTTGTTGATGTCGTAATAGCCGCCTGCGAGCGTCGTGCCGCCCTTGCCGTCCGGCACCATGTCGCCCGTCACGAAGAACGGCCGGTACGCGAGCTTGAAGTTGCGCGACGAGCCGTCCGAGAACGACACCGACAGCGTCGAGCCGACCGTCGTCGTGGCCATCGCGGCCGCGTTGTCGAGCGTGGGCGCGGCCATCGCCGAGAACGCCGCTGACGTGTACGCGGCGGCCGGCGTCGCCGCCACCGGGTTGTCGTCGCCGCCGCAGCCGGTCAGCAGGGCCGGCAGCGCGAGGCCGGAGAGGGGCAGCATGGGCGCGCCGGCGAGGATCTTCAGGGCCTGACGACGGGAAGCATTGGGCAACGCGGGCATGTGGAGTCCAGTTTCAGATATTGGAAGAATGGCCTTCCGCGAAGCAGGCGATCAGCAAGCAAGGCGAAGGCAAGTTGAAAACTGGACAGAAGTGTAGGGACGCTAGATGAAAGTTTTTTGAATAGAAAACGTAATGATGTGTCGGGCATCCGTCAGGCGGGCTGCCGGACGCCGGTCGCAAGCCTTTGCGCTCAGTCGCGCTCGGGCGTCGCCGAGATGCGGTGGATCGACAGGTCGGCACCGTCGAATTCGGCTTCGCGATCGAGGCGCAGCCCGACGGTCGCCTTCAGCGCGCCGTACACGAGCGTGCCGCCCGCGGTGGCGATCGCAATGCCGCCGAGCGTGCCGATCAGCTGCGACACGAACGACACGCCGCCGAGGCCGCCGAGCGCGGGTTGCCCGAACACGCCGGCCGCAATGCCGCCGAGCGCGCCGCACATGCCGTGCAGCGGCCACACGCCGAGCACGTCGTCGATGCGCCACTTGTTCTGCACGCAGGTGAACATCGCGACGAACAGTGCGCCGGCCGCGGCACCCGTGACGAGCGCACCGATCGGGTGCATCACGTCGGAGCCCGCGCAGACGGCGACGAGGCCCGCAAGCGGGCCGTTGTACGTGAAGCCCGGATCGTTGCGGCCGGCCATCCACGCGGCGAGCGTGCCGCCGATCATCGCCATCAGCGAGTTCACGGCGACGAGGCCGCTGATCTTGTCGAGCGTCTGCGCGCTCATCACGTTGAAGCCGAACCAGCCGACCGCGAGCACCCACGCGCCGAGCGCGAGGAACGGGATGTTCGACGGCGGATGCGCGGCGATCCGGCCGTCCTTCGCATAGCGGCCGTGGCGGGCGCCGAGCAGCAGCACGGCCGGCAGCGCGACCCAGCCGCCGAATGCGTGCACGACGACCGAGCCCGCGAAATCGTGGAACGGCGCGCCGAATGCATGCGTGAGCGAGGCTTGCACGCCGAAGCGCTCGTTCCATGCAATCCCTTCGAAGAACGGATAGATGAAGCCGACGATGATCAGCGTCGCGACGAGCTGCGGATTGAATTTCGCGCGCTCCGCGATGCCGCCGGACACGATCGCGGGGATCGCCGCCGCGAACGTGAGCAGGAAGAAGAAGCGCACGAGCGCGTAGCCGTTGTGCTGCGACAGCGTGCCGATGTCGTCGAAGAACTCGACGCCGTACGCGATCGTATAGCCGATGAAGAAGTACGCGAGCGTCGACACCGAGAAGTCGACCAGGATCTTCACGAGCGCGTTGACCTGGTTCTTCTTGCGGACCGTGCCGAGCTCGAGAAATGCGAAGCCCGCGTGCATCGCGAGCACCATGACGGCGCCGATCAACAGGAACAGTGTATCGACGCCGGATTTCAGACCATCCATGCCGTGGCTTCCTTGCGCAAAAAACGGGCGAGGAATGCAAGTATCGAGCCAACTTGGTGAACGGTTGCGTGCAATTGGTGCGAAGCGCCGTTTGGTGCGGCATTCCGGTGATGCCTGCACGATGACGGGGCAGGCCGCGTGCGGCGCGAATGCCGTGACGGATGCACGTGTGTGGTGCGGTACGTGCGCAACTGGTGCGTGTGATGCGCGCCGCGGTGCGGCGTGGTGCGCCGCGATGCACCGGTCTGGCGCGTCAGCGGCGCGCGAACAGCGCGCGCGGGCGTCGCAGCCGCCACGCGCTCGCGGACCAGTAGGCGGCGACTGCCGAGAGCCCGAGCGCCGCGAACGAAAGCGCGGCGAGGCCCGCGTACGACTGGTCGTCGCCGGCGGGGCCGAGGATGCCTTGCAGCACGATCAGCGCCGCCGTCCAGAAGCCGATCACCGCCTGCACGAGCAGCCGGGCGCAGGCGACGCGGCGCGGGCGCCCGGCGTCACGCAGGCGTGCCGCGGAGGGTGAGCGAAGGCACAGGAACAGGGTGGCGGCGAGCACGGCGGCCAGCGTGATGAACCAGTCGATGAGGAAAGCCATGAAGAAAGCGGAAAGCGGGTGGAGCGGATGGAAGCGTGCTCACTTTAGTGCTGGCGCGCGTGCGATTGAATCAGACAAGTCCGAAATTGAAAGGCATTTTTAATCGGGAGTCGGCATTGGCCCTGTTCCACAGGCGGTATCATCGACACCGGTCCAACCCTGCAGGCCGTGCGGCGCACGGCCGGAGATTGCTGATGAAGATGAAGACTTCGCGGGCGCGTCGCATGCCCGGGTCCGTGCTGGCGGCCGCGGCCGTCGGCGCGGTATTGTTGCTCGCAGGCTGCGAGAAGTCCGGCACGCCGGCCACGCAACCCGATACGGCCGCGAGCGCGGCCGCCGATGCCGCAAACAACGCGGCCAAGGCGCTCGACCAGGTGGCGAGCACCGTCAACCAGCAGATCAACGCCGCGAAGGCCGGCATCGCGAGCGCGGCATCGGCCGTGCCGCCGCTGTCCGCGAGCGGCCTCGCGTCCGCTGCGCAGGCGCAGATCGATGCGGCCGCTTCCGCGGTCGTCGCGCACGCGGCATCGGAAGCCGGCGCGAAGATCGCGGAGGCCGGCAAGAAGCTTCAGCAGTGGAGTCAGCAGAACGCGTCGGGTGCGAAGCCGGCCAGCGGCGAGTAGCGGGCCTTGCGCAATTCGCGAAATGTAATTATAGTGGTTACACATTGTCGCCGGCTGCCGTTCGGGCCGGCGTCGCCGAGTGAGTGAGGAATGAATACCAGCAGCCGGTTCGCGTTTGCCGTTCACGTGCTCGCCTTGCTGTCGATGCAGGAAGGCGCGCCGCTGTCGTCCGACATCATCGCGGGCAGCGTGAACACGAATCCGGCGCTGATTCGCCGTCTGTTGTCGATGCTGGCGGCCGCGGGGCTGACCACGTCGCAGCTCGGCGCGGGCGGCGGGGCGCTGCTGGCGCGCGAGCCGGGCGAGATCACGCTGCTCGACGTGTATCGCGCGGTCGACGACGCGCAGCTGTTCGCGCTGCACCGCGAGGCGCCGAATCCCGCGTGTCTCGTCGGGCGGCACATCCAGGGCGTGCTGATCGACTATATCGGCGACGCGCAGCGCGCGATGGAAGCATCGCTTGCCACGCGCACGCTCGCGGACGTCACGGCCGACGTGCTCGCATCGGAGCAGCGCGGCCGGCCGGCGGGGAACGCGAGCGGCTGAGCGCAGGCAGCGGATGAGGCAGGGCAGGAGGCCGGATGGCGCGCATTGCGTGGCGCCCGGCACGACGGAGTGCGGCTCCGTTTTTTTTCGGTCTTATATGTAATTGCTGTAGTTACTTATTTATTTCTGGAGAATCGACATGACGCAACGTTCCTTGAACATCGCACTGTTTGGCGCCACCGGGATGATCGGCTCGCGCATTGCCGCCGAAGCCGCGCGCCGCGGCCATCGCGTGACCGCGCTGTCGCGCCATCCGGCGGCGGCGGCCGACGGCATCACCGCGAAGGCGGCCGACCTGTTCGATGCGGCCAGCATCGCGGCCGCGCTGCCGGGCCACGACGTCGTCGCCAGCGCGTACAGCCCGAAACAGGACGATCCCGCCAAGGTCGTCGCCGCGGCGAAGGCGCTGGTGGAAAGCACACGCCAGGCGGGCCTGAAGCGGCTCGTGGTGGTGGGTGGCGCCGGGTCGCTCGAGGTCGCGCCGGGTAAGCAGCTGGTCGACACCGATGGTTTCCCGGACGCGTACAAGGCGGTCGCGCTCGCGCACCGCGATGCGCTCGACTATCTGAAGACGGTCGGCGACCTCGACTGGACGTTCTTCGCGCCGGCCGCGCTGATCGCACCGGGCGAGCGCACGGGCACGTTCCGCACGGGCGTCGGCAAGCTGATCGTGGACGCGCAGGGCAACAGCAAGATCTCGGCGGAAGACTACGCGGTCGCGTTCGTCGATGCGCTCGAGCAAGACAGCTTCGTGCGCGAGATCGCGACCGTCGCGTATTGAGCGGCATCGTGGCGAGGCGGCACGCAAGTGCCGCATTCGCCGTGAGCGGCGCGCGGCGGGCAGCGCAGCCGCAGTGACCACGGGCGATTCCATCTCGACGGGTGGAATCGCCCGTTTTCGTATGGGCGCCGATGATTCATGGACCGACGTGCACGCGATCCGTGCGCGACGCGGATCCTTCCCCGCCTGATTGGTATTTATCCCGGTCGACGCCGCGCAGCGGTTTCCATATTGTTCCCCGTCATGCAGGATGCATAGAAAAAATTTCTATCTACGAGGGACTGGGTAAATGGATGCCATCGATCGCAAGCTGCTGGAGCTGTTGCAGGCAGATGCCACATTGCCGATCGCGGAACTCGCGCAGCGCGTGAACCTGTCGCAGACACCCTGCTGGAAGCGCGTGCAGCGGCTCAAGGAAACCGGCGCGATCCGCGCGCAGGTCGCGCTGTGCGATCCGCGCAAGCTCGGGGTCGGCACGACCGTGTTCGTCGCGATCCGCACGAACCAGCACACCGAGGAGTGGGCGCAGCGTTTCACGCAGGTCGTGTGCGACATGCCGGAAGTCGTCGAGGTCTACCGGATGAGCGGCGAGACCGACTATCTGCTGCGGGTGGTGGTGGCCGGCATCGACGATTTCGATCGCGTGTACAAGCAACTGATCCGCGCGGTGCCGCTGTTCGACGTGAGCTCGTCGTTCGCGATGGAGCAGATCAAGTATTCGACCGCGCTGCCGGTGCGCGATCTGGCCGAGCCGGCGTAGCGCGCGGGACGGCAATGCGTCGTGGCGCATCGCGTCGGTGCGGGTGGGTTGTGGGTTCCCGCCGCCGTGGCCCGACGTCGTCGTAATGGCCCGCTCAGCGGCCGCGCGACATGGCGCGTGCGCGTTCGTCCGCCAGCGCGTCGCGGCGCACGAACTCCGCGACGAACGGGCTGGCCGGATGGTGATGCAGCGCGTACGGCGTGTCCCATTGCGCGAGCCTGCCGTCCTTCATCACGCCGATCCGGTCGGCGATCGCGAACGCTTCAGCCTGGTTGTGCGTGACGAGGATCGCGGTGTGACCCGTGCGCTTGAGGATGTCGCGCAGCTCGAATGCGAGCCGCTCGCGCGTATCGACGTCGAGATTCGAGAACGGCTCGTCGAGCAGCAGCAGCTCCGGCGACGGCGCGAGCGCGCGGGCGAGGGCGACGCGCTGCTGCTGGCCGCCCGACAGTTCGTGCGGATACGCGCTGCCTGACGCGGCGAGGCCGACGAGTTCGAGCAGGTCCGCGACGCGGGCGCGCCGCTCGGCCTTCGGCATGCGCCGCAGGCCGAACGCGACGTTGTTGGCCGCGCTCAGGTGCGGGAACAGCGCATAGTCCTGGAACATCATGCCGATGCGCCGCCGCTCGGGCGGCACGTCGAGCGACGGCGCCGAGACGGTCGTGCCGTCCAGCACGATGCGTCCCATGCGCACGGGCTCGAAGCCCGCGATCGCGCGCAGCACGGTGGTCTTGCCGCAGCCCGATGCGCCGAGCAGGCAGCCGATGTCGCCGCGCGGCAGCGCGAGGCTGAGCCCGTCGACCACCGTGCGGCGGCCGTGCGGCGTATCGTAGGCGACGCAGAGGTCGTCGAGTTCGAGCAGGTTCACGGTGTCAGGCTCCGATCTTGTGACGGGTGCGCGCGAGCAGGATCACGGGCACGAGCCCGGCCAGCACGATCGCGAGCGCGGCGACCGCGCCTTCCTCGTAGGTGCCGCGCGCGGCTTCCGCATACAGCCAGGTCGCGAGCGTGTCGAAATTCAGCGGACGCAGCAGCAGCGTCGCCGGCAGCTCCTTCATCGCGTCGACGAACACGAGCAGCGCGCTCGTCGTGAGCGCGGGCCGCAGCAGCGGCAGGTGCACGCGGCGCAGCGTGCCGCCGGCCGTCTCGCCGAGCGAGCGCGCGGCCTGTTCGAGCGATGGCGGAATGCGCGCGAGGCCGGCTTCGATGCTGCCGGCCGAGATCGCGAGAAAGCGCACGGTGTACGCGATCACGAGCGCGGCCGCGGACCCCATCAGCAGCAGCCCGTCGCGGCCGAGCGCGGCACCCAGCAGCCGGTCGGCGGCCGCGAACGGGATCAGCAGGCCGATCGCGAGCACGGTGCCCGGCACCGCGTAGCCGAGGCTC
The DNA here is from genome assembly GCF_003853805.1 of Burkholderia sp. Bp8994. Taxonomy (NCBI): domain Bacteria; kingdom Pseudomonadati; phylum Pseudomonadota; class Betaproteobacteria; order Burkholderiales; family Burkholderiaceae; genus Burkholderia; species Burkholderia sp. Bp8994. The sequence goes on from NZ_QTQH01000014.1 coordinate 24,374, forward strand.
GCGATTCGCGCGCACACGCGGGCCGGGCCCGCGCGCGCGCTGTCGCGCTGCGCGCGCGCCGCCCACGCGACGACCAGCCCGCATGCGAGCGTCGCGATCGTTGCGGCGGCGGCGATCGTCAGCGTATTCGCAAGCCCGGTCAGCAACTGCGCGGATACGCCGCCGACGAGATGCAGCCGCTTGCCGGTCTCGACCGCGAGGTACGCGGCCGGCGCGCCGAAGCCGAGCAGCACCGGCAGCCAGCCGAGCGCGGCGGTGCTCCACGCGGCCGCGCCCGTCAGCTTGCGTGGCGCGAGCGGGCGCATGCGGCGGCCGTGCGCGTAGCGCTGGCGGCGGCGCCCGTGGCGTTCGAGCACGATCATGCCGACCACGATCGCGAGCATCGCGAGCGCGATCTGCGCGGCGCCCGCGAGATCGGAGCGCGTGATCCACGTGGTGTAGACCGATACGGTCAGCGTCTGCACGCCGAGGAATTCCGATGCGCCGATGTCGTTCAGCGTTTCGAGCAGCGCGAGGCTCACGCCGACCGCGATCGCGGGCCGCGCGAGCGGGACGACGACGCGCCAGAACGTCGCGATGCGTCCGGCGCCGAGTGTGCGCGCGGCTTCGAGCAGGCTCGCGGACTGCGTGACGAACATCGCGCGCGTGCTCAGGTACACATACGGATACAGCACGAAGCCGAGCACGAAGATCGCGCCGGGCAGCGAACGCAGGTCGGGCAGGCGGAACTGGCGCGGGCTGTCGAAGCCGAGCAGCCAGCGGATCGCGCCCTGCACGGGGCCGATCGGGTGGAGCAGGTCGAGATACGCGAACGCGACGATGTAGGTGGGCACCGCGAGCGGCAGCAGCAGCGCCCAGGTCAGCATCCGGCGGCCCGGAAAATCGTACGCGGTGACGAGCCACGCGCAGCCGGTGCCGACGACCGTGACAATCGCGCCGACGCCCGCGAGCAGCAGCAGCGTATTGACGAGCGCCTGCGGCAGCACGAATTCGGCGAGGTGCTGCCAGTGCGCGAGATCGGCGCCGAGCGCGGCGGCGACCAGCACCGCGAGCGGCGCGGCGACCACCGCGGCGATCGCGACGGCCGCGCCCAGCCAGAGGCTGCCCGCGCGCGAACCGAGCGGCCGGCGGCGCGCGCGGACGAACGCTGCATCAGTTGTCAAAGCCGACCTTGTCGACGAGCTGGCTGGCCGCCTTGCGGTGCTTCGCGATGTCGGCCAGCGGCAGCGGGTCGACCTTCAGCGTGCCGAAGCTCGCGATCACCGGATCGAGCTTCACGTTCGCGCGCACCGGGTATTCGTAGTTCGCCTGCGCATACAGCGCCTGCGCTTCCGGCGACACGAGGTACTCGAGCAGCTTCACCGCGTTGGCCTTGTGCGGCGCGTGCTTCGCGACCGTCGCGCCGCTGATGTTGACGTGCGTGCCGCCGCTCTTCGCGTTCGCGAACGTCGGCCGCACGACCTTGATCGCGTCGCCCCACTTGCGCGCGTCGCTGCCGGCTTCCGCGTTCTTCATGTGACCGACGTAGTACGCGTTCGCGAGGCCGACGTCGCAGATGCCGCCGAGAATGTCGCGCGCGACGTCGCGGTCGCCGCCCGTCGCCTTGCGCGCGAGGTTCGCCTTCACGCCGCGCAGCCACTTTTCGGTCGCGGCTTCGCCGTCGTGCGCGATCATCGCCGCGACGAGTGCCGTGTTGTACGGATGCTGCCCGGAGCGGATGCAGACCTTGCCCTTCCATTTCGGATCGGCGAGATCCTCGTAGCGGAACGCGTCGACCTTCAGGTCCTTCTCCACGTACAGCACGCGATCGCGCAGCGACAGCGCGTACCAGTCGCCCTGCGCGCCGCGCAGGTTCGCGGGGATCGCGTCGTCGAGCACCTTCGAGCGTACCGGCTGCGCGAGCCCGCCGTCGACGAGATCGAGCAGGTTGCCGATGTCGACCGTCATCAGCACGTCCGCCGGCGACTGCGCGCCTTCCGCCTTCACGCGCTCGAGCAGGCCGTCCTTCACGAACACCGTATTGACCTTGACGCCGCTCTGTTTCGTGAACGCGTCGATCAGCGGCTGGATCAGCTTCGGTTCGCGGGTGGTGTACAGGCTCACTTCCTCGGCCGCGTGGGCCAGCGGCGCGAATGTGGCGGCGGCAAGGGCGAGGGCGCCGGCGAGCGGCAGCAGGCATGTGCGCGGATTCGACATGGAGACTCCGATGAGGCAGGCGGACGAGGAAGCGTTCCGGGGCGAGCCTGCCGCCCGAGCGACCCGAAACATTACAAAGCGAAAGATTTCGGATTCTAGATCGAAATGGGAATGATTATCAAATGAAAGGTGATGGAAAGTGCTGCGGAAGGAACGGGGAGGGGCACGGCGACGGGGCGTCGCGGCACGGGCGCAAGCGCGTAGAATGCCCGCTTCAACGAATTCGACGGAGCCGCACCGACCATGAACGATCAGCGCAAGAAGAACCCTGTCCGCAACGTGAGCATCCTGATCGTCGTGGTCGTGCTGTTCGTGATCGGGACGATCTTGTACAACGCGATCTCGCAGAAGCGTGCGTACGACGAGGCCCATCCGGCCGAGGCCGCGAGCGCCGCGTCGCACTGACGCTGCGACGGATGTGCATGATCGCTGCGCGGCCCGGACGGGCGGCCAGCGATGTGTGGGTGGGAAGAGGGAAGCGGCGGCGGGCGACGCGCGAAGCGCCGCGTTACGCCGGGAGAGACGCGGGCGCCGAAGCCGGCGCGCCGCATGCAAGGATCAGGCGTGCGTCATCGTGACGCAGGCGCAAACTTCGGGCGGATCCGAGCGTAGAACACGGCCGCGAGCAGCGCGAGCCATGCCGCGCCGACGTAGAGCGCGACACGCGTATCCTCGAACCAGCCGAGCATCACGATCACGAAGCCCATGAACGCGATCGTCAGCGCGGGCGCGACGGGCCACAGCGGCACCTTGAACTTCAGCGCCGCGACTTCCGCGCTCGACAGGCGACGGCGCATCGCGACCTGCGACAGCAGGATCATCAGCCACACCCACACGGTCGCGAACGTCGCGATCGCCGCGACCACCAGGAACACGTCCTTCGGCATCAGGTAGTTGAGCAGCACGCCGACCAGCAGCGCGCCGGCCATCACGAGCACCGTGACCCACGGCACGCCGTGCCGCGACGTCGTCATCAGCACGCGCGGCGCCTGGCCCTGCCGCGCCATCCCGAACATCATCCGGCCCGCGCCGAAGATGTCGCTGTTGATCGCCGAGATCGCCGCGCTGATCACCACGAGGTTGAGGATCGTCGCGGCCGACTTCACGCCGAGCGCCGAGAAGATCTGCACGAACGGGCTGCCGTCGCTGCCGACGCCGGTCCACGGGCTGATCGACATCAGCACGACCATCGTCAGCACGTAGAACAGCAGGATGCGCGCGGGCACCGCGTTGATCGCGCGCGGAATCACGCGCTCCGGGTCCTTCGCCTCGCCGGCGCTCATCCCGATCACCTCGATGCCGCCGTACGCGAAGATCACGACCGACAGCGACGCGATCAACCCGCCGATCCCGTTCGGGAAGAAGCCGCCGTGGTTCCACAGGTTCGCGAACGTCGGCGCGTCGGCCGAATGGCCGAAATGCATGCCGCTCAGCAGGATCGCGACGCCGCCGCCGATCATCGCGACGATTGCGCCGACCTTGATGATCGACAGCCAGAATTCGAGCTCGCCGAACACCTTCACGTGGCACAGGTTCAGCCCGCAGATGACCGCGACGACGCCGAGCACCCAGATCCATTGCGGGACGTCCGGAAACCAGAAGCCCATGTAGATGCCGAACGCGGTGATGTCGGCGATCGCGACGATCACCATTTCGAGCGTGTAGGTCCAGCCGGTGACGAAGCCCGCGAACGGCCCGAGGTTTTCCGTCGCGTAGTGGCCGAACGAGCCCGCGACGGGCTCGCGCACGGCCATCTCGCCGAGCGCGCGCATCACCATGTAGACGGCCGCGCCGCCCAGGATATAGGCCAGGATCACCGCCGGGCCCGCGAGCTGGATCGCGGACGCCGAGCCGTAGAACAGGCCGGTGCCGATCGCCGAGCCCAGCGCGAGAAAGCGGATGTGCCGCGCGCTCAGGTGGCGCTGCAAGTTTTTCATCGAGTCTCCGATATCGTTTTATGCGACGGACCGGGCGAGCGGGGCCGGTCCCGATTGCTCAAGTTGTATATACAACTTAAATGTGAACGAATGATAACAAGCCGGGCCATGTGACCGGAATCAGGTATTCCCTGACTGGCGCAACCGGCGGAATCGGGCGTGGGGCCATCGCGCGGCGGGCGCGCAGGCCGTCTGGGGCGGGCAGGGCGGGCGGAGCATGCGTCGGAAGGGGATTGCGGGAGCGGGGCGCGCCGCCGGCCGGCCTGCATGCGCGGGCGGCCGGCGGCGGGACAACTTCATGCCGTCATGCGGGCAGGCGGATGACGCTTGCGTCCTTGCGGATCAGCAGCGACGACGCGAGCATCTGCTTGCACTGGTGCGCGAGCACCTTCAGGTCGTGCGTGAGCTCGGCGCCCACCGCGTCGGATTTTTCCGCGGACACGACCATCGCGTCGAGGTCACGCGTGATCTGCTTCGTCGCGTCGAGCTGGTCGGCCGGCGGCGGCTCGCCGGCTTCCGCCTTCTCGAGATTCTCGAGCACGGCGGACAGGCCGCGGCGCAGCGCATCGTCGTGGACGAGGTGCGCGTCGGCCGCGCATGCGCTCCGGATCAGCGGTGCGGCGGCGGTGATCTGCGCGCCGAGCACGTGCGTCTGCACGAGCAGGTCGTTCAGTTCGGGCACGAAGCGCTGGTGCGCCTTCGGCTCGATCATCATCCGCTGGAACGCCTGGCCGAGGTTCGCGAACGCGATGTGCACGTCCTTGCGCGCAAGGCGGTAGCGGTAGTCGTCGTCGAGGGTGGCGGCCGGTGTCTCGATCGCCGCGGCGACGACCGGCACGACCGCCGCGCCGTCGGCGGCCGGCACCGGCGGCGGCGATGCACCGCGCCCGGCGCGCCAGACGGCCTCGAAATACTTGCGGGTCGACGTCAGCATGTCGGTGACGAGCTTGCCCATCAGCCGGTATTCCCAGTACGGGAACAGGCGGCTCGCGGCGATCGCGATCATGCAGCCGACCACCGTGTCGATCGCGCGCTCGCCGATGATCCGCATGCTGCCCGGCGCGAGCAGGTGGAACATCAGCAGTACATAAGACGACGTGAATACGACGCTCGCCGCGTAGTTGAACAGCAGCAGGCTGTAGCTCATCACCATCGACCCGAACATGATCGCGATCAGCAGGTGCGGCTCCTTGACCGTGTAGATCAGCGCGATGCTCGCCGCGCAGCCGATCAGCGTGCCGACGATACGCTGGGCGTTGCGCTGCTTGGTGAGCGAGTAGCCGGGCTTCAGGATGATGATGGTCGTCATCACGATCCAGTACGCGTTCGTGAGCGGCAGCAGCCGGCCGAGCCAGAAGCCGACCGCGACCGCGATCGTCACGCGCAGCGCGTGGCGGAAGCTCGGCGAGCGCATGTTCAGGTTCGAGAAGATCAGCAGCGGCGACATCCGGCGCCGCTGCAGGAAGCGCGTGAGCGCCTTGTCGATCTTCAGTTCGGTCTGCTGCGGGTCGGCATGGCCCGACAGGTTGCGGCGCATCCGGTCGATCAGGCGCGTCGCGCTCCAGATGCGCCGGAACGTCGCGAGCACGGCCGCGTAAGCTTCCGCGTTGGTGGCCGGAAAGCTCTTCTTGCGCATCAGCTCGATCTCGTACTCGATCGCGCGCAGTTCGGCCTTCACGCTGATGCGCGAATGCGGCGCGCGGTTCTCGAGCACCGCGAGACCGATCTCCTCGAGATCGGCGGCCGCCTTGCAGATCAGGTCGCGATAGAAAATGATCAGGTCGGAGCCGCCGAACGTGTTGCGTATGAGCGGATAGTCGGTGTGTGCGCCAACGAACAGTTCGTGCAGGTCGACGCTGTTGATGAACAGGTTGTACATCGTCGCGCGGCCGGGATCGAGCTTGCCGCGGCGCAGCTTCGGCAGGTTGCGCAACACGATGTCGCGCGCGGTTTCCTGCGTTTCGACCGCGGTGATCTGCTTCGCGACGAGATTGCGGTAGCACTCGTCGAGATCGGCGTCGAGATCGTAGAACCGCGCGCGCGCGAGCAGGTAGTCGGCGCACGCGAACAGGCTTTCGGCGAGCGCCTGCTGCTCGATCCGGCGCGCCTGCCATTGCGACACGAGCGTCGCCCAGTACGTGTACCAGAGGCCGCCCGCGAGAATCCAGCCGGCATTGATGAACGCCTGCAGCGGCGTGAACTTCTCCTCGAGCGTCATCACCATCATGAACAGCGTCGCGAAGCTGATCTGCGGCCAGCGGTTGCCGTAGACGACGATCAGCGACAGCACGAACGTGAGCGGCACGATCGTCAGCCACAGCGCAAAGATGTTCGGCGTGGCGAGGCCGGTCGCGAGCGCGGCCAGGAAGCCGATCACGCTGCACGCGAGCATTTCGTTGTGCTTGTACTTCAGCGGGCCCGGCATGTCGACGACGCACGCGCCGAGCGCGCCGGTCGAGATCGTGAAGCCGAGCTCCCGGTTGTGAAACACGATCAGGCACAGCACGGCCGGCAGCGATACGCCGACCGCGATCCGCAGGCCGCCGAAAAAGTACTGGCTGTAGAAAAACTTTCTGATTTCGACCGAATAGCGCATCGATGGGCTGAATGACAGACGAAGACGCCCGGGGCGGCGTATTGACTGGCGACGAGTCTATCGTATTTCGCGGTCCGCAAAACCTGGCCGTTCGGACGAGGTTCATCGCGACGGCCCTTTTGCTATCCTTGGTGCTCCTGTGCGCCCGGCCCGTCCGGTGCGAGGCTCCGACACCCGCTTCATGCTCCATCTCTTCTATTCGAACCGTCACGAGACGCTGGCCGACGCGCTGCTCGACGACCTGGCCGCGTTCCCGGCCCGCAACGGCCCGTGGGCGCCGCAGCAGGTCATCGTGCCGAGCGCGGCGCTGCGCCGCCGTCTGGAACTCGACATCGCCGCGCGCCACGGCGTGTGCGCGAACGTCGAGTTCACGTATCTCGCGCAATGGCTGTGGGCACAGATCGGCCGCGTGCTGACGGTGCCGGCACGCTCGCCGTTCGCACCCGATCGCCTCGTGTGGCGCTGCTACCGGCTGTTCGCGCAGGGCGCGGGCGGCGCGCCGTGGCTCGCGTCGCCGCGGCTGGCCGCGTATCTGTCCGCGTCCGACGATGCAATGCGCTACGAGCTCGCGCAGCGCGTCGCGGCCGTGCTCGATCATTACCTGACTTACCGGCCCGAATGGCTGGCCGCATGGCAGGCCGGCGAATCGGTGCTCGCGGGCGACGCCGCGCCGCGCGGGATCAGCGACGCCGCACGCGACGACGAGCGCTGGCAAGCCGCATTGTGGCGCGCGCTGCTCGCGGAGCTGAGCGACAGCGGCACGCCGCCCGCGCATCGCTTCCTGGTGGAGGCGCGCAACCTCGATCCCGAAACCGTCCCGCGTGCCGACTGGCCGGAATCGGTCAGCGTGTTCGCGCTGCCGACGATGCCGCCGCTGCACGTCGCGCTGCTGCGCGAGCTGTCGCGCTGGATCGACGTGCGCGTCTATGCGCTCAACCCGTGCCGCGAATTCTGGTTCGACATCGTCACCGCCGCGCATGCCGAGGCGCTCGACGCGGCCGGCCGGCTCGACTACCAGGAAGTCGGCCATCCGCTGCTCGCCGAGTGGGGCCGGCAGACGCAGGCGCAGCTACACATGTTGCACGAACTGACTGAAAGCGCCGCGTCGGGCGATGCGTCGCGTTTCGTCGGGAATCCCGCGCCGACCTGGCTTGCGCGCGTACAGAACGCGATCCTCGACCTGCAGCCGGAGGCCGCGCTCGGCGAAGCGCCGGTCGAGCGCGGGATCGAGGTGCACGTGTGCCACAGCCTCGCGCGCCAGCTCGAGGTGCTGCACGACCGCCTGCTCGCGTGGTTCGATGCGGACGCGACGCTGCAGCCGTCCGACGTGCTGGTGGCGGTCGCGGATCTCGCGGCGGCCGGGCCGCTGATCGATGCCGTGTTCGGCACGGCGGGCGCCGGCGGCGCGCGCGTGCCTTACCGGATCACCGGCCTGCCGCCATCGCAGGCGAACCCGGTCGCGCGCGTGCTGCTCGAATGGCTCGCGTTGCCGGAACGGCAGGTCGGCGCGCCGGAGCTGGTCGAATGGCTGCGCGTCGACGCGGTGGCGGCCCGTTACGGCATCGACGCGGCCGCGCTCGAGACGGTGCAGACCTGGCTCGCGGCCGCCGGCGCGCGGCGCGGGCTGTCGCCGACGGCGAGCGACGATGCGGCGGTGCCGGCGCCGCGCCATACGTTTTCCGATGCGCTCGCGCGGCTGTTCCTCGGCTATGCGATGCCCGAAGGCGCGGCACCGGTCGGCGCGTGGCTGCCGATCGAGGCGGCAACCGGCAGCGAGGCCGAACTGCTCGGCCGGCTCGCGCGCTTCACGGACGATCTCGACGGCTTCTCGCGACGGCTTGCCGACGCACACACGCCGCGCGCATGGAGCGAACTGTTCGCCGACACGCTCGCACGGTTCTTCGACTCCGGCGCCGCGTATGCCGATGCGCTCTCGGGCGTGCGCGACGCGCTCGACGCGATGCTCGCCGCGATGACGGAAGGTGCGCCCGACGAGGCGTTGCCCGCGGCCGTCGTGCGCGCGGGGCTGGCCGCCGCGCTCGACGATCCGGCGCGCGGCGGGGTGCCGTGGGGCGGCGTCACGTTCTCGTCGCTGACGAGCTTGCGCGGGCTGCCGTACCGCGTCGTGTGCCTGCTCGGGATGGACGACGGCGTGCTGCCGAGCCTCGCCCGCGCGGACGAGTTCGACCTGATGGCCGTGTTGCCGAAGCTCGGCGACCGGCAGCGCCGCGACGACGAGCGCAACCTGTTCCTCGACCTGCTGCTCGCCGCGCGCGACCGGCTGCTGATTGCCTATACGGGGCGCAGCATTCGCGACAACGCGCCGTTGCCGCCCGCGGCGCTCGTCGACGAACTGCTCGACCATCTCGCGCTCGTCACGGCCGGCGACGACGCCGCGCCGGACGCGGTCGATGCCGCGCGGCGCGCGTTCATCGTCGAACATCCGCTGCAACCGTTCGCGGCCGAGTATTTCCGGCCCGGCAGCGAACTGGCTTCGTACGACGCCGAGCGCGCGACACTCGCGTCGCTGCTGGCAGCCGAAGCCGCGCGCGACGCGACGCGCGAGCAGCCGTTTTTCGCGCAGCCGCTGCCGGCCGAGCCGGTCGAGCCCGTCGCGTTCAGCGAATTCGAACGTTTCTGGCGGCATCCGGCCCGCGCGCTGCTGCGTGCGCGGCTCGGCATCGTGCTGTCCGACGCGCAGGCCGAACTGCTCGACACGGAGCCGTTCGCACTCGACTTCGCGGGCAGCGACGCGCTCGCCGAGCGCGTGCTGCCGCTGTTGATCGAATCGGACGAAGGGGGCGTGCACGATCATGCGCTGCGCATCGCGGACGCCAGCCCGGAACTGCCGGGCGGCGCGACGGGCGCGGTGTGGCGCGACCAGGCGCTCGGCTCGATGACGCAGCTTGCGTCGAACGTGCGGCGTGCGCTGGCCGACGGCATGGAACGGCGGCCGTTCGCGCTCGCGATCGCGCCCGCATGGCCCGACACCGACCAGGCGCTGTTCGGCGCCGACGACGCGATGCTGTCGCGCGATGCGGTGAGTGCACCGCTCGAGCTGCACGGCACGCTGAACCGGCTGACGCCGGCCGGCCAGATCATCTATCGCTATGCACGGCCGAGCGCGCGCGACTACCTGTCCGCGTGGCTCGCGCATCTCGTCTATTGCGCGGTGGATCCCGGCGGTCCGCGCCGCACGCTGTGGTTCGGCAGCGGCGGCGCCTTCGAGCTCACGCCGGTCGCGGCGCCGCTCGAGCGCCTCGCGCCGCTGGCCGCGCTGTTTCGCGCGGGGCGGCGCATGCCGCTGCGCTTCTTCCCGCGCAGCGCATGGGCGTGCGTGTCCGACGGCGAGGCGAAGGCCGCGAGCGTATGGATCAACGAGCGGGTGGTGAGCGAAGCCGACGATCCGGCCATCGCGATCGCATGGCGCGGCGCGCATCCATCGCTCGACGAGCCGTTCGGCACGCTCGCGCGGCTCGTGTTCGAGCCGATGCTGGAACACCTGAAGGAGGTCGCATGAGCGCCGCATCCCAGCCGCAGGCGGCGCTCGAGCTCGACGTGTTCGCGTGCCCGCTCGACGGCGTCAACCAGATCGAGGCGTCGGCCGGTACCGGCAAGACCTGGAACATTTGCGCGCTTTACGTGCGCCTGTTGCTGGAGAAGGATCTCGGCGCGGACGAAATCCTCGTCGTGACCTTCACGAAGGCGGCGACGGCCGAATTGCACGAACGGATCCGCGGCCGGCTGGCGCAGCTCGCCCATGTGCTCGATACCGGTGACGACGGCGGCGACCCGTTCGTCGCGCGCCTGCTCGAGACGACGCTCGGCGCAGCCGGCGCGCTCGACCCCGAGACTGCCGCGAAGCGGATCCGGCGTGCGCTGCGCGCATTCGACCAGGCGGCGATCCACACGATCCACGCGTTCTGCCAGCGTGCGCTGCAGGAAGCGCCGTTCGCGGCCGCGATGCCGTTCGCGTTCGACATGCAGGCCGACGACGCGGCGCTGCGCTTCGAGCTTGCGGCCGACTTCTGGCGCACGCGCGTCGAACCGCTGGCCGCACGCTGGCCGGGCTTCGCGACGTGGCTCGTCGATTCGGGCGCGGGCCCGGCCGCGCTCGACGCGCAGCTCGCGCGCCGGCTGAAGAAGCCGCTCGCCGCGCTGCGCTGGGACGGCGTCGACGAACCGGACGAATCGGCTGAGGCCGCTGCCGCCGAGTGCTTTGCGGAAGCCGCGCGGATGTGGGCCGCCGAGCGCGACGCGATCGACGTGTTGCTGCGCACCGCGCAGCCCGCGCTCAACCAGCGTTCGCACAAGCCCGACGCGCTCGCCGATGCGCTCGCAGCATGGTCCGCGCATTTCGCGCAGGGCAATGCCGCGGCCGCGCTGCCGAAGGCGGCGCTCAAGCTCACGCGCACCGCGCTCGTGAAGGCGACGAAAAAGGGCGGCGCAACGCCCGAGCATGCGTTCTTCGACGTCGCCGATGCGCTCGAAGCGGCGGTGGCCGCGGCCGAGGCCGCGCAGCGCGCGCGCTGGCTCGCGCTGATCGCCGACTGGCTCGACACCGCGCCGGGCGCGCTGGCCGAACGCAAGCGCACGCGCCGCGTCGTGTCGTTCGACGACCTGCTCGCGAACCTGTATCACGCGTTGCATGCGCATCCGTGGCTCGCCGAGACGCTGCGCGCGCGCTATCCGGCCGCGCTGATCGACGAATTCCAGGATACCGACCCGCTGCAGTTCGCGATCTTCGACCGGATCTTCGCGCCGGGCGGCCCACTCTTTCTCGTCGGCGATCCGAAGCAGGCCATCTACAGCTTCCGTGCGGCGGATCTGCACACGTATCTCGCCGCGCGAGCCAGCGCGAGCGCGTGCTACACGCTCGCGGTCAACCAGCGCTCGACGCCGGCGATCGTCGATGCGTGCAACCGCTTCTTCATGTCGAACCCGCGCGCGTTCGTGCTCGACGGGCTCGACTATTACGCGGTGCGAGCCGGCACGCGCGTGCGTGCACCGTTCGTCGACGGCACCGATCCAGGCCCGGCCGGCGATTTCCGGATCTGGGCGCTGCCGGGCGGCGACGGCACGCTGCTCAAGCGCGACGCACAGGCACAGGCCGCGCAGGCGTGCGCGGCCGAGATTGCCCGGCTGATGCGCGGCGCGCGCGAAGGGCACGTGCGGCTCGGGCGTACGCCGCTGTCGCCGGGCGACGTCGCGGTGCTGGTGCAGACGCACCGGCAGGGCAGCCTCGTGAAGCGCATGCTCGCGACGTGGGGCATCGGCAGCGTCGAGCTCGCGCAGGCGTCGGTGTTTTCGACCGGCGACGCGGAGCAGCTCGAGCGCGTGCTGGCGGCGATCGATGCGCCGGGCGACCTGCGGCGCCTGCGCGCGGCGCTGGCGGCCGACTGGTTCGGCCTCGATGCGGGTGCGCTGTGGCGAATGGAGCAGGGCGACGGCGACGCGTCGCGCGAAGCTGGCGACAGTGCGGACGCGATGAGCTGGGTCGAGCGCTTCTCGCGCTATCGGCTGCTGTGGCGCGAACGCGGCTTCGCGGTGATGTGGCGCACGTTCACGCGCGAGTTGCGGATCGCCGAGCGGCTGATGGCCGGCGCGGACGGCGAACGCCGCGTGACCGACATCAACCATCTGGCCGAGCTGACGCAGGCGCGCGCGTCCGCGCAGCCGGGCATCGCGCCGACGCTGCGCTGGCTCGCCGCGCAACGGCTCGACGGCGGCGGCGAGGAAGCCCAGTTGCGTCTCGAATCCGATCGCAACCTCGTGCAGATCGTGACCGTGCACAAGTCGAAGGGCCTCGAATACGCGGTCGTGTTCTGTCCGTTCCTGAACGACGGCGGGCTGCGCGAGCCGCCCGCGTCGGCGCTGCCCGACGCCCGCGAGTATCACGACGACGCGGGCGACGCCGTGCTGCATTACGGGTGCGACGACGAAGCCGCCGAGCATGCCGCACGCCAGGCGCTGCGCGAACAGGCGGCCGAACGCGCGCGGCTCGTCTACGTGGCGCTCACGCGCGCGGTCTATCGGTGCTATCTCGTCGCCGGGCCTTATCTGTCGTCGCGCTCGACCCGCGAGGCGAGGCGCAGCGTGCTGAACTGGCTCGTGGCCGGCGCCGGCCAGTCGTTCGACGCGTGGCTCGACGAGCCGCCCGACGAAGCGGCGCTCGACGCGGCGTGGCAAGCACTCGCGAGCGGGCCCGTGAGCGTTGCACCGTTGCCGGTGCCGGCGCGTCGCGAGCGGCTCGCGGCCGGGCACGATGCATCGCAGACGCTCGCGGCACGTCATGCGACGCGCGTGTTGCGCGACGCGTGGCGGATGGCGAGCTTCAGTTCGCTGACCGCGTCGATGGCACGCGAGGAAGCAGGCGTCGCGCTCGTGCCGGACGACGAGCTGCGGCCCGATCACGATGCGCTTGCCGCCGTGGCGCCGGACGGCGCGTTCGTCGTGGCCGACACGGCTGCGGTCGAGCCGCCGGACGATGACATCCTCGTGTTTCCGCGCGGTGCGGCAGCGGGCGAATGCCTGCACCGCCTGTTCGAACTCAGCCGGTTCACCGAGCCCGATTCGTGGCACCGGGCGGCGCTCGGCGCGCTGCACGACCGGCCGGTCGAGGCCGAGCCCGAACTCGCGACGCGCCTGCCGGCGATGATGGCGCGGCTCGTCGGCGACGTCGTGCGCACGGAGCTCGTGCCGGGCATGCGGCTTGCGGATCTCGATCCCGCCAGGCGGCTCGACGAAATGGGTTTTCTGTTCCCGGCGCCGTCGCTCGAGCTGGGCGCGCTGCGCCGGTTGCTGGTCGCGCACGGCTATCCGGACGTTGCGCTGGACGCGGGCATGCTCGCCGGTTTCATCAAGGGTTTCATCGACATGATCGTCGAACACGACGGCCGCTTCTGGATCGTCGACTGGAAGTCGAACCACCTCGGCAATACGCCGGATGCCTATGGTCCGCGCGCGCTCGACGTCGCGATGGCCGATCACGCGTATCACCTGCAGGCACTGCTCTATACGGTCGCGCTGCATCGCTATCTGCGCGGGCGGCTGCCCGACTACGACTACGACACGCACATGGCGGGCTACCTGTACCTGTTCGTGCGCGGCGTGCGGCCCGGCTGGCGCAGCGGCGGCGAACCGGCCGGCGTGCATGCGCGGCGGCCCGCGCGCGAACTCGTCGATGCGCTCGACCGGATGATGGAAGGGGGCCGCGCATGAACGTCACCGACGATACGCTCGAATTCACCGGTGGCCTCGTCGCGCGCCTGCCCGAGCCCGCGGATTTCGGCATCGCGCTCGCGGAAGGGTTCGCGCGGCGCATCGGCGACCTGTCGCGCCGCGCGGGTGCGCCGGCCGCGGCCGCGCGCTGGGCGGCACGCGCCGCGTTCGCGACGAGCCGGGCGACCGCGGGCGGTCACGTGTGCGTGTCGCTCGGCGCGCTCGCGCAGCGCTACGAGGAACCGGTCGACGACGTGCGCGCCGCGCTTGCCGCGAGCGGCGTGGTGGCGTTCGGCACGCTCGCGCGCGGCGACGAGCGGCCGCTGATCGTCGACCGGCTCGACCATCTGTATCTGTCGCGCTATTTCGACTACGAACGTCGGCTCGCCGATGCGCTCGTCGCGCAGGCCGGCATCGCCGCGCCGGGCGACGCGCTGTCGCCGGACCGGTTGCGCGACAGTCTCGCGCGTTACTTCGGGCCCGCGACGGGCGACGTGGACTGGCAGCGCGTCGCGGCGATCGTTGCGCTGACGGGACGCGTGACGATCGTCAGCGGCGGCCCCGGCACCGGCAAGACGACGACCGTCGTCGGCGTGCTGGCGTGCCTGCTCGACGCGCATCCGGGCTTGCGCATCGCGCTGGCGGCACCGACCGGCAAGGCCGCGCAGCGGATGCAGGAAGCGCTGCACGGGCGGGCGGGCGACCTGCCGCCGGAACTTGCCGCGCGCCTGCCGGACACGTCCTACACGCTGCACCGCCTGCTGGGTGGCGGCGGCGCGGCGGGCTTCCGCCATCATCGCGACAATCCGTTGCCGTACGACCTGATCGTGGTCGACGAGGCGTCGATGATCGACGTCGCGCTCGCCGCGCATCTGCTCGATGCGCTCGCGCCCGGCGCACGGCTCGTGTTGCTCGGCGACAAGGACCAGCTTGCCGCGGTCGAAGCAGGCGCCGTGTTCGCCGAACTCAGCGCCCGGCCGACGTTTACCGCCACGGCGCGCACGCGCATCGCGGACGCGCTCGGGGTCGACGAGGCGGCGTTCGTCGCGGCGTTGCCGGTGCCGGACGGCGAGGCGGCGGGGGCGGCCGGGGCGGTTGCCGCGCCAATTCCAGCGCCGGCATCCGTTCCGTTACCGGCTGCTCCCGCGCGCAAGGCGTCGGCGCGGCGGAACGTGGATACGCGCCAGGCGTCGCTGTTCGACGACGAGCCGCAGGCTGAAGCGGTTTCGCCGGCCGATGCCGCGCCACCCGCGGCTTCGTTGCCGCCTGCGGCGCTTGCGCCGACCGACACCGATCGCACCTCGGCCGCCGTCGATCCTGCATGGATCGAGGCCGGCGAGCTCGCGTGGCTCGACGCGGTCGAGCTCACGCCGTTCGATCCGGCCGCTGCGGGCGATTCGGCATGGGCGTCGACCGTTGCAACGCGCGCCGCGGACGGCGTTGCCGCCGCGTCCCCCGCACCCGCACCGCTCGCGGACTGCGTCGTGTGGCTCGAACGCAATTACCGCTTCGGTCTCGATTCGGCGATCGGCCGCCTGTCGCTCGCGATCCGTCGCGGCGACGTGCAGGGCGCGCTCGACGCGTTGCCGACGGACGAGGCCGCGGCCGCGTCGTTTCATGACGATGCGGGCGACACGCTTGCGGCGTCGACCGTCGAGCGGCTCGCGCGCCGGTTCGGCGCCTACCGCGATGCCTTGCGCGCCGCGTTGTCCGCGCCGGTGCCCGACCCGTTGCCGTTGTTCGATGCGCTCAACCGCTTCCGGATCCTGTGCGCGACGCGCACGGGCTCGCGCGGCGCCGAGCACGTCAATGCGCTGGTGGCCACGCATGTGCGGCATGCCGCACGCGTGCCGCTCGCGGTCGGCGCACACTGGTTCACCGGGCGGCCGATCATGGTGACGCGCAACGACTATGCGCTCGGGCTGTTCAACGGTGACATCGGCATCGCGCTGCCGGACGCGCACGGCGTGCTGCGCGTGTGGTTCCGCCGCGCGGACGGCTCCGCGCGCGCCGTGTCGCCTGCAGCGCTGCCGCCGCACGAAACGGCGTTCGCGCTGACCGTCCACAAATCGCAAGGCTCCGAATTCGACGAGGCCGCGCTCGTGCTGCCGGCGTCGTTCAGCCGCGTGCTCACGCGCGAACTCGTCTATACGGCCGTCACGCGCGCGCGTACGCGCGTGCAGGTGATCGGCCCGCGGCGTGTGCTGGCGCAGGCGGTCGCGACGCGCACGCAACGCGATTCGGGCCTCGCGGCCCGCGTCGACGAGGCACTCGCGCGGCGCCGCAAGGAGACGACGCGATGATGATCCGCTATACGCTCGATCCGGCCGAAGTCGAATGGACCGCCGTGCGCGCGCAGGGCGCGGGCGGCCAGAACGTCAACAAGGTATCGAGCGCGATTCACCTGCGCTTCGACATCCGCGCGTCGTCGCTGCCGCCCGTCATCAAGGAGCGGCTGCTCGCGCTGTCCGACCAGCGCATCACGCGCGACGGCATCGTCGTGATCAAGTCGCAGGAATACCGCACCCAGGAGAAAAACCGCGAGGCAGCGCTCGCGCGGCTCGATGCATTGATCGGCAGCGTCGCGCTCACGCCGCGCGCGCGTGTGGCGACACGGCCGACGCGTGCATCGAAGGAGCGGCGGCTCGAACACAAGTCGCGCCGCAGCGTGGTGAAATCCGGAAGAGGGAAGGTGATCGACTGACGGAAGATCGGCCCGGCCGGCATGGCGAGCGCCGCCGCGCCCGTCAGCGCATCACGGTGCCCGCGCTGTCGAGCACGAAGTCGACGCAGAACACGACGAGGCGGCTTTGCGCGCGAATCGCGACGGCCGCCGTGTAGCAGTCGCGGCCTTCGGTCAGCGAGAAGTGCGGGCCCATCAGCGCGACGCGCCCCGGCGCCGCGATCGCTCGCTGGAAGTACGGGCGCCGCGACCAGTTGCTGTGCGTCTCCGGGAACAGCGGTGCGAGCCGCGTGCCGCTCGCCTGGCCATCCTCGGGGCGCGCGCCGATCGACGGCAGGAACTGTTCGCCGATCTCGTCCGTGACGAACACGCGGCGCGCGGCCGGCACCGCGAATACGCGCTGCGCGGCGTCCTGCAGGTTGCCGCTCGCGGAAAAGGCAGCCGCGCCGGTGAGCACGAGCCGCTCGATCGCATCGAAACCCGGTTGCTCGGCGATCGCCGGCGTATGCCGGTGCGCGATGAAGCGTTGCCACGCGGCGTCGAGCATCGCGGGCGCCGCGGCGCTCGCGTGCGCGATCGACGCATCGGGCTGGCCGAACTGGAAGCCCTGGACGAAATCGATATCGGCTTCCATCAGCGTCTGCAGCGCGTCGTCGCTTTCGACACCCTCCGCGAGCACCATCGCGCCGGCCTGGTGGAGCATCGATACCAGGTGATGCATGATGCGGCGATCGTCGGCCGACGCGTTCGCGCGCTCGACGAGCGAGCGATCGAGCTTGACGATATCGGGTCGCGCGCGCCACACGCGGTCGAAATTCGAGAATCCGGTGCCGAAATCGTCGATCGCGATCAGGAAGTCGCGATGCTGGATCATGTCGATCGTGCGGGCGAGCGCGGCTTCGTCGCGCGACGGCTGCTCGACGACTTCCAGCACGATGCGGTTCGGCGGCAGCGCGAAATGACGGCACAGCGCCTCGACGAATTCGCGCTGCACGAGGCCCGAATCGAGCACGCGTGGCGTCACGTTCAGGAACAGCCAGCCGTCGCCGATGCCCTGCGCGACGAAGTTGGCCGTATGCAGGCAGCGGGCGAGCCGGTCGAGCAGCAGCGCGTCGGCAGCAGCGCGCGTCTTGTCGAACAGCGCGACAGGCGAAGCCAGCGTACCGTTCTCGTCCACGACGCGCAGCAGCGCTTCATAGCCGACCACGCGCTTGTGCGTGATCGACAGCACGGGTTGGAACACGCTGCGCAGCGTCGTGTCGCGATACGTGGCGATCCAGCCGCTGGGCGTCGGTGTCAGGCGTTCGAGCAGGGAATCGAGCGAGAGGTCGCGGGCGGGCTTCATGTCAACGATGCCCTGGGGCGATCGGGGGGCGGTATCGTGCGCGCCACGCAGAAGCCGTCGCACGCGCAGGTGGACGCGAAAGAACGTGGTGCATCGTGACCGCCTTCTGCGGATGAGTGCTACGAGTGTAACGGGAATGGCGCGGCGCGCGTATCAGGGTAACTCCAGACGCAAACGCTACACCGTCGCGTGGACCGGGCTGTCAGCCCGCAAGCGCGACACGCAAGGGCCGCCGGTCGTGCACGCGGCGACAGCGCCGCGTGTGCCGCGTGCATTGCGTGCGAAGAAGGCCGGCGGATCAGGAAAACGGAAAAACGGACAAGCCATGCGGCTGCATCGGCATCAGATGCAAAACGACCTGCGCCGTCGCGCTCCGGTCCATGCGCGGCGCTCGACGAACGGTGGCCGGCGCGTCGCGGGAAACCTGCAACCGGCAGGGTGCGGGCCCTGCGCGTCGCTCAGGTCGCTTCGCCGCCGCGCGGGCCCAATCCGGGAATCCGCTTGATCACGCCGGTCGCAAGCGCGGTGCCGACGAGCACGATCGCGCAGCCTTCGATCATCACGACCGACACATGTTCGCCGAGGAACAGCGCGCCCCACAGCAGGCCGAACACCGGGATCACGAACGTCACCGTAATCGCGCGCGCCGGGCCGACATGCGCAATCAGGTAGAAGAAGATGAAATACGCGATGCCCGTGCAGGCGATGCCGAGCGCGAGCACGGCGCCCCACGCATGCGCGCTGACGGCAGCCGCGGGCCAGGTCGCGATCGCGAACGGCAGCAGCAGCACGGTCGAGCCGATCATGCTGCCGGTCGCGTTGACGAGCGGATCGACGCCGCTGAGCGTGCGCTTCGTGTAGTTGGCCGCGATGCCGTACAGCAGCGTCGCGCCGAGCGCGGCGGCGGCAGCCAGCGCGGTGGCGCTGGCGCCGGTGCTGCCGTTTGCGTTGGCGACCTGGTCCCACACGAGCGTGAGCACGCCGGCAAAGCCGATCACGAGGCCGAGTGCGCGCGGCAGCGACAGCTTGTCCTTCAGCCAGAGGTAGGCGACGAGCGCGCCCCACAGCGGCGTCGTCGCGTTGATCACCGACGTCACGCCGGCCGACAGCGTCAGTTCGGCGAACGCGAACAGGCAGAACGGGATGCCCGAGTTCAGCGCGCCGACGACGAACAACGGCCATGCGCGACGGCGCAGCTGCGCGCCGAGCTCGGCGGGCTTGAAGCGCGTCAGCGCGAAGCCGGTGAGAAACAGCGCGCCGATACCCACGCGCAGCGCCATCAGCGGCGCGACACCGAAGTCGGCGACGCCGACCCGGATGAACAGGAACGACGCGCCCCACAGGGCGGCGAGGACGGTCAGCAGAAAGGCGTTCTTGGGCGACATCGAGCGTGGCGGGCGAGGGGACGGGATGCAAAGGATCTTACACCGCGTTACCGCGCCGTCGTTTCACGATCGGATGAAACGGCAAGAAACGGCCAGAAACGGGAATGTCGCCGGTCGCCGGCCCGGGGCGACCGGCCGCGCGAGACCGGCTGCGGATGGAGCGGCGCGCTCAGTGATGGTGGTGCCAGCCGCCGCGTCCGCCGAAGCCGAAATTGAGCGACAGCGCGGGTCCCCAATAACCGCCCCATGCCGGCGCATACGCGGGCGCCGGGTAATAGTAGGCGGGGCCCGGATCGACGTACACGGGCGCCGGCTGTACCGGTGCGGCCGCGTAATAGCCGCCGGGATAATAGCCGTACGGGTAGTAGCAGCCGGCGAGCGTCGTGCACGCGAGCGCCGCGGCGGCGAGTGCGACGAGGGTCCTGTTCATGATGTCTCTCCGGCGGAGCCGGCAATCGGCAGATGCTTAAGCTTAGGCCGCGCGGCGATGACAAGATGCGCAAAACGGTAACGGATCATTTCCGGGCCGCTGCGTCGTGTTGCGGCGCCGCATACGAAAAACGGCGCTTCCGCCGCGCGGAAACGCCGTCAGGCCGGAGCTTGCCGCGCGTCGCGCGGCAGCCGGGTAAGCCGGCCGGCTTATTTGCCGACCTGGTTGCCGATGATGCCGCCGGCGGCTGCGCCGCCCAGCGTCGACAATGCGTTGCCGCCGATCGCCGCGCCCGCGACGCCGCCGACACCCGCACCGATTGCCGTATCGCGCTGGCGCCGCGTCATCGAATCGCAGGCCGACAGGCTGGCCACCGTCGTGACGAGCAGCGCGCATACCCCAAAACGCCGAATCGAAGCATTCATGATCGTTGTCCTTGCGGTAGTGAACGGAAGGTCGCATGGCCGGATTGCGGCCGCGCATGAAACCAATCTACCTGCCGTCCCACCGGGCTGCTGTAAGGACTTGTTAAGACTCCGACGGTTTCGTAATCAATTGTTTCCCTTGCGCCGGCAGGCACGACGCATGCGCGCGCACGCAAAAAAGCCCGCTCGAAAGCGGGCCTGGTGCAGTGCGCCACGATGCGGTCCGTGCGGACCGCCGCGTTCGCTGGCCGGCTTACTGACGGTGATAGATCTCGGCGCCGGTCTTCACGAACTCGACCGCCTTGACTTCCATCCCCTTCTTCAGCGCTTCGCTTTCCGACACGCCCTGTTGCGCCGCGAACTCGCGCACGTCCTGCGTGATCTTCATCGAGCAGAAGTGCGGGCCGCACATCGAGCAGAAGTGCGCGACCTTCGCGGAATCCTTCGGCAGCGTCTCGTCGTGGAATTCGCGCGCCTTGTCCGGGTCGAGGCCGATGTTGAACTGGTCTTCCCAGCGGAACTCGAAGCGCGCCTTCGACAGCGCGTTGTCGCGGACCTGCGCGCCGGGGTGACCCTTGGCGAGGTCGGCCGCGTGCGCGGCGAGCTTGTACGTGATGATCCCTTCCTTCACGTCGTCCTTGTTCGGCAGCCCGAGGTGCTCCTTCGGCGTCACGTAGCACAGCATCGCGGTGCCGAACCAGCCGATCATCGCGGCGCCGATGCCCGACGTGATGTGGTCGTAGCCCGGTGCGATGTCGGTGGTCAGCGGCCCGAGCGTGTAGAACGGCGCTTCCTTGCACCAGTCGAGCTGGAGATCCATGTTCTCCTTGATCAGCTGCATCGGCACGTGGCCGGGGCCTTCGATCATCACCTGCACGTCGTGCTTCCACGCGATCTGCGTGAGTTCGCCGAGCGTCTTCAGCTCGCCGAGCTGCGCTTCGTCGTTCGCGTCGTAGATCGAGCCGGGACGCAGGCCGTCGCCGAGCGAGAAGCTCACGTCGTACGCCTTCATGATCTCGCAGATCTCTTCGAAGTGTTCGTACAGGAAGCTTTCCTTGTGATGCGCGAGGCACCACTTCGCCATGATCGAGCCGCCGCGCGACACGATGCCCGTCATCCGGTTCGCGGTGAGCGGCACGTACTGCAGGCGCACGCCCGCGTGGATCGTGAAATAGTCGACGCCTTGCTCGGCCTGCTCGATCAGCGTGTCGCGGAAGATTTCCCAGGTCAGGTCCTCGGCCTTGCCGTTGACCTTCTCGAGCGCCTGGTAGATCGGCACCGTGCCGATCGGCACCGGGCTGTTGCGGATGATCCACTCGCGCGTTTCATGGATGTGCTTGCCGGTCGACAGGTCCATCACCGTGTCGCCGCCCCAGCGGATCGCCCACGTCATCTTGTCGACTTCCTCGCCGATCGACGACGTGACGGCCGAGTTGCCGATGTTCGCGTTGATCTTCACGAGGAAGTTGCGGCCGATGATCATCGGCTCGGATTCCGGGTGGTTGATGTTCGCGGGGATGATCGCGCGGCCGCGCGCGACTTCGTCGCGCACGAACTCGGGGGTGATCTCGGCCAGCGCGTTCGCGCCGAAGGCCGCGGCGCCGAACGCCTGGCCCGGGTGCTGGCGGCCCATCATCGCGGCGAGCTTCGCGCCGTTCGGGCCGCTCGACTTCAGGCTCTCGATGTATTCGGCGCGGCGCTGGTTCTCGCGAATCGCGATGTATTCCATTTCCGGCGTGATGATGCCTTGCCGCGCGTAGTGCATCTGCGTGACGTTCTTGCCGGCCTGCGCGCGGCGCGGGTTGCGGTGCAGGCCCGGGAAACGCAGGTCGGCGGTAGCCGGGTCGGCCGCGCGCTCGAGGCCGTACTGGCTCGACAGGCCGTCGAGCACTTCGGTGTCGCCGCGTGCCTCGATCCAGCGCTGGCGCAGCGCGGGCAGGCCCGCGCGGATGTCGATCTTCGCGTCCGGATCGGTGTAGGGGCCCGACGTGTCGTACACGTAGATCGGCGGATTCTTTTCGCCGCCGAAGCCGGTCGGCGTGTCGGCCTGCGTGATTTCACGCATCGGCACGCGGATGTCGGGCTGCGAGCCGGTTACATACACCTTTCGCGAATTGGGCAGCGGGGCAACGGCCGCGGCGTCGACGTGGGCGTCGGCAGACAGAAACTTCGGATTGGCGTTCATGCAATCTCCTGTGTGAGCGCCGGACAGGCGCTTCGGCGCTTGCCCGGAGCCCTTGACGAATGTGGGGCTCGAGCTAAGCAGGAGACGAGGCTTGGTGAGGCGGCGGATTTCGTCAGAAGGATGGCGGTGAAATCCGTACGCTTCCCTGCGCTGGCATTATCCAGATCAGGTTCAAAGGGTATTTCTCACCCGCAATGCCGGTTGTTTGACCGAACGCATTGCAGGACCCCCGCGTTAGCAGCGCACACGATACACTGGCTTGGCGGCGGTTTCAACCGGGACGGGATCGGCCGTCCCGGTGCGGCCGCAGCATGGCGGGCGGTGTGATGGCCCGTCGAAATGACGGCGCGCTTCGCCGCCGCGCGGCCCCACGGCTCGGCCGGCCGCGGCGAAGCGGTGCAACATGGCGCGCCTTCGCGCGACCTCACAAAAAAAATTTCGCAGCGGCTGTCATTTCCCGCGACGTCGTCCGTCTATTCGGCTCCTTAAACCCATGTTTTGGAGAGATGTCATGAAAAACGTACTGATCGCCACCTGTGTCGCTGCTTTCGCCACGCTTGCAACGGGCGCGTATGCGCAGAACGACGCGATGTCGCAAAACGGCTCGTCGATGTCGAAGGACGCGATGGGGCACGACGCGATGGCGAAGGACGGCGCGATGAAGAAGGACGCCATGAAGAAGCATGCGATGAAGAAGGACGCGATGAAGAAAGACGCGATGTCGCACGACGAGATGGGCAAGGCGAAGTCGGACGACAAGATGGCGCCGTCGAACTGACGGAGCCGGGCAGGGCGTGCGGCCGGCGCATGTGCTCGACGACGGCCGCCCGCGTCTCGTTTTGTCTCGACTCGACTCGTCTCGTCGACCCGTTCCGGGAGTCTTCATCATGCAAACCGTTCCCGCCACCGGGCGCGCGGTCGTCACGCCGCCCGCCCGCAAGATTCATCCCCTGTGGGTGCGCGTGAGCCACTGGCTCAACGCGCTCGCGGCGATCCTGATGGCGCTGTCCGGCTGGCGCATCTACGATGCGTCGCCGATCTATCCGCCGTTCGTGTTTCCGCACGGCATCACGCTCGGCGGCTGGCTCGGCGGCGCGCTGCAATGGCATTTCGCGGCGATGTGGCTGCTGGTCGGCAACGGGCTGTTCTACCTGACGATGTCGATCGCGACCGGGCGCCTCGCGCGCAAGATGCTGCCCGTCACGCCGGCGTCCGTGTGGCGCGACGTGCGCGCCGCGCTGCGCGGCCGGCTCGCGCACGACGATCTGAGCGTCTACAACGCGGTGCAGCGTGCCGCGTACCTGGTCGCGATCGTCGATCTGATCGTGCTGGTGCTGTCCGGGCTGACGATCTGGAAGTCGGTGCAGTTTCCGCTGCTGCGCGAACTGTTCGGCGGTTACGACAACGCGCGCGTCGTGCATTTCTGGGCGATGTCGCTGCTCGTCGCGTTCTTCGTCGTGCACGTCGCGATGGCGCTGCTGGTGCCGCGCTCGCTGCTCGCGATGCTGCGCGGGCGCTGACCCGTCAACTCCGGGTGAAGGAAATCATCATGTCGGATTCCGAATACAGGCGCGCTGATTCGCGCTGGACGCTCGACCGCAAGTCGCTCGAACTCGACGTGCGCCGCGAGCTGGAGATGCCGTCGCGGCGGCTGTTCAATCGCCGCATCCTGACGCTCGGCGGCCTGACGATGCTGACCGGCTGCACGCTGAAGGACGACGCGTCGGTCAACACGTTCCTCGAGAAGGTGTCGCGCATGAACGACCGCGTGCAGGCGTGGCTCTTCAGCGGCGAGCGGCTCGCGCCGACCTACACCGAGGCTGACATCACGCGGCCGTTCCCGTTCAACGCGTATTACGGCATCGACGACGTGCCGCACGTCGACGCATCGACGTACCGGCTCGTGCTGTCGGGCCGCGTGACGGGCAAGCGCGTGTGGACGCTCGACGAGCTGTATGCGCTGCCGCACGCGGAGCAGATCACGCGGCACATCTGCGTGGAAGGGTGGAGCGCGATCGGCCGCTGGGGCGGCACGCCGTTCGGCGCGTTTCTGGCGCGTGCCGGCGCCGATACGCACGCGAAATACGTCGGCTTCAAATGCGCGGACGACTACTACGAAAGCATCGACATGCCGACCGCGCTGCATCCGCAGACGCTGCTCGCATTCGACTACGACGGCCATCGCCTGCCGCCGGAATTCGGTTTCCCGATGAAGCTGCGGATGCCGACCAAGCTCGGCTACAAGAATCCGAAACACATCATGGAAATCTTCGTGACCGATACCTTCCCGGGCGGCTACTGGGTCGATCAGGGGTACAACTGGTTCGGCGGATCGTGATGCGGCGGCGCGCGAACGCGTGCTGCCTGCGTCGCGGCGTGTCACACGGATTCGCGCACCTGC
Source organism: Burkholderia sp. Bp8994 (assembly GCF_003853805.1). NCBI lineage: Bacteria > Pseudomonadati > Pseudomonadota > Betaproteobacteria > Burkholderiales > Burkholderiaceae > Burkholderia > Burkholderia sp. Bp8994. The sequence goes on from NZ_QTQH01000014.1 coordinate 49,178, forward strand.
AGGTCGACGCGCAGGCCGACCGCCGCCGCCATGTTCACGAGCGCGTCGAGCCCGAACAGGTTGATCTTGCCGCGCAGCAGATCGGACACGCGCGGCTGCGTGACGCCCAGCCGTTGCGCGGCCTGCGCCTGGCTGAGCTCGAGCTGCGCGATGCGCTGCTTGAGCGCGATCATCAGCTCGGAGCGCAGCTTCATGTTCTCGGCTTCGGCCGGCCGGCCTTCGAGTGCGTCCCAGACGCTCGCATGACGTTCGTTGCTCATCGTTTCCTCTCCATCATCAGCGCCCGGTAGCGTCGGGCCGCCAGGTCGATATCGGTCTTGCAGGTGCGTGCCGACTGCTTGCGGAAGCAATGCAGCACGTAGATCGCGTCGGCGAAGGTCGCGACGTAGACGATCCGGAACGCACCGCTCGCATCGCGCAGGCGAATTTCCCGCACGCCCGGGCCGACGGTGCGCATCGGCTTCCAGTCGTCGGGCGCGAGGCCACGCTGAACCTGGTCGATCTGGTGGCCGGCTTCGCGGCGCGCGAGAAGCGGAAAGCCGCGCAGGTCGTCGAGTGCGGTGCCGACGAACACGACGGGCTTCGGCGCAAGAATGGTGGAATTATACAAAATTTTGTATGGGTGGTGTGCGGGTCGAAAGGGCGAATGTCGGCGGCCGGATGCGCCTGCCGACCGTCGCCGATCATCACCATAAGCGCGAAGCGACCGCTGAAGCGCATGACTGGCCATCAGGCCGATGGAGCGATCGCTGCTGCAGGACGGGATGCCGGGCGGCCCGCGCGACGCCCGCGCCGCGCGTATCCGGCCCCCGCTCCGGTTGGTCCGGATGCCGAAAAATGTCGCGCCGAAACGTCAGTCGATAAGCTTTCAGACTGGTCTGATGATGCTTTCGAATCCTTGATGCCATAATGCCGAGCGTGCGCAGCCGAAGCGGCTCGCGCCCGCTTTTCGACCCTCTGCCGCCGCTTGCCGGTTCTTATTCGTCGCCGTTCGCACTGCCATGTCGTTCCGCACGTCCGTCTCCGCCTTCCCGGTCCAGTCAGGGCCGTTTGCCGGTCTCTCCGGCGTCTTTCAGCGGAGCACGCGACACGTCGTGCGGGCGGGCTGAACGATGACCCCGCTCGACCGCCTCCTCGATTTCCTCGCCCGCCTGCCGATCCGGATCCGCCTGCCGCAAAGCCGCGGCGGCCGCGTCGCGCTCGCCCTCGTCTTCATCTATTTCGTCTGGGGTTCGACCTACAGCGGCCTGCATTTCGCGCTGCAGTCGTTCCCGCCGCTGCTGCTGTCGGGGCTGCGCAACCTGCTCGGCGGGATCGGCCTGTTCATCTTCGCGCTGCGGCGCAAGCCCGAATGGCCGACGCTGCTCGAAATCCGCAACTCGGCGATCGTCGGCACGATGCTGGTCGCGCTGTCGTCGGGCACGATCGCGCTCGGGATGCGCACGGTCAGCAGCGGCTCGGCCGCGGTGATGGTCGCGACGGTGCCGCTGTTCGCGACCGTGATCGCGGCGGTCGCCGGGCGCGCGGTGACGAAGGGCGAGTGGGCGGCCGTCGCGCTCGGGATGGTCGGCATCGTCGTGCTGAATTCGGGCGGCGCGGCCGCCGCGAACTCGGCGCTCGGCACGATCTGCGTGCTGGCCGGCGCGCTGTTCTGGGCGGGCGGCGCGCATCTCGCGACGCGGCTCAAGCTGCCGTCCGACCTGTTCCTGTCGACGTCGCTGCAGATCGGCCTGGGCGGGTTGATGTCCACGATCGGGGCGTGGCTGATGGGCGAGCGCATCGAGCAGGTCGCGGTCGCGCCGGTGTTCGCGTTCGTGTACCTGATGGTGTTCTGCACGATGGCCGCGTACGTCGCGTACGGCTACCTGATTCGCCACACGAGCCCGATCATCGCGAGCAGCTGCATGTACGTGAACCCGATCGTCGCGGTCGCGCTCGGCGCGCTGATGCTCGGCGAGCCCGTGACGACGGCAACCGTGGTCGCCACCGTCGCGATCCTCGGCAGCGTCGGGCTGTCGTTCCTGTTCGATCCCGCGCGCCGGCCCGCGGTGCGCGCGGCGGCCGATGCCGCGCCGGGCGTGGTGACCGTGGCGACCGCGGCAACCGTCGCCGCCGAACCGACGGCGGATGCGGCGTCAGTACCGGCTCAGGCGGCGATGCCGGAGCCGGCACCGATCCTCGCGCCTTCCGCGGTACCGCTTGCGGTGCCCGCACCGGCCGCCGTCGTGGACCCGGCCGCGGTCATGGATCCCGCGCAGGCATTCACGCCGCCGCCGGCCGTCAATCCGGCCGCGTCGCGGGCCGACGCATGACGCCGGCGCGCAGGGCGGCGTTCAGTCGCGACGTGCGCCGCGATGGTGGGACCAGCCGGCGAGTGCGGTAAACAGCAGGCCGGCCGCGCACATGCCGATCCAGCCAAAGGCGTGCCACGCCGCGACGCCGGCCGACGAGCCGAGCGCGCCGCCGATGAAGTAGCACACCATGTACACGGTGTTCACGCGGCTGCGCGCCTCGGGCTTCAGCGCGTAGATGCGCGACTGGTTCGAGATCTGCGCGGCCTGCACGCCGACATCCAGCACGATCACGCCGATCACGAGCCCGACGAGGCTCGTTCCCGACAGCGCAAAAATCACGAACGACGCCGCGAGCAGCGCGATCGCGAGCGAGATGATCGCGCGCGGGCCGCGCGTGTCCGCGAAACGGCCCGCGTACGGTGCAGCCAGCGCACCGGCCGCGCCGACGATGCCGAACAGCCCTGCGGCCTGCGGGCCGAGGTGGAACGGCGCACCGGCGAGCAGTAGCGTGAGCACCGGCCAGAACGCGCTGAACGCGGCGAACAGCGCGGCGCCCGTCAGCGACGCCTCGCGCAGCCCGCGCAGTTCGACCGCCAGGTGCCACATCGAGCCGAGCAGCTTGCCGTACGGAAGCGTCGACGTCGGCGAGCTGCGCGGCAGCCGCAGCACGATCACCGCGGCCAGCGCGACGAGCGCCGCGACCGACGCGCCGAACACCGCCCGCCAGCCGAAATATTCGGCGACGAAGCCGGCCGCCGTGCGCGCCAGCAGGATGCCGAGCAGCAGGCCGCTCATCACGGTGCCGACCGCATGCCCGCGCTCGGCCGGCGGCGCGATCTCGGCCGCGAACGGCACGGCCTGCTGCGCGATCGTCGCGAGCACGCCGATCGCAAGGCTCGCCACGGCCAGCACCGCCAGCGACGGCGCGGCCGCGGCCACGATCAGCGCGATCGACAGGCCCGCGATCTGCATCAGGATCAGCCCGCGGCGATCGAAGCGGTCGCCGAGCGGCGCGAGCAGGAACATCCCGGCCGCATAGCCGAGCTGCGTCGCGGTCGGCACCGCGCCGATCCATGACGCGCCGTCCGGGAAGGCCGAGCGGAAGCTGTCGAGCAGCGGCTGGTTGTAGTAGATGTTCGCGACCGACACGCCAGCGATCGTCGCGAGCAGCAACAGCAGGCTGCGCGAGTAGTGGGGCGAGGCGGCGTCGGTCGGACGGTCGGTGGAGGCGGCGGACATGGCGGCAACGGAACGGAGTTGGGCGGCGTGGCGCGCGGCGCGGCGTCGGTGGCGCAGGCGGCCGGGCGCCGAGCGAGCGTGCCGATCATACCGGAGCACCGGGAATCGTGCCGGCGGTGCTGCGGCCCAGCGGCCCAGCGGCTCAGCGGCTCAGCGGCCCAACGGCCCAACGGCCCAACGGCTCAGCGGCTCAGCGGCTCAGCGGGCCCAGCGGGCCCAGCGGCCAGAAGCCCAGAAGCCCAGAAGCCCAGAAGCGCAGAAGCGCAGAAGCGCAGAAGCGCAGAAGCGCAGAAGCGCAGAAGCGCAGAAGCGCAGAAGCGCAGTCGGCTGCGCGGCTGGCGCGATCGCAGCATGGCGGGCCGCGCTCAGCCGCAATCAACCGCAATCAACCGCAATCATTCGACGCGGCCCCGACCGGCCGCAGCCGCTCGTCATGCATCCGCGATTGCGTACGGTTCAGTCGACCAGTTCCCCGCTCGGCTCATAGAACGGATACGGCCCGTCGCCTTCGTCCACGTACACGTGATGGGACGTCATCCCCATGTCCGGCGTATGGACGTGCACCGCGAACGCGGGCGGCTCGAGCCGGAACGCGGACGGCGCGTCCGCTCGCAAATCGAACGCGACCTGGTGCGCGGGCGCCGGCACGGCCGATGCGAGCGTGCCGCCGAAGCGCGTGAACATCGTCCGGTGCACGTGGCCGCACAGCACGCGCTCGACGTTCGGATAGCGCCGCAGCAGCGCGTCGAGTTTCGTGGCGGCGGCGGGCGCGAGGCGCAGCGCGTCCATATGTCCGATCCCGGACACGAACGGCGGGTGATGCAGCGCGACGATCACCGGCCGGTCGCGCGCAGCGTCGAGTTGCGCGGTGAGCCACGCGAGCCGCGCATCGCACAGGTCGCCATGGCTCGTGCCGGGCACCTGCGAATCGAGTGCGAGCACGCGCACGGCGCCGACGTCGAGCGCGTACTGCACGAACTCGCCGTCCTGCAATTCGGGACGATCGGCGAACGCGCGGCGCAACCCCGCACGATCGTCGTGATTGCCGACCATCAGGTAATACGGAATCTCGAGCGGCGCGAGCAGGTCGCGCAGGTGGCGGTATTCGTCGTCGTGGCCGAAGTCGGTCAGGTCACCGGTGACGAGCACCGCGTCGGGGCGCGGCACCAGCGCGTTCAGCTTCGCGATGCAGCGCGCGAGCGCGGCGGCCGTGTCGACGCGTCGGTACGCGAGCTGGCCCGGGCGCTTGATGTGGAGATCGCTGATTTGAGCAAGCAGCATCGTCGTTCCTCGGAATGTGTGGTTATCGTGGGGCGGTGTTACGCGGCGAGCGCGATCAGGCCTTCCGGCGCGATCGTGAGGCCGACCGCCGTGCCGCGCGCGAGCTCGATGCGGCCCGGCACGTCGATCACGAGCGCGTCGGGTGCCGCATGCTCGATCGTGAGCCGCGTGCGTTCGCCGAGAAACGCGCACGCGCCGATCGCGCCGCGCAGCGGCGCATGCGCGGGATCGGCGAGCTGCGCATCCTCCGGACGGAAGAACCACTCGTCGGCGGCATGCGGCGTGACGATCGCGCCCCCCGTCGTCACGAGCGCGCCGTCCTGCCATTGTCCTGCAAGCCGGTTCAGCGTGCCGATGAACTGCGCGACCGTGCGGTTCGCCGGGCGGTAGTAGATGTCGCGCGGCGTGCCGATCTGCTCGATGCGGCCCGCGCCCATCACGACGATCCGGTCGCCGAGTTCCATCGCCTCGGCCTGGTCGTGCGTGACGTAGACGGTCGTCACGCCGAGCTCGCGCAACAGCGCATTCATCTCGCGGCGCAGCACGTCGCGCAGCTTCGCGTCGAGCGCGGTCAGCGGCTCGTCGAGCAGCAGCACGCGCGGGCGCACCGCGAGCGCACGCGCCAGCGCGACCCGCTGGCGCTGGCCGCCGGACAGCTGATCGACCGGTTTGTCCGCATGCGCGTCGAGCCGCATCATCGCGAGCAGCTCGTCGACGCGTTCGCGCAGCGCGCGCGGCTCGGTCTTGCGGATCTTCAGTCCGTAGCCGACGTTGCCGCGCACCGTGAGGTTCGGGAACAGCGCGTAGTTCTGGAACACCATGCCGACCTGGCGGCGCTCGATCGGCAGCGCGGTCACGTCGTCGCCGCCGAACCGGATCGTGCCGCCGGCATCCGGCGTGTCGAGGCCCGCGATCAGGCGCAGCGTCGTCGTCTTGCCGCAGCCCGACGGGCCGAGCAGCACGAGCGTCTCGCCCGCGCCGATCGACAGGTCGAGCGGTTCGAGCACGCGCGTGCCGCGGAACGTCTTCGCGCAGCGGGTCAGGGTGATGGGGGTGGAATCGAGTTTCATGGGAAGGGTAAGGTCAGCGCAGGGTCAGCGCGGGCGACGCGTCAGCGCGCGCGTGCCGGACGGATCGACGCCGAGCCACTGCATCGCGACGAGGAGCGGCAGCGTCATCAGCAGGAACACGATCGTGTACGCGCTGCCGACTTCGAGGCGCAGCGACGCATAGGTATCGGCGAGCCCGACGGGCAGCGTCTTCGTGTCGGGCGTATGCAGCATCCAGGTCAGGTTGAATTCGCCGATCGACAGCGTGAGCACCGCGAGCGCGCCCGCGACGATGCCGGGGCGCAGGTTCGGCAGCACGATCGTGACGAAGCGCGTGACGAACGACGCACCGAGGCTCGCCGCGCCTTCCTCGAGCGTGCGCAGGTCGGCGCCGGCGGCGACCGCCGCGACCGCGCGCACCATGAACGGCAGCGTGAACACGACGTGGCCGACGACGATGAACCACAGGCTCATCCGGAACGCGGTGAAGCCGCCGTACACGACCAGCAGCGCGAGCGCCGACGCGAGGCCCGGCAGCGCGACCGGCAGCACGAGCGCTTCCTCGATCACGCGGGCGACGCGGCTCTTGCTGCGCGCGAGCGCATAGCCGGCCGGCACGCCGACGGCGAGCACGATCGCGAGCGTCGCGAACGCGACGCCGAGCGACAGCGCGACCGAGCCCTGGTACTGCTGCCACACCTGTTCGAGCCAGCGCAGCGTGAGGCCGCTCGACAGCCCGCGGAAATAGTTGACGGTGAGGCCCGCGAGTACCGACATCACGACGGGCACGATCAGGAACGCGCACAGCAGCAGCGTGACGCCCCATTGCAGCGCCGCGATCGCGCGCGCGCCCGACACGCGCGGCGCGCGTCTGGCGGTGCCGTTCGCGTGCGACGGAGCGGGCGCCGGCGACGGCGCGGACGAACCGGAAAGCGATTGCATGAAGGAATCCTCAGGCCGCGGCGGCGGCGGTGTGGCCGGTGAACCGGCGCGCGAGCGCGAGCACGGCCCACGTGACGATGCCGAGCACGATCGACAGGCCGGCGGCCGTCGCGATGTTCGCGTTCAGCGTGAACTCGGTGTAGATCGTCATCGGCAGCACGTTCAGGTCGGTGGCGAGCGTGAAGGCGGTGCCGAACGCGCCCATCGCGGTCGCGAAGCAGATCGCGCCGGCCGCGACCAGGCCCGGCGCGAGCGCCGGCAGCACGATGTCGACGAAGATGCGCCACGGCGACGCGCCGAGCGAGCGCGCGGCTTCCTCGAGCGACGCGTCGAGCTTCGACGCGGCCGCGATCACGGTGACGATCACGCGCGGGATCGAGAAGTACAGGTAGCCGACGAACAGCCCGGCAACCGAATACGCGAACACCCACTTGTCGCCGGTCAGCTTCGCGGACAGCATCCCGATCAGCCCCTGCCGGCCGGCGAGCATGATCACCATGAAGCCGACCACGACGCCCGGGAACGCGAGCGGAAAGGTGAGCAGCGCGAGCAGCACGCGCTTGCCGGCGAATTCGCGGCGCGCGAGCAGCAGGCCCGAGGTCGTCGACAGCGCCAGCGTCGCGAGCGTGACGCCGGCCGACAACGCTATCGTTTCGCCGAGGCTCGTCATGTAACGCGCGTTGCCGAGCAGCGCCGCGTATTGCGTGAAGAACGCGCCGTCGGCGGACACCCGCACGAGCGCCGCCATCGGCAGCAGCCAGAACGCGGCGAACACCGCGAGCGCCGGCGCGACGAGGGCGACGCGCCAGCGCAGCGGGAAAGTCAGGTCGAGCATGGCGTGGGTCCGGCGCTTACTGCATCACTTGCAGGTATTGCTGGCCGAACGCTTGCTGGCCGGCCGCCATCTTGCCGAAGTCGACCGATTTCGCCCGGGCGTATTCGCTCGCCGGCAGGAACTTCGCGGCGACGTCGGCGCCGAGCGTCTGCGCGCGCACCGGACGCAGGTACGCATTGGCCCACAGCTTCTGGCCTTCGTCGGACAGCACGAAGTCGAGCACCTTCCTGCCGTTCGCGTCGTGCGGCGCACCCTTCACGAGGCTCATCACGTACGGCACCGCGATCGTGCCTTCCTTCGGAATCACGAACTCGACGTTCGCGTGATCCTTGTACTTCGCGCGATACGCGTCGAAGTCGTAGTCGAGCAGGATCGGAATCTCGCCGGACAGCACGCGCGCATACGCGGTCTGCTTCGGCACGATCGGCGCGTTCGCCTTCAGCTTGCGGAACCAGTCGAGCCCCGGCTTGAAGTCGTCGAGGCTGCCGCCGAGCGCCTGGTTGACGGCCACGGCGCCTGCATAGCCGACGAACGCGCTCGACGGATCGAGGTAGCCGACCATGCCCTTGTATTCGGGCTTCAGCAGGTCGGCCCACGAGCGCGGGACCGGCTTGCCGTCGAGCGCGTCCTTGTTCACGAAGAAGCCGAGCGTGCCCGAGTGGATCGCGAACCAGTAGCCCTGCGGGTCCTTCAGGTTCGCGGGGATGTCGTTCCAGTGCGCGGGCTTGTACGGCGCGATCACGCCCTTGTCCTTCGCCTGGAACGCCGACGACACGCCGAGATAGACGACGTCGGCGACCGGGCTCTTCTGCTCGGCGATCAGCTGCGCGATCGCCTGGCCCGAGTTCTTGTTGTCGAACGGCACGCGGATGCCGGTCTTCTGCTTGATCGCCGCGATCTGCGCGGCCCAGTCGGCCCATTCGGGCGGGCAGTTGTAGCAGATCGCCGATTCGTCGGCATGGGCCGCGGGTGCGAACGCGACGAGCGCGGCGCAGGCGACGGGGGCTGCGAGCACGCGCAGCAGCGAGGTCAGGCGAAAGGACACGATGGATCTCCGGGCGGGGGCGGGGTAGCTTGCGCGCGCCGTGCACGATGGCGCGGCGCGTGCGTTCAGGCTTGGTGCAACTGCAGGTCGGCGGCCGGCGGCGCGACCGTCGCGCCGTCGCGCACCGTATGCGGCAGGATCAGCGACGTGCGCTCGATCGTCGCGCCGCCGATGCATTCGACGAGGCGCTGCCATGCATGACGGCCGATGTCCTGGTTCGGCGTCGCGACGCTCGCGAGCGGCGGTGCGAGCAGCTCGCCGATCGCGATGCCGTCGAAGCCGAGCACCGACAGGTCGTCGGGAATCGAGAAGCCCGCGCGGCGCAAGCCGCGCATCACGACCATCGCGAGCAGGTCGTTGCTGCAGAAGAGGGCGGTCGGGCGCGTGGCTCGCGCGGTGAGGTGCGCGAGCACCGCGTCGGGCAGCTCGGCCGCGTTGAAGTCGACCTCGACCGGCGGCAGCGTCGCGACGCCGGCCTCCTCGAGCGCCTGCGCGTAGCCGAGATGGCGCTGGCGAGCGCGATCCGACGCGGCGAGCGAACCGGCCAGCATCAGCACGCGGCGATGACCGCGTGCCGTCAGCATGCGCACGCCGTCGTAGGCGGCGCTGCGGTTGTCGACCGACACCGACGGGCGGCGTTGCGTGTCGTTGTGCATCAGCACGTAGTGCGGGCCGTCGCGGTCGAGCATGTCGAGCAGCGGATGCGTGTCCGCATCGGCGACGGTCAGGATCAGCCCCTCGACGCGCTGCTCGCGCAGTGTCTCGATCGCGTGGCGCTCGCGCGCCGCGTCGTATTCGGTCGTCATCAGGATCAGCTTGAAGCCGGCCGCGGTCGCGAGTTCGTCGATGCCCTGCAGGCAGTCGGCGAATACAGGGTTCGACAGCGTCGGCAGGACGACACCGACGAGCCGCGTGCGCTCGCCGCGCAACTGCCGGCCGAGCGGGCTCGGGCGGAACTGCAGCGTGTCGATGGCGGTGCGGATGGTCGCCAGCGTGGCGGGGCTGACGGTATGCGGCGCGTTGATCGCACGCGAGACGGTGGCGATCGAGAAGCCGGCGAGCGCGGCGACGTCCTTGATGGTCGGGGGCATGAAGTTACGCGATGTAAACGTTTTCGACGGGAGAATTATCGAAAGCGTTTGTGACTTCGCGATGACTGACGAGACGTCTGTTTCGTAAAAGATGCGATACAAACATCAGACGGTTGGCGCCCGGCGAGCGGGGCGGATTCGATTGTATCGACGGATGCTGCGGCGCGGGAGGAAATCGGCGACGGTGTCGCGCCGACGTCGATTGCGGCGCTCGAGTTCGGGTATGGACAGGGCAGGCCGACATGCTGCATCGCGATGCAATGCGCGCGAATCAGCTAATGCATGCGCAAGCAATGGTAGAATCGCGTCCGCCCTTTTGCCGGGGTGATGAAATTGGTAAACATAGCGGACTTAAACGATTGAGTGCCCGGCCGGAAACGACCGGTGCAGAACCCTTCAAATTCGGTGAAACCCCTGACGCGCGCCGTGCGTCGAGGCAACGCCGAGCCAAGCCTCGCGGTACGACTGCAGCGAGGAAGGTGTAGAGACTAGACGGGGGGCGCCTAAGGCGCACGGGCGGTAATACCGCCCGCGCGCGACGGCGAAGGCATAGTCCAGCGCACGAACGGCGTCGTTTCGACGACGCCGGCTTTGAAAGAAGCAGTGTGACGAAAATCCGCCGCCTTAACTGGCTTGCCGGTTCGAGTCCGGTCCCCGGCACCAAGATCGCTTCCATGCGATTCCATGACGTTCCGAAAACCCGCGAGAAACAAGCCGCTCGCGGGTTTTTTGTTTTTCAGGTCGTGCTTCGCTTCGATGGCGGCGGCCGGTTCCCGTAGATCCCCCGCGCTGGCCAAACGCAAACGTACCGGCGATTGAAATATCGATTCCCCGCGATTTGCTTCAGGCGTCCGCTCGTCGCCCGAATGAGGCGCGCTTCAACACCCGGCTATCCGCTTTCCGCGCCGAAAAACAGCCGGCGTTCTGGAGAGCACCTTTCCGCTGCAGGCCACTAACAGCAGAAAAACGGCTCATTACACTGCGCCCGTCGCATCGCGGGGAAACATCGATGCGACGCACATTCGCAGCACGCAACCGTTGCGACCAGCAAACGAAAGACCTGGGGGTAAATCGTCATGAACATGCGTTTGGGGATCATCGCACCCGCCGCCTTGCTTGCTGCCGCGGCGCATGCACAAAGCAGCGTGACGCTGTACGGCAAGATCGAGGACGGTATCAACTACACGAGCAACGCACGCGGCCACGGCACCGTGCAACTGCAAAGCGGCTATGACTACGGCAGCCGCTGGGGCATCAAGGGCACCGAAGACCTCGGAGCAGGCTACCAGGCGATTTTCACGCTCGAGAGCGGCTTCGACGTCAACAACGGAAAAATGAGCCAGGGCGGCCGGGAATTCGGCCGTCAGGCGTTCGTCGGCATCGCGTCGGACCGATACGGCACCCTGACGTTCGGTCGTCAGTACGATCCGAGCGTCGACATCTTCTCGCCGCTCACCGCAAACGGCAACTGGACCGGCTACCTGTTCTCGCATCCGTACGACAACGACAACACCGACTACTCGTTCCGCGTGAACAATGCGGTCAAGTACGTGTCGCCCGTATGGCACGGCGTTACCGCGGAGGCGATGTATGGATTCAGCAATCAGGCGGGCGGCTTCGCGAACAACCGTCTATATGGCGCCGCGCTGCAATACCAGCAGGGCGGGCTGACGGTCGGCGCCTCGTATTTGAAGATCAACAACGCACGCAATGCCGATTCGAACGGGGCGATCACCGGCGACAACACGTTCGATGCATCGTCGCAGCAGAACATCGGCATCGGCGTGAATTATGCGTTCTCGAATGCCCTCGTGGGATTCACGTATTCGCACGTCGACGTCTACGATCCGACTTCGAACGCGTATTTCACCGGTACGACGCAGCCGGCGGGCGGTGCGTGGCAGTCGTGGAAATTCGACAACTTCGAGGTGAACGGCCTCTATCACTTCACGACCGCGTTCTACGTCGGCGCGGCATATACGTACACGCAGGCCCGCGTCGCGTCGACGGTCGGCGCGTTCAATCCGAAGTGGCATCAACTGAGCGCGAAGCTGAACTACGACTTGTCGAAACGCACGTCGGTATTCGTCGAAGGTGTCTATCAGCATGCGCTGAACGCGCACACTGGAACCGACTTCGACTACGCGTACGTTCCGGGCGCCGCCGATATCTCGTCGGGCCCGAATCAATTCGTCGCGCGAGTCGCGCTGCTGCATCATTTCTGACGCTGCTATCCGGGCGGTTATCGGTCATGTGTGGGTAAAAAAGTCCTGAACTTCGGGCTTGAAGGGAAATGTCGGCTCGACGGGCCATGGCGGGCCACTTCGCTGCGACGAAAGCGCCGCCGTGTGATACTTGGCACGTACGTCGCACAGGCCGTCGCCACCATCGTCGCGCACGTGACGCGGCCGATGGAATCAAACGACGTTTCCCTCCCGCAAGACCACCCGCCATGACCGACTCGAACTACCACTATTACGAACCGTCGCAAGGCCACGGGCTGCCGCACGATCCGCTGAACGCGATCGTGGGCCCGCGCCCGATCGGCTGGATTTCCTCCCGCGGCAACGACGGCACGCTCAACCTCGCGCCGTACAGTTTCTTCAACGCATTCAACTATCGTCCGCCGATCATCGGCTTTTCGAGCACCGCCGCGAAGGACAGCCTGCGCAACGTGCAGGAAACCGGCGAGTTCGTCTGGAACCTCGCGACGCGCGACCTCGCCGACCGGATGAACCAGACCTGTGCCGCCGTGCCGTACGACGTCGACGAATTCGAACTCGGCGGCCTGACCGCGATTCCGTCGCGCCTCGTCGGCGTGCCGCGCGTGGCGGAAAGCGGCGTCAACTTCGAATGCAAGGTGACCGACGTGATCCGGCTGCGCGATCACCGCGGCGTCGAGACGCCGGCCACGCTGGTGCTGGGCGAGGTCGTCGCCGTGCATATCCGTCACGACCTGCTGAAGGACGGCATCTTCGATACGTTCGGCGCGGGCATCATTCTGCGTGCGGGCGGCCCGTCCGCCTATGTGCACGTGACGCCCGACAGCCGCTTCGACATCGCGCGCCCCGACGCGTGATGCATTGCATCATCGACGCATCGCGCCATCGCGCCATCGCGCCATCGCGCTTTCGCGCTTTCTCGCCCATCGCACCATTACGCGCCGGAATGATCCGGCGCGCGAGCGCTGAAGCACGCGGACGCGCACCGACAAAGACAAAGACCCCGCCGAAATCCAGGATTTCGCGGGGTCTTTCGCTTCGTACCCTCCGACACGCGTGACAGACGCGCATCGATTCCGCGCTCCCCGACGCGTTGACGCATCGCAGCACACGCAACCGTCCTTCAAACCCACCGGCAATGCCGCTCGCCCATCGTCGCCGCCATGGCAAATCTGCTCACCCCGAACGAGCGGGTTGGGCATCGACGTCCGGTACTGCAAGGCATACATTCCCAAGGTTGGCGTGCTTATCCGCGTGCCAGCCCGCGCGTGAGCCGGCAACCGGCCGCGCGTTCCAATCAGCGTGAGACACAATCGAGCGTGGAGACGACACGATGAGCCTGTCAGAGCCATTGCGTCTGCATGTGCCGGAGCCCACCGGGCGCCCGGGCTGCAAGACGGATTTTTCCTATCTGCATCTATCGCCGGCCGGCGCGGTTCGCCGCCCGCCGATCGACGTAGCGCCGGCGGACACCGCCCATCTCGCCCGCAGCCTGGTGCGCGTGCTCGACGATCACGGCGAAGCCCTCGGCCCGTGGGCGCCGGATCTCGACGATGCGCGCCTGATCGCCGGGATGCGCGCGATGCTGAAGACCCGCATCTTCGACGCGCGGATGATGATCGCGCAGCGTCAGAAGAAAATCTCCTTCTACATGTTGAGCCTCGGCGAAGAGGCGATCGGCGCCGCGCATGCGATGGCGCTGCGTCACGGCGACATGTGCTTCCCGACCTACCGCCAGCAAAGCATCCTGATCGCGCGCGACGTGCCGCTCGAACGGATGATCTGCCAGCTGATGTCGAACGAAGGCGACCCGCTGAAGGGGCGCCAGCTTCCGGTGATGTACTCGGACCGCGAAGCCGGCTTCTTCTCGATCTCCGGCAATCTCGCGACGCAGTTCATCCAGGCGGTCGGCTGGGCGATGGCGTCGGCGATCAAGGGCGACACGAAGATCGCGTCCGCCTGGATCGGCGACGGCGCGACCGCGGAAGCCGACTTCCACACCGCGCTGACGTTCGCGCACGTGTATCGCGCGCCGGTCGTGCTGAACGTCGTCAACAACCAGTGGGCGATCTCGACGTTCCAGGCGATCGCGGGCGGCGAGGGGACGACCTTCGCCGGGCGCGGCGTCGGCTGCGGCATCGCTTCGCTGCGCGTCGACGGCAACGACTTCCTCGCGATCTACGCGGCGTCGACCTGGGCCGCCGAACGCGCGCGCCGCAATCTCGGCCCGACCTTGATCGAGTGGGTCACCTATCGCGCCGGCGCGCATTCGACGTCGGACGATCCGACCAAATACCGGCCGGCCGACGACTGGGCCCATTTCCCGCTCGGCGATCCGATCGCCCGCTTCAAGCAGCACCTGATCGCGAAGGGCATCTGGTCGGACAGCGCGCACGACGCGCTCACGGCCGAACTGGAAGCCGAGGTGATCGCCGCGCAGAAGGAAGCGGAGAAGTTCGGGACGCTGGCCGACGACCGCATTCCGTCGCCGGCGTCGATGTTCGACGACGTGTACAAGGAGCTGCCCGCGCATCTGCGCCGTCAGCGCCAGGAACTGGGAGCGTGATCATGGCGCAACATGAAACAACGACGGCATCGGCCCAGCCGATGACGATGATCCAGGCGCTGCGCTCCGCGATGGACGTGATGCTCGGCCGCGACGACGACGTGGTCGTGTTCGGGCAGGACGTCGGCTACTTCGGCGGCGTGTTCCGCTGCACCGAGGGGCTGCAGGCCAAGTACGGCAAGTCGCGCGTGTTCGATGCGCCGATCTCGGAAGGCGGGATCGTGGGCGCTGCGGTCGGGATGGGCGCGTATGGCTTGCGGCCGGTCTGCGAGATCCAGTTCGCGGACTACTTCTACCCGGCCTCCGACCAGATCGTGTCGGAAGGCGCGCGGCTGCGCTATCGCTCGGCGGGCCAGTTCACCGCGCCGATGACGATCCGGATGCCGTGCGGCGGCGGCATCTACGGCGGCCAGACGCACAGCCAGAGCCCGGAAGCGATGTTCACGCAAGTCTGCGGACTGCGCACGGTGATGCCGTCGAATCCGTACGACGCGAAAGGACTCCTGATCGCGTCGATCGAGAACGACGATCCGGTGATCTTCCTCGAGCCGAAACGCCTGTACAACGGGCCGTTCGACGGCCATCACGAGCGTCCGGTCACGTCGTGGCTCAAGCATCCGGGCAGCGAGGTGCCGGAAGGCTATTACACGGTGCCGCTCGACACGGCCGCCGTCGTGCGGCCCGGCAACGACGTGACGGTGCTGACGTACGGCACGACCGTCCACGTGTCGCTGGCGGCCGCCGAGGAGACCGGCATCGATGCGGAAGTGATCGACCTGCGCACGCTGTGGCCGGTCGATCTCGACACGATCGTCGCGTCGGTGCGCAAGACCGGCCGCTGCGTGGTGGTGCACGAGGCGACGCGCACCTGCGGCTACGGCGCGGAGCTGGTGTCGCTCGTCCAGGAACACTGCTTCTACCATCTGGAGGCACCGGTCGAGCGGACGACGGGCTGGGACACGCCGTATCCGCACGCGCAGGAATGGGCGTATTTCCCCGGGCCGGCCCGGGTCGGCGAAGCGTTGCGACGCGTGATGGAGGCCTGAGATGGGGATTCATGTCATCAAGATGCCGGATATCGGCGAAGGGATCGCCGAGGTCGAGCTGGTGGCCTGGCACGTGCAACCGGGGCAGACGATCGCCGAAGACCAGCCGCTCGCCGATGTGATGACCGACAAGGCGGCGGTGGAGATTCCGTCGCCGGTGGCGGGCAAGGTGCTGGAGCTCGGCGGCCGGATCGGCGAGATGATGGCGGTCGGCAGCGAGCTGATTCGTCTCGAAGTCGAAGGCGACGGCAACCTGAAATCGGGCGCGAAAGCACACGATGCAGGCCCGGATGCGACGCAGCGAGCGGCGGCGGTCGACGTGCCTGCCGATTCATCTTCTACCGCTGAGGGATCCGAAACACATGCGTCGTCGAAGGCAGCGACGCACGCCGCATCCCGCGCGCCGGCCGAGCCGCGCCGCGCGGAACATGCGGCGCCGCCGCGCGCGGCGCTCGCGCCGGGCGAACGGCCGCTCGCGTCGCCGGCGGTGCGCCAGCGCGCGTGGGACATGGGCATCGAGCTGCGCTACGTGCGCGGCACCGGCGAGGCCGGGCGGATCCTGCATGCGGACCTCGACGCGTATGCGCGCACGGGCGGCGGCGCCGCGCGCGGATCGCAAGCGCGCGGCTACGCCGAGCGCAACGACGCAACCGAGGTGCCGGTGATTGGCCTGCGGCGCGCGATCGCGCGCAAGATGCAGGAAGCGAAGCGCCGCATTCCGCACTTCAGCTACGTCGAGGAGATCGACGTCACCGAGCTCGAAGCGCTGCGCGCCGAGCTGAACCGGCGCCACGGCGACACGCGCGGCCGGCTCACGCCGCTGCCGCTGCTGATCCGCGCGATGGTGATCGCGCTGCGCGACTTCCCGCAGATCAACGCGCGCTACGACGACGAAGCCGGTGTCGTCACGCAATACGGCGCGGTGCACATGGGCGTCGCGACGCAGACGGACGGCGGCCTAACGGTGCCGGTGCTGCGTCATGCGGAGGCGCGCGACGTATGGTCGATCTCGGCGGAAATCGCGCGGCTCGCCGACGCGGTGCGCGCGAACCGCGCGCAGCGCGACGAGCTGACCGGCTCGACGATCACGATCTCGAGCCTCGGCGCGCTCGGCGGCATCGTGTCGACGCCGGTCATCAACCATCCCGAGGTCGGCATCGTCGGCGTGAACCGGATCGTCGAGCGGCCGATGATCCGCGACGGCGCGATCGTCGCGCGCAAGATGATGAACCTGTCGTCGTCGTTCGACCATCGCGTCGTCGACGGAGCGGACGCGGCCGAATTCATCCAGGCCGTGCGCGAGGTGCTCGAGCGCCCGGCGCTGCTGTTCGTGGAGTGAGCCCGATGAAGAACGAACACACCACGCTGCTCGTGATCGGCGGCGGGCCGGGCGGTTACGTCGCCGCGATTCGCGCGGGGCAGCTCGGCATTCCGACGGTGCTCGTCGAGCGCGACCGGCTCGGCGGCACGTGCCTGAACATCGGCTGCATTCCGTCGAAGGCGCTGATCCACGTCGCCGACGCGTTCGAGCAGGCGCGCGGGCAGGCCGGCGAGGGGATGCTCGGGATTCGCGTGCGCGCGCCGGAGATCGACATCGCGAAAAGCGTCGCGTGGAAGGACGGCATCGTCGAGCGGCTCACGCGCGGCGTCGGCGCGCTGCTGAAGAAGCACGGCGTGCGCGTGCTGCACGGCGACGCGCGCGTCGTCGACGGCAAGACGGTCGACGTCGTCGCCGGTGACCACACGACGCGGATCGCCTGCGAGCACCTGTTGCTCGCGACGGGTTCGGAGCCGGTCGCGCTGCCGTCGATGCCGTTCGGCGGCCACGTCGTCTCGTCGACCGAGGCGCTGTCGCCCGCGTCGTTGCCGAAGCGGCTGGTCGTCGTCGGTGCCGGCTACATCGGGCTCGAACTCGGATTCGTCTATCGCAAGCTCGGCGTCGACGTCAGCATCGTCGAGGCGGCCGAGCGCGTGCTGCCCGCATACGACGCGGAACTCGCGAAGCCGGTCGCCGATTCGCTCGCGCGGCTGGGCGTCGGGCTATGGACGGGCCACAAGGTGCTGGGCCTCGCGAGCGACGGCGCGGTGCGCGTGCAGGCACCCGACGGCGCGGAGAAAACCCTGCCGGCCGATCGCGTGCTGGTCGCGGTCGGCCGCCGGCCGCGCGTCGACGGCTTCGGGCTCGAATCGATGCCGCTCGATCGCAACGGCCGCGCGCTGCGTATCGACGACGAATGCCGGACGTCGATGCGCAACGTATGGGCAATCGGCGACGTCGCCGGCGAGCCGATGCTCGCGCATCGCGCGATGGCGCAAGGCGAGATGGTGGCCGAGCTGATCGCGGGACGGCGCCGCAAGTTCACGCCGGCCTCGATCCCGGCCGTGTGCTTCACCGATCCCGAGGTCGTCACGTCCGGCTGGTCGCCCGACGACGCCAAGGCGGCCGGTGTCGACTGCATCGGCGCGTCGTTCCCGTTCGCGGCGAACGGCCGCGCGATGACGCTGCAGGCGACCGACGGTTTCGTGCGCGTCGTCGCGCGGCGCGACACGCACCTGATCGTCGGCTGGCAGGCGGTGGGGCGTGGCGTGTCGGAACTGGCCGCCGCGTTTTCGCAGTCGCTCGAGATGGGCGCGCGGCTCGAGGACATCGGCGGCACGATCCACGCGCATCCGACACTCGGCGAAGCGATGCAGGAGGCGGCGTTGCGCGCGCTGGGACATGCGCTGCACGTGTGAGCATCAGCCGGCCCGCGCGGCTGATCGAAGCCCCGCCACGGCGGGGCTTCTTGTTTGTGTCGATCGCGGGCGTCGGCTTCGTGTCTCCCGCGCCGGATTCGACATGACGGTTCGCGCTTCGACTATCCGGATTGCCGACGATCGGTCAAGGCCGACGCCGCGCTCGACGCGCGCCCGGGCGCGCATGTGATCGGTTCGGAACGCTTGGCCTGAACCGGAACCGGCGACGCCAAGCTGCCGGCGGCACGGCTGAACGAACGGACGGCCAGCGCCGGCGGTTCGCGCACGACGCCGTCAAGCGGGCCGACCCGTTGCAAGACTGTTTCGTCATACCAGGCAATAGCGGACATGTGGCGTGCATGCTGACCTACGATGAAGACATCGCGTCCATCGTCTGCCCAACCATGTGCACCCACTACCGCGCCCCCGATGAAGACCCGGGCATCAGCGAGCTGAGGATCGGCATCGGCGACCTGTTCCGCCGCGATCCGTGGGAACCCGACGTATATCCCGATTACGCGGCGCCCATCGCGCGTGCCGACGGCGACGGTCTCGCGGTCGTCAGCGCGGTGTTCGGCTTCTGGCCGAAGTTCATGCAGCCCGAGCGTCTCGACGAGCACGGCCGCAAACGAAAGAAGCTCGATACGGTGAATGCGCGCGCGGAGACGGTCGGCGCGTCGCGGCTCTACGGCAATGCCTGGCGCAACGGCCAGCGCTGCCTGATTCCGGTGCGCTGGATCTTCGAGCCGTGCTACGAGACGGGCCGCAACGTGTGGCACCGGATCGGTGTCGACGGCTGGCAACCGTGCTGCGTCGCCGGCCTCTGGCGGCGCTACGAAGCGGCCGACGGCCGCGAGCGGATCGGCATGACGATGCTCACGGTCAACGCCGACGATCATCCGGTGTTCGCGCGCATGCACCGGCCCGGCGACGAGAAGCGGGGCGTCGTGATCCTGCGTCGCGACGACTACGACGAATGGCTGCATGCGCGCGACGTCGAGGCCGTGCGGCGCATGCTGACACTCCTTCCTGCGACCGACATGGTCGCCGCACCCGATCAGGTGTCGCCCGCCGGCGCCTGAGCTTTCATTTTTCATACACTTTTCATACGCAACCGATTGCTGCGCAGGTCGGACGTATCCCGTTCTCTCAGACGATTTCTAAAATTCCCGGATTCCGGGTAATCACCGATATCAGCCAAGTTGTATATACAAGATCATCCGCTGGCAATGTCGGCACACGTCGTGCCCGTTGCGCGCCAGCGTGCTGACCGTGCGTGCGTGGCGCATGCCGGCGATCCACGGCGCCCCGCACCCGGCGAGCCGAAAGGGCGGCTCGGCACGTTTTTCGTCTCGTCCCAACCATTTGTGATCCTCAGTATCTTGGAGATTTACCCGTGTCAACGAATCCCAGTGGAAAAGCCGGCGGTCTGATCGAGGTACGCTCGATCGATTTCATTCCCGACGCCGAACGCCACGGCGGACTGCTGAGCCAGTTCACGCTGTGGCTGTCCGCGAACATGCAGATCACGGCCATCGTCACGGGCGCGCTGGCGGTCGTGCTCGGCGGCGACGTGTTCTGGTCGCTGATCGCGCTGCTGCTCGGCCAGCTCGTCGGCGGCGCGGTGATGGCGCTGCACGGCGCGCAGGGGCCGCAGCTCGGGTTGCCGCAGATGATCTCGAGCCGCGTGCAGTTCGGCGTCTACGGCGCGATGATCCCGATCGTGCTCGTGTGCCTGATGTACATCGGTTTTTCCGCCAGCGGCTCGGTGCTCGCCGGGCAGGCCGTCGCGCAATTGCTGCACGTCGACGACGCGGCCGGCATCCTGTTGTTCGCGGCCGTGATCGTCGTGCTGACGGTGTTCGGCTATCGCGCGATCCACTTCGTCGGCCGGATCGCGAGCGTGATCGGCATCGTCGCGTTCGTCTACATGTTCACGCAGCTGTTCGCGAACCACGACGTCGGCGCACTGCTCGCGAACCGGCACTTCTCGCTCGCGAGCTTCCTGCTGTCGATGTCGCTGTCCGCGTCGTGGCAGATCGCGTTCGGCCCGTACGTCGCCGACTACTCGCGCTACCTGCCGCGCTCGACGTCGTCGGTCGCCACGTTCCTCGCGGTCGGCCTCGGCTCGGTGATCGGCGCGCAGGCGGCGATGGTGTTCGGCGTGTTCGCGGCGGCGCTGGCCGGCAGCCAGTTCGCGCACCACGAGGTGTCGTACATCGTCGGCCTCGGCTCGACGGGCGCCGTGGCCGCGCTGCTGTACTTCAGCATCGCGTTCGGCAAGGTGACGGTGACCGCGCTCAACGCGTACGGCAGCTTCATGTCGATGGCGACGATCGTCAGCGGCTTCCGCGGCAAGGGCGCGGTGTCGTCGAAGAGCCGTCTCGTGTACATCTTCGGGATGATCTGCGTGTCGACGCTGATCGCGCTCGCCGGCCGCCATTCGTTCCTGAAGGAATTCACCGCGTTCATCCTGTTCCTGCTCGCGTTCTTCACGCCGTGGAGCGCGATCAACCTGGTCGACTACTACTGCTTCACGCGCTCGCGCTACGACGTGCCCGCGCTGTCCGATCCGGACGGCCGCTATGGCCGCTGGAACGCGATGGCGATCACGATCTACGTGGTCGGCATCCTGGTGCAGCTGCCGTTCATGTCGACGCACATCTATACCGGTGCGCTCGTCGACGCGCTCGGCGGCACCGACATCTCGTGGATCCTCGGCCTCATCGTGCCGGCCGTGCTGTACTACGTCGGCGCGCGTGCGTCGCGGCGCAGCATCCCCGAGCGCCTGATCCTGCCGCTCGAACGCGGCGAGGTTCATCACTGACGCATCGCGTCGTCCGCCGGGCCGGCCTGCAGCCGGCCTGAGCGGCCCGCCGCGCCGAACCGGGCGCGACCGGCTGCCGCGCTGTACCTCACCTTCGTTATCCGCGATGCCGGCATGGCAGACCACCGTGCCCGGCATCGTTCCATTCTCCTTTCATTGAATAGTATGACTAAGCAGATGAACGCACGAGACAATCGTTCCCGAGCGCGATCGGCGCATGCCGGTCTTCGCATGGCCGTTACGGCCGCATGCCTGGGTGGGTCGGGCGCCGCGCTCGCGCAGGACGGCGTCACGCTGTACGGCGTGATCGACGAATTCGCGCAGTACGTGAATACCGGCAACGGCTACACGGCGGCGATCGGCTCGGGCGGCCAGTGGGGCAGCCGCTTCGGGCTGAAGGGCGGCGAGGACATCGGCGGCGGCCAGAAGATCGAGTTCGCGCTCGAGAACGGCTTCAACGCGAACGACGGTTCGCTGGCAAGCTCGGGCAGCATGTTCAACCGGCAGGCGTGGGTCGGCATCGCGGGGCAGTGGGGCAAGGTGCGCGCGGGCCGCCAGAATTCGCCGCTGTTCAACGACCAGGGCGGGCAGGACGCGTTCGGCGGCGTCACGCAGGCGTCCGGCATGGACAACCTGACCGTGTTCGCGTTCCGCACCAGCAATACGCTGTCGTACCAGAGCCCCGAGATCGCCGGTTTCCAGGCCGGCCTGTATTTCGGATTCGGCGACGCGGGCGGCGTGCGCTCGGCAGGCTCGAGCCAGCAGTTCGACCTGACCTACGAGCACGGGCCGTTCGCGGCATTCGTCGCAGGCCAGTGGCTGAAGAACAAGACCGCGACCACGACCGATCGCACGATCATGGCCGGCGCGTCGTACGCAATCGGCAAGGCGACCGTGTACGGCGGCTTCTCCGCGGTGAAGTGGGCCGACCTCGGGATCGATTCGCGCGTGTACGGGCTGTCGGTCAAGTACCAGCTCAATCCGGCGAACTACGTCGCGCTCGGCTATGCGTACCTGCATGACCAGACTTCGCAGGGCGACAACGCGGACCAGTTCGGGCTGATGTACGAATACGACCTGTCGAAGCGCACGAGCTTCTACGGCGCGCTGTCGTACCTGCGCAACCGCAACCAGGCCGGCTACACGCTCGCCGGCGCGGCGAACCCGGGCCTGCCGCTCGCGTATCCGGGCGCGAATGCGCGCGGCGTGCAGCTCGGCATCGTGCATCGCTTCTGACGAGGCATCGGGCGCCGGGCCGCGGGTCGGCGCCTGTTTCCCGTCACGGGTGCGCGCAATCGCGCGCCGGCATGCGTGCGCCCGCATTCGCGCGCCAACATCCGCGCGCTCACATCCCCAGCCGTTCCGCGAGCGAATGACGCTGCATGCAGCGCTCCATCGCGTCGAGGAACGCCTGCTCGGCCGCGTTCATCTTGCGGTCGCGATGCCACAGCAGGAACACGTCGACGTCGACGAGCCCATCGTCCGGCGGCAGCCGCCACAGGCGTTGCTGCGCGATGTCGTCGCGCACGATGTGCTCGGGCAGGCAACCGATGCCGTAACCGGCGAAGATCAGCCGCCGCACTTCCTCGAGGCTCGGCGACGACGCGACGATGCGCCCGGTGAAACCCTTCTGGTCGCGGAACACGGTGAGCGGCGACAGGCTGTCGCCGATCTGGTCGCTCGTAAACGACACGAAGTTTTCCGCGAGCAGGTCGTCCATCCGCAACTGCGTCTGCCCGAACAGCCGGTGATGGCGGCCGCAGTAGATCGCATAGCGCTGCCGCAGGAAGCAGCGCATCTCCAGCTTGTCGTGCGGCGTGCGGCACAGGCCGAGCCCGGCGGTGGCCGTCTTCTGCAGCAGCGACGACAGGATGTCCGACGAGCGCATCACCTCGATCTGCAGGTCGATGCGCGGATACGCGCGATGGAAGTCGGCGAGGAATTCGTCGTAGACGGGCGACTCGATGCGGCTCACCGTCAGCAGCCGGATCGAGCCGGTGAGGTCGGCCGTGCTGTCGTCGAGCTCCGTTTCGAGCCGCGACACGCCGCCGTAGATGTCGCTCGCGATCCGGTACACGGCTTCGCCGGCCGGCGTCGGCGCGAAGTGCGCGCCGCGCCGCTCGATCAGCTTGCGCTCGAGGGCCTCCTCGAGCCGCCGCAGCGCCTGGCTCACGGCCGGCTGCGTCACGTGCAGGCGCGCGGCCGCGCGGCTCACGCTGCGCTCCTGCATGATCACCAGATACGTGCGCAGCAGGTTCCAGTCGAGGCGGTCGTTGAGGAAGGGGGCGAGGTCGGCGCGCATCGGGTCAGTCATTAGCTGAATTTATACGCGAAATAATAACTTGAAATTTGACTAATGATGTGCGGTCGCCGATAAAGGAGGGGCGCCGCACCGTGCGGCGCGAGGCCGCGACAGACGGCCGGCCATCACGATATCGCGCGTGCCGCGGCGCGCGCCAGGAGCCCGCATGACCCAGTCCCTTCCTTCCGCCCGCCAGCCGGCGCGTGCCGCGACGGCCGCGTTCATCGGCACGATGATCGAGTGGTATGACTTCTACATCTACGCGACCGCCGCCGCGCTCGTGTTCGGCGAACTCTATTTCCCGTCGCATGACCGCTTCGTCAGCACGATGGCGTCGTTCGCGACGTTCGCCGTCGGCTTCTTCGCGCGCCCGCTCGGCGGCATCGTGTTCGGCCACCTCGGCGATCGCATCGGCCGCAAGAAGGCGCTGATGACGACGCTGATGATGATGGGCGTCGCGACCGTCTGCGTCGGGCTGCTGCCCGACTATTCGAAGGTCGGCATGCTCGCGCCGGTGCTGCTGGTCGCGCTGCGCGTCGTGCAGGGGATCGCGGTCGGCGGCGAGTGGGGCGGCGCGGTGCTGATGGCGGGCGAACACGCGCCGCAGGGGCGCCGCACCTTCTTCGCGTCGTTCGCGCAGCTCGGCAGCCCGGCCGGGCTGATCCTGTCGCTGGTCGCGTTCCGCGCGGTCACGTCGATGGACAAGGCCGACTTTCTCGCCTGGGGCTGGCGCCTGCCGTTCCTCGCGAGCTCGGTGCTGCTCGTCGTCGGCATCCTGATCCGGCTCGGCGTGAACGAGTCGCCGGAGTTCGCGCGCGTGAAGGAGACGAACCGTACCGTGAAGCTGCCGGTCGCCGAAGTGTTCCGCTCCGCATCGGGGCTCGTGCTGCTCTGCATCGGCGCGAACACCATCGGGATCGCGGGCGTCTATTTCACCAACACGTTCATGATCGCGTACACGACGCAGTACGTCGGCGTGTCGCGCTCGCTGATCCTCGACAGCCTGTTCGCGGTCGCGATCATCCAGTTCATCGCGCAGCCGATCGCCGCGTGGATCGCCGAGCGCATCGGCGGCGCGCGTTTCCTGAAGATCGCCGCGCTGCTCGCGATGCTGTCGCCGTACCCGATGTTCATGCTCGTGCAGGGCGGCACGTCCGCGTCGCTCGTCGCGGGCATCGCGCTCGCGGTCGTCTGCATGGCCGGTTTCTATTCGGTGATCGCCGGCTTCGTGAGCGGCGTGTTTCCCGCGCACGTGCGCTATTCGGCGATCTCGCTCGCTTATCAGATCTGCGGCGCGATCGCGGGCGGCCTGACGCCGCTCGTCGGCACCTGGCTCGCGCATCGCTTCGCGGGCCAGTGGTGGCCGCTCGCGGTGTTCTACACGGGGCTCGCCGGCGTCTCGCTGCTTTGCATCGTTGCGCTCGACGCGCGCCGCGCGGCCCGGCCGGCCGCCGCCGAAGCGCTCGGCTCGCGCTGAAACTCAACGAACGAATTCATCGGAGTGCAAATGAAAGACCTGCTGGAAATCGACGGTGCCCGCCTGTGGCGGAGCCTGGCCGAGATGGCGCGCATCGGCGCGACGCCGCGCGGCGGTGTGCGGCGCCTTGCGCTGACCGACGACGATCGGCGCGGGCGCGACCTGTTCGCGCAGTGGTGCCGCGACGCGGGAATGACGGTGAGCGTCGATGCGGTCGGCAACCTGTTCGCGCGGCGCGCCGGCACCGATGCGCAGGCCGCGCCGGTGCTGATCGGCAGTCATCTCGACACGCAGCCCGAAGGCGGGCGCTTCGACGGCGTGTACGGCGTGCTCGCCGCGCTGGAGCTCGTGCGCACGCTGAACGATGCGGGCATCGCGACCGACAAGCCGCTCGAGATCGTGTCGTGGACCAACGAGGAAGGCGCGCGTTTCGCACCGGCGATGCTCGGCTCGGCGGTGTTCACGGGCGCGCTGCCGCTCGACGACGCGCTCGCGAAGCAGGATGCCGACGGTGTCACGCTCGGCGCCGCGCTGGACGCATGCGGCTACCGCGGCACGCGCGCGCCGGGCGGCGCGCTCGACGCGTATTTCGAAGCGCATATCGAACAGGGCCCGGTGCTCGAGGCGAACGGCACGACGATCGGCGTCGTCACGGGCGGGCAGGCGATCCGCTGGCTCGACGTGAGCGTGACGGGCGTGGCCGCGCATGCGGGCACGACGCCGATGCCGTATCGCAAGGACGCGTATTTCGCGAGCGCGCAGATCGCGCTCGAACTGGAACGGATCGTCGCGGGCTACGCGCCGCGCGGGCTCGCGACGATCGGGCAGGTCGGCATCCGCAACGCGTCGCGCAACACGATCGCAGGCGACGTGACGTTCACGGTCGACCTGCGCCATCACGACGATGCGCAGGTCGATGCGATGGAGCGCGAGCTGCGCGATGCCGGCGCGCGCGTGGCCGCCGCGCGCGGCGTTCAGGTGTCGATCGAGAGCTGCTGGCGCAGTCCGGCGGCGCCGTTCGACCGCGCCTGCGTCGAACTGGTCGCGCAGGCGGCGGACGCATTCGGCTACACGAACGAGCGGATCGTCAGCGGCGCCGGTCACGACGCGATCCTGCTCGCGCGCCGCGTGCCGACCGCGATGGTGTTCATCCCGTGCGTCGACGGGCTGTCGCACAACGAGGCCGAGGACGCGTTGCCCGACGACGTGACGCGCGGCACGAACGTGCTGCTCCACGCGGTGCTCGCACGAGCGGGCGTCGCGACGCGCGTGGCCGCGGCCGCGCACGACGCATGACACGGCGAATCGACGAGGACCCACGATGAAAACCTATTTCCACCCCGAACAGTTGCTGCACCATCCGCGCACCTACCTGTCGCGCGGCAGGATGCGCGAGCCGCAGGAGGTGCCCGAGCGCGCGGCGCGGCTGGTCGCGGCGGTGCATGCGCTTGACTTCGACGTGCGCGAGCCGGCCGACCGCGGCACCGCGCCGATCGCGGCCGTGCACGACATGAACTACCTGCGTTTTCTCGAGGAAGCGCATCGCGACTGGAAGCGGATGCCCGACGACTGGGGCGACGAAGTGATGTCGAACGTGTTCGTGCGCGACCCGAACCCGCTGCGCGGCGTGCTCGCGAAGGCCGCGCGCTATCTCGCCGACGGCAGTTGCCCGGTCGGCGCGAACACGTGGCGCGCCGCGTACTGGTCCGCGCAGAGCGCGCTCGCGGCCGCGTCGGACGTGAACGACGGCGCGCGCGATGCGTACGCACTGTGCCGGCCGCCCGGCCATCACGCGCGCCGCGATGCGGCCGGCGGCTTCTGCTACCTGAACAATGCGGCGATCGCCGCGCAGGCGCTGCTCGGCCGCCATCGCAGGGTTGCGATCCTCGACACCGACATGCATCACGGGCAGGGCGTGCAGGAGATCTTCTACGGCCGCGACGACGTGCTGTACGTATCGATTCACGGCGACCCGACCAATTTCTATCCGGTCGTCGCCGGTTACGAGGACGAGACGGGCGCGGGCGCCGGCGACGGCTACAACCTGAACCTGCCGATGCAGCATGGCGCGCCCGAGTCGGCGTTCTTCGAGCGGCTC
Source organism: Burkholderia sp. Bp8994 (assembly GCF_003853805.1). NCBI lineage: Bacteria > Pseudomonadati > Pseudomonadota > Betaproteobacteria > Burkholderiales > Burkholderiaceae > Burkholderia > Burkholderia sp. Bp8994. The sequence continues at coordinate 76,228 of NZ_QTQH01000014.1, forward strand.
GACGACGCGCTGCGGGCGCTCGCGCGGTTCCAGCCCGACGCGCTCGTGCTCGCGCTCGGCTTCGACATCTACAAGGACGACCCGCAATCGCAGGTGGCCGTCACGACCGACGGGTTCGGCCGGCTCGGCGGCGCGATCGGTGCGCTCGGCTTGCCGACGGTGATCGTGCAGGAGGGCGGCTATCACCTCGAGAGCCTCGACACGAATGCGCGCGCGTTCTTCGGCGGGTTCGCCGGCGCGCGCTGAGGCGCTGAGGCGCTGAGACGTCGATACGTCGATACGTCGATACGTCGATACGTCGAAGCGGCGGCCCGCGATGCGCGATGTGCGGCCGTCAACGAAAATGCCCGCACCGGAATCCCGGCGCGGGCATTTCTCAATCGCGGTGCCGCGTATCGGCACCACGCGGGTCACCGGGCGCTCACGAATTCGCGGCGACCGGCGCGCGGCGGCGCTGGATCATCTGCAGCGCGACGAGCGCGAGCCCCGCCGCCGCGATCAGCCCGCCGACGAGCGGCACCGCCGCGTAGCCGAAGCCGGCCGAGATCGCTGCGCCGCCCGCTGCCGCACCGACTGCGTTGCCGAGGTTGAACGCGCCGATGTTGACGGCCGACGCGAGGCCCGGGGCTTCGTGTGCGGCACGCATCACGCGCATCTGCAGCGGCGGGACCACCGCGAACGTCGCGACACCCCAGACCAGCAGCGTGACAGCGGCGCCGGCATGGGTGCGCGCGAGCAGCGGGAACGCGGCCATCGTCACGATCAGCAGCACCAGGAAGCCGATCAGCGTGCCGTCGAGCGAGCGGTCGGCGAGGCGGCCGCCGGCGATGTTGCCGATCGAGAAGCCGACGCCGATCAGCACGAGCATCGCGGTGACGAAGCCGGGCGTCGCGCCGGTCAGGTGTTCGAGCGTCGGGGCGACATACGTGTACAGCGTGAACATCGCGCCGGCGCCGAGCACCGTGGTCCCGAGCGCGCCGAGCACGACCGGGCGCGTCAGCACCGACAGTTCGGCACGCAGGTTCGGCATCCTGCCGGCTGCGCCCTTCGGCAGCGCGGCGAACAGGCCGGCGATCGCGATCAGGCCGAGCACGGCGGTCGCCGCGAACGACATGCGCCAGCCGATCATCTGGCCGAGCCAGGTCGCGGCCGGCACGCCGCCGACGTTCGCGATCGTAAGGCCCATGAACATCGTCGCGACCGCGCTGGCCTGCTTTTCGCGCGGCACGAGGCTGGCCGCGACCACCGAGCCGAGCCCGAAGAACGCGCCGTGGTTCAGGCTCGTGACGAGTCGTGCGAGCAGCAGCGTCGTGTAGTCGGGCGCGACGGCCGACAGCAGGTTGCCGATCGTGAAGATCGACATCAGCGCGATCAGCGCCGAGCGGCGCGACCAGCGCGCGAGCAGCAGCGTCATCAGCGGCGCGCCGACCATCACGCCGATCGCATACGCGCTGATCAGCATGCCGGCCTGCGGAATCGACACGTGGACGCCGTCGGCGATCACGGGCAAGAGGCCCATCGGCGAGAACTCGGTCGTGCCGATGCCGAACGCACCGGCGGCGAGCGCCAGCAGCGGCAGCGTGGCGCTGCCGCCCGGGCGGGAAGGGGAAGAAGTCGTGGTGTTCACGCGATGCGCTCCGGTAAGCATGGGGCAACGGCACCGGGCCGTTGTGGACAGGGTGAAGTGTGCCTGCGTTACTTTTGCGGAAAAAGCCGTGCTCGGGCGAAATTATCTTGATTTCATGTCAACAATGCGCGATTGGGACGGCACGCGCGTACGGCCGCCGGGCGGGGCTTCCCGCGATGCGACGGCCGGCCGCCGGCCGTGCGGACGATCGAACCGTATCCGGAGCAAGGTTTTCGTCGTCGGACGGAACGCGGCGTCCGGGTGGGTGCGCGATCCGCTTGCGCGCCGCGCTCGATGCGCGGCGGGTGTTCGACGTGATGCGGGCGGCAGGCGGGGGCGTGCGGGGCGGGCCGGCGCGCGGCGTCGTCAGGCCGGTCGGGCGACGGGCCGCACAGCCGGCGAGGCCCGGCGCGAGCGCGTCATCCTTCCCGCCAACCCACCCTTTGCCGGCGCGGCTTGCCGCCAAAAAAATCCCCGGTCACAGGGGGACCGTGGCCGGGGCGGAAAGGCATCCTCTCTTTGGCACGAGGGCGGATGCGGGCGCAGTATATTTCGGTGCATAACGTTTCGAAGTGACGTTAAACGGCCTTTTTTGGCGTCAATTTGAAAATTCCGGCGTGATGGCGTCGATCGTCACCCATTCGAAAGATTGGTCGTGCACTCGGACGGACGTTCCGGGGGCACGATGACGGCAATGCCGGCCGTCGTCCGAAGCGACTGCGCGCAGACGGCCGAATCCGCTGCCGCGCGACGAGGCGGAATCCGCCGGCGTCGCGCGGGTCGCGCATGCCAGGCCGGTCGGTCAGTCCGCCTGCCCGGCCGCATCGCGCACCGCCTCGAGAAACCGCGCGACGACGGGCGAGCCCGGCGCCGCCGCACCGTCGAACACGAACTCGATGTCGAAGCGGCTCGCGAGTTCGTCGAGTGCGACGAGCCGGACCGTGCGCGGGCACGTCGGCGACGCGCTTTCCGGCACGAATGCGCAGCCCATGCCGGCTGCGACGAGACCGATCAGCGTCGGGATGTCGCTGCCGACCTGCGCGATGCGCGGCGTGAAACCGGCCCGGTCGCACTGAGCCATCAGGAAGCGGTGGTGCGCGGCGGAGCGCTGCGCGTCGAACCAGACGAACGGCTCGTGCGCGACGTCGGCGAGCGTGCGCGGCGCGTGGAAGCGGCCGCCGGGCGGCGCAGGCATCGCGAGCACGAAGCGATCGCTCAGCAGCCGCACGCCCGACAGATGCGGCGCCTCGTCGCGGCGCCACGCCATGATGCCGCCGTCGAGCTGGCCGAGCATCAGCGCCGCCGCCTGTTCGGCCGACAGCATCGGCGCGATCGACAGCTTCACGTCCGGACACGCGTCGCGAAACGCCTTCAGCACGTTCGCGACGACCGGCAGCGGCAGGCAGTTCGGCAGCGCGCCGAGGCGCAGTTCGCCGAGCTGGCCGGCCGCGCTGCGCAACGCGCGTTCGCGGCTGTCCCGCAATGTCGCGAGCAGGCCCGTCGCATCCTGCAGGAAACTCGCGCCGGCCGCCGTGAGCGTGACGCCCGTCGCGCGGCGGATCAGCAGCGGCGTGCCGATCGCATCCTCGAGTTCGCGGATCTGCCGCGACAGCGCAGGCTGGACGATGCCGGCCGCGCGGGCGCCGGCCATCACGCTGCCGGCTTGCGCGACGGCCACGAAGTAACGCAGGTGACGCAGTTCGATCTGGCGCATGCGGTGTCGGCTCCGGTGTTCGGCCTCGATTCTATGGGTATGCCTGTCAAGCATGGTAAGTGCCATCCAATGGTATTGGAAAGCATGGCGAGCGTGCCGTACGATGGTCGTCGTTGGCGGGCCGGTTCACCGGCCCGTGCGTTCTCCTTGCCCCGATTCCCGACCGTGTCCCGCATCATGCCGCTTCATATCCAGACCCCCTATATCCGCTCGCAAATCGCGTCGCGCCGTCTCGGCAAGAACATCCGGCTGAAGCTCGACGCGCTGCAGCCGTCCGGCTCGTTCAAATTGCGCGGCATCGGCGCGGCGTGCGAAACACGGCATGCGGCCGGCGCGCGCCGGTTCGTGTCGTCGTCGGGCGGCAATGCGGGCATCGCGGTCGCGTATTGCGGCCGCGAGCTCGGCGTGCCGGTGCTCGTCGTCGTGCCGGAAACCGCGTCGGCCCGCGCGCGGGAGCTGATCCGCGTCGAGGGGGCGGAGGTGGTCGTGCACGGTGCGAGCTGGGCCGAGGCGAATGCGTTCGCGCTGTCGACCGTCGGTACGCAGGACGCGTTCGTGCATCCGTTCGACGATCCCGTGCTGTGGCAGGGGCACGCGACGATGATCGACGAGATGGCGGTGGCCGGCCCGAAGCCCGACGCGGTCGTGCTCGCGGTCGGCGGCGGCGGGCTGCTGTGCGGCGTGCTCGAGGGGCTCGCGCGCAACGGCTGGCACGACGTGCCGGTCGTCGCGGTCGGGACGGAAGGCGCCGACAGCTACGCGCGCTCGGTCGCGCACGGGCATCCGGTCGAATTGCCGGCGATCACGAGCATCGCGACGTCGCTCGGCGCGAAGCGGCCGTGCGACGCGGCGGTCGCATGGGCGAAGCGGCACGCGATCCATCCGGTCGTCGTGTCGGACGCGCAGGCGGTGGCTGCGTCGCTGCGGTTCCTGGACGAGCACCGGATCGTCGTCGAGCCGGCGTGCGGTGCTGCGCTGGCCGCGCTCGAAGAACCGGTGCCGGTGCTTGCTTCGGCGTCGGAGATCGCGGTGATCGTGTGCGGCGGCGTGACGGCGACGGCCGAGCAGATGCGGACGCTGAACGCGACGCTGCGGTAACGCGCTCGGGCATGTGACGCAGCGCAGCCGGATCGTGATGCGGACGAAGATGTCACGGTGAAGTGACGGCGAAGTGACGGCGGGGCGGGACCGGTCGCGGGCATCCGCGGAATCGGGGGCGTGTCGTCTGTCGCGACGGGCTGTTTCCGCTCGCGGGTTAAGTCACGCCGGGCGCGCGCAGCCAGTGGCCGGGGGCAAGATCTTCTCGTCTGAGGGTGACGGGGCGGGGATCGGCCGGCGCACCGCGCGCACGGCGCGCGGCGCGGCGAGGGCGCGCGCGGTCAGTTCGCGGACGGCGCGCTGGCGCCGGTCGGCGCGGACGACGCGACGGGGCCGGCAGCAGCGGGTGCGGACGTCTTGCCTGCCGGCGCCGGAGCGGCGTTCGAGGGCGTCGGCGCGGACGCCGCCGGCGCAGGCACGGACGATGCCGCCGTGGTAGCGGCAGACGTCGACGTGGCCGGCGCCGAAGCGGAAGTGGGCGTCGAAGCTGAAGCGGGTGCGGAGGCTGACGCGGGCGTCGAAGCCGAGGTGGGCGCCGAGGTCTTAGCAGGTACCGCAGCCGAAGCAGGCGCCGAAGCCCGCGCCGAGGCCGAAGCTTGTGCCGAACCCGAACCCGAACCCGAACCCGAACCCGAACCCGAACCCGGCGCGGCACCCGCCGCAGCCGCCGAACCCACGCCGGCTTCCAACCCCGACCCGACGGCCCGCATCGTCCCCGGCGCGACCACGGACGATGCCGCAGCAGGCACGGCCGGCACGACCGACGTGCCCTGCGTCGGCGCGACGCTCGGCACGGACAGCGGCACCGGCGCCGCCGGCGGCGTCGGCACGACCGGCGTCGTCATCTTCATCGGCTCGCCCTGCGGCGTCGGCGCGGGCTCGGGCAGCGGCGTCACGGGCTCCTTCTCGGCCGCCTTCACGGTCGCGCGATCGCGGCGGGCCGGATCGATCTTCAGGAAATGCTCGACGAGATTGAAGAAGCGCTCGTAGAACACGCCGGCGGGAATCGTCTCGCTCGCGGTCTTCACGAGCGCGTCGTCGCTCGACCCGATCGGCAGCGACAGCGAACCGAACACGCTGAGCCCGACGCTCGCCGACGTATTCGACTTCTTCAGCGTGTAGCGGTCCTGCACCGCGTTCACGTACGCGATGCTCGACGAGCCGTCGGCAGTCGCGTCCGCGCACACGACGTGAAACTCAATCACGACATGCATGTCGTTGCTCGGCTGGAAATTCTTGCTGCCGTCGACCGCGTCGTTGCGCGACGAGGACACGACATAACCCTGGCTCAGCAGCGCGCGCCGCGCGGCCTCGCAGGAAGCGTCGGATTTCGAGTGGAACGTGTGCGCATACGGGCTGCTCGTCGCGTCGAACTGCTCCTGCTGGTAGATCGGCTTGGGTGGCGACGAGCACGCCGCCAGCACGGTCGCGGCCGCGAGCGCGCACGAAACGGAAAACAGGCGAAATCGGTTGTGCATGGCGTCTTTCAATAGGCTCGGCGAGATGCCGCGCGGGGCTGCGGGCGCAACGCACGCGGCGGCGGGGCCGGTGCGATGCGCGTGGCAATCTCGTATGGCCGGGGCGTCATTATAGTTTCGTTTGATGTCGCGCTCGCTTCAGCCGGCCGGCGCCGGCCGCGCGGCGGCGAGCAAGCGCGACGCCAGCGGGTGGTGTTCGCCGCGCCGCGAGCGGATCGCATGGATCTCCTCGGTCACGTCGGCCGCGCGGCCGAGCCGGCGCAGCCCGCGCAGCAGCGATGCGTCGTTCGCGCCGAGTTCGCTGAGCGGAAACACGCCGAGGCCGCGCGCCGCGAACACGGCCATCAGCGCGCTGTCCTCGAATTCGCCGGCAATGCGGGGCACGATCCGTTCCCGCTCCAGCCACAGGTCGAGGCGCGCGCGCAGCGCCGAGTGGGCGGTCGGCAGCAGCACCGGCAGCTCGGCGAGGCACGCCGGAAAGCGCTGCCGCGCGGCCGGCGTGACGAGCGCCGCGGGCCCGTACCAGTCGACCGGCGACGCGACGAGCCGCTCGCTCGTCACGCGCAGGTTCGACCCCGACGGTGCACCCTGGCCCGCCAGCACGAGGTCGAGGTGATGGAGCGCCAGTTCCGCGAGCAGCGCGTCGTGCTCGCCCTCGTGGCACAGCAGCCGCAGCGTGGGCGTATCGAGCACCGGCGCGAGGAGCGCATGCGCGGCGAGCTTCGAGATCCCGTCCGCGAGGCCGACCGCGAGCCGCACGGTCGGCTGGCTGGCCGCCGCGCGCACTTCGTCGGGAATCAGCCGGCCCATCTCGAAGATGACCTCCGCACGCGCATACGCGGCCTGGCCGGCGTCGGTCATCGCGACACCGCGCCCGGCCGGGCGCAGCAACTGGTGGCCGAGCGACTTTTCCAGTTCGCGGACCTGCGCGCTGATCGTCTGCACGGCCATGTCGAGCCGCTCGGCGGCCCGCGCGAAGCCGCCTTCCTTCACCACGACCCAGAAATAGTACAGGTGTCGAAAATTCAGCATCGGATCGTTATTTCGTAAAAACCGAACCAAAGATCAGATTCTCTCTGATTTTTTCGAAGTCGTGGGGTGACTATCATCGGGCTTTCCACCTTCGAATCGGCCCTTTTCATGGACTACCTGCTGACGCTTGCCGCCGACCCCGCCGTCTGGGCCGCGCTCCTGACGCTCGTCGTGATGGAAGTCGTGCTCGGCATCGACAACCTGATCTTCATCTCGATCCTCAGCAACAAGCTGCCCGAAGCGCAGCGCGCCCGCACACAGCGCCTCGGCATCGCGCTCGCACTCGTGATGCGCCTCGCGCTGCTCGGCAGCGTCGCGTGGATCGCGAGCCTGACCGAACCCGTGTTCACGCTGTTCGATCACGCGTTCTCGTGGCGCGACATGATCCTGCTGTCGGGCGGCCTGTTCCTCGTGTGGAAGGCAACCACCGAGATCCATCACCACGTGTCGCATGACGGCGACGGCGCGGGCGCGTCCGGCGGCGCGGCCGGCCTGACGATGTGGGCCGCGATCGGCCAGATCGTGATGCTCGACATCGTGTTCTCGATCGACAGCATCGTGACCGCGATCGGCATGACCGAGCACGTCCCGATCATGTTCGTCGCGGTGATCGTCGCGGTGTCCGTGATGCTGTTCGCCGCCCAGCCGCTCGCACGTTTCATCGACCGCAACCCGACCATCGTGATGCTCGCGCTGTCGTTCCTCGTCGTGATCGGCATGACGCTGATCGCGGAAGGCTTCGGGTCGCACGTGCCGAAGGGCTATATCTACGCGGCCATGGCGTTCTCGGCGTTCGTCGAGGGCATGAACATGCTGGCGCGGCGTGCGAAGGCGAAGCGCGTGGCGCGGCGCGAAGGTCATTGAGCCAAGCGGGCGGGACGTGGCCCGCCCGCGATTCGGAATGTCCGACGAAAGGAGAAACGCGATGAAATGTCCGGTCTACAAGACGCCCGACCTGCTGATGGCCGAGCGGCAATCGATCGAGATCGACTACTGTCCGACGTGCCGCGGCGTGTGGCTCGATCGCGGCGAACTCGACAAGCTGATCGCGCGCGAAACCGGCGACGGGCCGGCGCGCCGCGACGAGGTGCCGGTGCGGCACGATGCGCAGGCGCCGCGCGGGCGTGACGACGGCTGGGGGCGCGACGGCCGCGTGCCCGACGACCGTTACCGGCACGACGGCCGGCGTCGCAAGAAGTCGGTGTTCGACCTGTTCGATTTCGATTGAACGCGACGGCGAGCGTGTACTGCTCGGCACATCGAAAAAAAGCCCCGCCGCGCGTCATGCCCGGCGGGGCTTCGTCATTCGTCATTCGTCATGCGCGTCGCGTGACGAACACGCGCCGACGTTACGCGTTGCCGGCCGTCACGTCGATGCGGCGCGGGCGCGTTTCCTCGCGGCGCGGAATCGTCAGCGTGAGCACGCCGTCGCGCAGGCCCGCATCGATCCGCGACGTGTCGAGGTCGGGGCTCAGCACGAACGTGCGCACGTAGCGCGGCGCGCGGACTTCGGCGTGACGCACGCGCAGGTCGGCCGGCGTGTCGATGCGTGTGTCGGCTTCGATCGTCAGCGTGTTGTCGTGCACCTTCACGTCGAGGTTTTCGCGCGGCACGCCGGGCAGGTCGGCACGCAGCGTGACGCGCTGCCTGTCTTCGACGATATCGACGGCCGGCGTGATCGCGGGCCGGCGCACGGCTTCGGCGGCGGCTGCCTGCGCGGCACCGGTCTGGCGTTCGGTCAGGGTCTGGCTCTGGCTCGTATTCATATCGTTCTCCTGAAGGTTACTGAACGGTGATCGCGCGCGGCTTCGAGGCCTCGCGCCGGCCGACGCGAATCAGCAGGCAGCCGTTCTCATAGCGGGCGCTGACGTTGTCGGCGTCCGCGTTCTGCGGCAGCTCGACCACGCGGCGGAACGCGCCGTGAAAGCGCTCCTGCGCGTAGGTGCGTACGTCGTCGCCGGCGTCGTGCGGTGCGGGTTTGCGCTCGCCGCTGATCGTCAGCAGGTCCTTGTCGATCGAGACGTCGAAGTCGGCCGCGGCCATGCCGGGAGCGAACGCGACGATCTCGATCGCGTCGTCGGTCGCGCCGACGTTCAGCGCGGGGAACGCGCTCGGACGCACCGCGCGGATGCCGGTCGGGGGCTCGCCGAACAGGCTCGCCATCTGCCGCTGTACCCGGGCGAACTCGTCGAACAGGTCGTGACCGAAATGAATACCGCTCATGAGGATCCTCCGGAACATGAGACGCGAAAGACACGATGGCGCGACGCCGATGGCGAGTGCGACGCACGGTTTTCCGCTGAGTCGAAACGGGGGCAGTGCGCGTGACGGGCACTGCCTGGCAACGGGTAATTAGAGGCCGCCGCGGTCGTTTTCAAGAGGGAAAGTGCAATCGGCATCAACGCGTCGTGACGGGGATCGATGCGACAATCGTCGCGCTATCCACAGACCACGGAGACGGAACGGACATGGAGATTCAACGCATCGCGATCGTCGGGGCCGGCGTGATCGGCGCGAGCTGGGCGGCTTTCTATCTGTCGAAGGGCTTCGACGTCGTCGCGACCGATCCCGCACCACAGGCCGACGCGCGGCTGCGCGACGCGCTCGCGGCCTTCCTCGGCGAGCGGGCCGCCGAACTTTCCGCGCGGCTGTCGTTCGACGCCGATCTCGTGCGCGCGCTCGACGGCGTCGATTTCGTGCAGGAAAACGGCCCCGAGCGGCTCGACCTGAAGCGCGCGCTGTACCGGCAGATGGACGACGTGCTGCCCGCGCGCGTGCCGATCGCGTCGAGCTCGTCGGGCCTGAAGATGTCCGAGATCCAGACCGCGTGCGACAGGCATCCGGAACGCTGCCTGATCGCGCATCCGTTCAACCCGCCGCACCTGATTCCGCTCGTCGAGCTGGTCGGCGGCAGCGCGACCGACCCGAGCGTGATCGCGCGCGTGAAGGCGTTCTACGACGCACTCGGCAAGCAGACGATCGTGCTCAACAAGGAGATGACCGGCCACGTCGCGAACCGGCTCGCGGCCGCGCTGTTTCGCGAGGTGTATCACCTCGTCGGCGAAGGCGTGGTGAGCGTCGCCGATGCGGACAAGGCGGTCGCGTGGGGGCCGGGCCTGCGCTGGGGCTTGATGGGGCAGTGCCTGACCTATCACCTCGGCGGTGGCGCGGGCGGGATCGCACACTTCCTCGAACACCTGTCGGGGCCGATCACGACGTGGTGGGACGACCTCGGCACGCCGTCGTTCGATCCGGCCGTCGATCGCAAGCTGAACGACGAACTGCGCGCGATCCAGGGCGAGCGTTCGATGCAGGAACTGGCGGCCGAGCGCGACCGGCTGCTCGTCGAGCTGATCGACGCGCGCCGCCGCAGCTTCCTGCCCTGAGCGCGTCGCCGCGCGGCGTTCCGGTCGCGCCGGGAAGGCTATTGCTGCAGGGCCGTTTGCGGTGCCGGCTGCGGCGTCTGCGCGAGCCACGCGGGCAGCGCGGCCTGCACCAGTTCGCGATTGCGCGCGCGCGTCGCGGTATCCGGCGGATAGTTACCGTCGTTGGTCGGCAATTCGCCGTCGAGGTAGGCCTGCTTCAGCTGGGCGACGACTTCCGCGCGCGTGAGGCCCTGCGCGGGGGCGGCGGCATCGGTTTGCGCAAAGGCGGGGGACAGCAGCGCGGCTGCGGCGGCCGCGACGGCGATTCGCACGACGTTCATGGTGTGCTCCGATCAAGGGGACGGGACAGCGGACGCGCGGCACACTGCCGTGCGTTCCGATGCGGCCCATTGTCGCGAGCGGGGACTGCGCGGACGCTGACGCGTTCCGGGCAAGATGGTCAGTTGCGCGCGAACACCGCGGCGGCGTTGGCGTGAAGGCGGCAGCCAGCCTTACAGCTCGGCCGCCGCCGCGATCAGCGTCGCTTCGAGCGCGAGCGTCGAGCGCGACGCGGCCGCCGGCCGGTCGATCACGTATTCGAGTTCGCCGAGTTCGGGGAGCCCCGCGTCGAGCCGCGCGAGCCCGGCCGGAATCACGTAGCCGGCGAACGCGCTGACGCCGAGCCCCGCGCTCGCGGCCGCGCGCAGCACCGCGATGCTGCTGCTCACGACGGCGATCCGGTAAGGGCGGCCGACCGCCTCGAGCGACTCGAGCACGCGGCGGCGCGATACGCTCGGCTCCGGATGCATCGCGAGCGGCAGCACGGCCTCGTGGCCGGTGATCCGCGAATCGGGGCCGGTGCACCAGTACAGCGGTTCGCTGCGGATCACGCGGCCGCGCCGGCTGCCCGCGACGCGTTTCGCGAACACGAGGTCGTGACGGCCTTCGTCGAGCGCATCGAACAGGTCGCCCGACAGCCCGGTCGAGATCGCCAGCTCGACTTCCGGATTGCGCTGCACGAAGCTCGCGAGCGCGGCCGTCAGGTGCGCGGACGCGAAATCCTCCGACATCGCGAGCCGCACCTTGCCCGACAGCGGCGGGCCACACACCGACGTGACGGCCTCGTCCATCAGCTCGAGGATGCGCACCGCGTAGCGGAACAGTGCATCGCCGTGCTGCGACAGGTGCACGTTGCGCGTGTCGCGCTCGAACAGCGGCCGGTCGAGCAGCTCCTCGAGGCGGCGAATGTGCTGGCTGACGGTCGACTGCGACAGGCTCACGCGTTCGGACGCGGCGGTGAAACTGCCGGACTGGGCGACGGCGACGAAGCTGCGCAGCAGCTCGGGCGGTAATGGACGCATTGCTAAATCCACTGAATCGGTTTCGACAACTTCATAAATGGCCGGATGGTGCGGCGCTAGTATCGGATCACGCGCTGGTGCGGCCCATGCAAACGGGGCGCACCGGACGCGTAGCCCGTGTCGCGCCGCCGGCTCCATCGGTCAGTCTAAGCCATCCGGCGTCCGGCCCGAAACCGCATCATCCCATCGACCGCCTGAGAACGCGCTCGCACGACGAGCCGCCGGGCCGCGGCGCCCCGCCGCAGGAGACACCCAGTCCGCGCCCGGAACCGGCATGCGGGCCCGACTCCCGCACGCGTCAGGCACCCGTCACGAAGAGACTGGAGACGACTCATGATCATCTACGGAACCGCGCTGCTGGCGTTCTGCCATCTGGCCGGACTGTTCCTCGGCGACCTGCTGGGCGCAGCGATCGGCGTGAAGACCAACGTCGGCGGCGTCGGCATCGCGATGCTGCTGCTGATCTGCCTGCGCCTGTGGCTGCACCGGCGCGGCTGGCTGCCGAAGGAGACCGAGGCCGGCGTCGGTTTCTGGGGCGCGATGTACATCCCGGTCGTCGTCGCGATGGCCGCGAACCAGAACGTCGTCGCCGCGCTGAAGGGCGGGCCGGTCGCGCTGCTCGCCGCCATCGGCGCGGTCGCGATCTGCGCATGCTGCATCGCGGTACTCGTGCGCACCGGGCGCGACGACACGGCCTTCGCGGGCATTCCCCAATTCGAAGAACAGTAACGGAGGCCGCCATGCTGCAGATGCTCGAAAAAACCGTCGCCCACAACGGGCTCGTCGCGTCGTTCGCGCTGGTCGGCCTGATCATGTGGCTGTCGTCGCTCGTGTCGCGCAAGCTCACCTTCGGCCGCGTGCACGGCTCCGCGATCGCGATCGTGATCGGCCTCGTGCTTGCGTACGTCGGCGGCGCGTTCACCGGCGGCGAGAAGGGGCTGGCCGACGTCAAGCTGTTCGCCGGCGTCGGCCTGATGGGCGGCGCGATGCTGCGCGATTTCGCGATCGTCGCGACCGCGTTCGAAGTGCAGCCGACCGAGGCGCGCAAGGCCGGCCTCGTCGGCGTCGTGTCGCTGCTGCTCGGCACCGTGCTGCCGTTCATCGTCGGCGCGTGCATCGCGCGCGCGTTCGGCTATACCGATGCGGTCAGCATGACGACCATCGGCGCGGGCGCGGTCACCTACATCGTCGGGCCCGTCACGGGCGCCGCGATCGGCGCGAGCTCCGACGTGATCGCGCTCAGCATCGCGACAGGCCTCGTGAAGGCGATCATCGTGATGGTCGGCACGCCGGTCGCGGCGAACTTCATGGGCCTGAAGACGCCGCGCTCCGCGATGATCTTCGGCGGCCTCGCCGGCACCGTGAGCGGCGTGAGCGCGGGCCTCGCGGCGACGGATCGCCGGCTCGTGCCGTACGGCGCGCTGGTCGCGACGTTCCATACCGGCGTCGGCTGCCTGCTCGGGCCGTCGGTGCTGTTCTTCACGACGCGCGCGCTGGTCGGCGCATAGCCGCCCAAGCGTGCGATCCGGGCGACCGGTGCGCAAGCGCCGGCGCGCGCGGGCCGCGGCGGGGCCGCATCCATCGCGGCGTCCTCTGAGTCGCATTCGTCAACATCATCAATCGGCGGCGGCGCCAGGCTTAGAATGCCGCTGAACCATCGAAGCGGGAGAACTGTTCATGACGGGATGGAATCACGCGCGGCAGGCGCGCGATGCACGCCTCACGGCCGGCGCGGCTTTCGCGTGGCCCAAGGCCACTTCCTCCGGGGCGCGCGGCAAGCGGGTCGATGCGCGCGACACCGTCGCGTTGCTCGAAGCGGTGCTGCGGCCCGGCGACCGCGTTTGCCTCGAAGGCGACAACCAGAAGCAGGCCGACCTGCTCGCCACCGCGCTCGCCGACGTCGACAGCGCGAAGATCCACGACCTGCACATGGTGCAGTCGGGCGTCGTGCTGCCCGAGCATCTCGACGTGTTCGAGCGCGGCATCGCGAAGCGTCTCGACTTCGCGTATTCGGGCCCGCAGTCGCAGCGCATCGCGAAGCTGCTGTTCGGCGGCAAGATCGCGCTCGGCGCGGTGCACACCTATCTTGAACTGTTCGCCCGCTACTTCATTGATCTCACGCCGCAGGTCGCGCTGATCGCGGCGGTCAGCGCCGATGCCGACGGCAACCTGTACACCGGCCCGAACACGGAAGACACGCCGACCGTCGTCGAAGCCACCGCGTTCAAGGACGGCATCGTGATCGCGCAGGTCGACCGCATCGTCGACAAGGTGCCGCGCGTCGACATTCCGGGCGATCGCGTGCATTTCGTCGTCGAGGCCGGCCGGCCGTTCTACGTCGAGCCGCTGTTCACGCGCGACCCGGCCGCGATCACCGAGACCCAGATCCTGACCGCGATGCTCGCGATCAAGGGCATCTACGAACCGTACGGGATCAAGCGCCTGAACCACGGGATCGGCTTCAACACGGCCGCGATCGAGCTGCTGCTGCCGACCTACGGCGCGAAGCTCGGGCTGAAGGGCAAGGTCTGCACGCACTGGGCGCTCAATCCGCACCCGACGCTGATTCCCGCGATCGAATCGGGCTGGGTCGAGCAGGTTCACTGCTTCGGCTCCGAAGTCGGGATGGACGACTACATCCGCGCGCGCTCCGACGTGTGGTTCACGGGCCCCGACGGGTCGCTGCGCTCGAACCGCGCGTTCTGTCAGACCGCAGGCCTCTATGCGTGCGACATGTTCATCGGTTCGACGCTGCAGATCGACCTGTCGGGTCATTCGTCGACGGTCACGGCCGAGCGCATCGCCGGGTTCGGCGGCGCGCCGAACATGGGCAGCGACGCGCGCGGGCGGCGTCACCCGAGCGCGCCGTGGCTGAAGGCCGGCGCGGAGGCCGACCCCGACACGCCGGCGGCGCTCAGGCGCGGCCGCAAGCTCGTCGTGCAGATCGGCGAGACGTTCGGCGACAAGAACGTGCCGATGTTCGTCGAGAAGCTCGACGCGCTGAAGCTCGCCGACAAGCTGCAGCTCGACCTCGCGCCGATCATGGTCTACGGCGACGACGTCACGCACATCGTCACCGAGGAAGGGATCGCGAACCTGCTGATGTGCCGCGACAAGGACGAACGCGAGCATGCGATCCGCGGCGTGGCCGGCTATACGGAAGTCGGCCGCGGCCGCGATCGCAGGCTGGTCGAGCGGCTGCGCGAGCGCGGCGTGATCCGCCGCCCGGAGGATCTCGGTATCGATCCGCTCGACGCCGACCGCCGCTGGCTTGCCGCGCGCTCGATCAAGGATCTCGTGCACTGGTCGGGCGGCCTGTATGCGCCGCCGGCCCGGTTCCGCAACTGGTGAGGACAAGGGCATGGAACAGTTGAACTATCGCTTCACCGCGCGCGAACGCGCGCAGGGCGAACTGGCCACGGCGCTCGTCGGCGTGGTCGCGTCCGGCAATCTCGAGGTGCTCGTCGAGCGCGTGCTGCCGGGCAACGAATGCGAGATCGATATCCGCACCGCGGCGGTCGGTTTCGGCGCGGTGTGGCAGGCCGTCGTGTCGGACTTCGTCGAACGGCGCGCGCCGGGCGGCCTGAAGCTGTCGATCAACGACGGCGGCGCGCGGCCCGACATGGTGTCGCTGCGGCTCGCGCAAGCCGTGCGCGCGATCGAGGGAGGCGCATGATGACCGACGCGATCCACGACGCACCCGCATTCGTCGCGAACCGCGCGAGCTGGTACGAAGCGTCGGCGCGCCAGCGCGTCGACGGGCTGCTCGACGCGGGCAGCTTCACCGAATTTCTCGGGCCGGGCGATCGTGTGACGAGCCCGCACCTGCCGCTGTTCGACCTGCCGCAGCAGTTCGACGACGGGATGGTGGTCGGCCGCGGCCGGCTCGACGGCACGCCGGTGTTGATCGCCGCGCAGGAGGGCCGCTTCATGGGCGGCGCGTTCGGCGAAGTGCACGGCGCGAAGCTCACGGGGCTGCTGCGTGCGGCGCGCGACCTCGGCACGCCGGTGCTGATCCTGTTCGATACGGGTGGCGTGCGGCTGCAGGAAGCGAATGCGGGCGAACTGGCGATCGCCGAGATCATGCGTGCGCTCGTCGAGGCGCGTGCGGCCGGCGTGCCGGTGATCGGGCTGATCGGCGGGCGCGCGGGCTGCTACGGCGGCGGCGGCCTGCTCGCCGCCTGCTGTTCGGCGCTCGCGGTGTCCGAGCAGGGGCGCATCAGCGTGTCGGGGCCCGAGGTGATCGAGACCAATCGCGGCGTCGAGGAATTCGATGCGAAGGACCGTGCGCTGATCTGGCGCACGATGGGCGGCAAGCACCGCCGGCTGATCGGCGGCGCGGACCGCTACGTGGCCGATACGCCCGACGCGTTTCGCGCGGCCGCGCTCGACCTGATCGGCCGTGCGCCGAAATTCGACGCGGCGATGCTGCGCGCGGAGCAGTCGCGTCTCGAAGCGCGCGTCGAACGGTTCGGCGCATGCAAGGACGCGCTCGACGTGTGGCGCGCGCTCGGCGCGAGCGAGCCGGAAACGATTCCCGGCATGTCCGACGGTGAATTCGCGAAGCTCGCCGATCAACTGCAGGAGCCGCAGCATGACGCTCGATGAAGTACTGACCTCGCTGTTCCCGAACGGCCACGCGATCACGCGAACCGGCGGCTTGCTGGCGGGCCACGCTGATCTGACCGGCACGCGCGTCGACGTGATCGGCGTCGCCGACCGGCTGCCGTTCGGCATCGACGAAGCCGTGACGCTCGCGTCGCACGTGCTCGACACGATCGGGCGCGGCGGCGACACGCCGATTCTCGTGCTCGTCGACAGCGACAGCCAGCGGATGAGCAAGCGCGACGAACTGCTCGGCCTGAACGAAGGCTTGTCGCATCTCGCGAAATGCCTGATGCACGCGGAGCTCGCCGGGCACCGGACGATCGGCCTGCTGTACGGCCATACGGCCGCGGGCGCGTTCATCGCGACCGCGCTCGCGACGCGCACGCTGCTCGCGTTGCCGGGCGCGGAGCCGGAAGTGATGGACCTCCCGTCGATGTCGCGCGTGACGAAGCTGCCGATCGACGTGCTGAAGGAGATGGCGCGCTCGACGCCGGTGTTCGCGCCGGGGCTCGACAATCTCGTGAAGATGGGCGCCGTCGACGCCGTGCTCGACCCGGCACGCGCGCTCGACGCGCAGGTCGCCGAATGGCTCGGCAAGCCGGCCGATCGCAACGACGTGCGTGCGGCGCGCGGCCGGCCGGTCGCGGCCGACGTCACGCGCCGTGTCGAGGCACTCGCGCGTGCCGCACGCTGACACGCCGCTGCGCCGCCACACGCTCGTCACGCTGACGGCGGCAGGGTGGGGCGCGGCCTGCGCGCGCGATCCCGCGCTGGCGGCCGATCCGCTCGTGCAGGCGTGGGCCGCGCACGGCTGGCCGCTGATCGTGCGCCGCGCGTCGCCCGACGAGGCCGATGCGGGGCGCATCCCGCTCGGCTTGCCGCTGCCGCCTTCGGCGGGCAAGCGGCGCATTGCAATGAACGTCGCCGCCGACGCCCTCGCGTCGGTCGGTCCGCTGCCCACGCTCGCCGATGTGCTCGCTGTCGCGCCCGACGCATGGCACGCGACGCTGCGCGACCTGGCTGCGCTCGGCGCCCGCTGCGGCGTGCAGGGCCGCGTATTCGGCAGCCTCGCATGGCAGGCGCTGACGGGCGAGCGCTACCTGAGCGCGTCGTCCGATCTCGACCTCGTGTTTCCGCTGCCTGACGCCGCATCGCTCGCCGCGCTGCTCGACGGCCTGGCGACACTCGATGAACACGCGCCGATGCGCATCGACGGCGAACTGCTGCGCGACGACGGCGCCGGCGTGAACTGGCGCGAGCTGCATGCGCGGCTGCCTGAAGTCGCGGTCAAGACGGCGATCGCCGTCGAATTGATGCCTGCCGACGCATTCACCGGAGGCACGCGATGAGTGCGTGGGCCGCCTGCCGCGCGCCGGCGCCGTCCGATGCCGAGCGCATCGCCGAACTCGCCGAGCACAGCCTCGTGCTGGAAATCGACACCTATCCGAAGCCGGGCCTCGTCAGTCACGTCGACACCGGCAGTCACGCGGACATGGATGCCATGATGTTCGTGCGCAGCGCGGCCGTGCTGCGGCCGTACTTCGCGGAGCTCGCCGAAGCCGGTGCGCGTGACGCCGACATGGCCGTGCTGCGCAAGATCGGGCTGCGCGCGGAACACGCGATGCTTGCCGCGACCGGCGGCGTCAACACGCATCGCGGCGCGATCTTCGGGCTCGGGCTGCTGTGCGCGGCCGCCGGCCGCCGCACGGTGCCGGGCACCGCGGCACGCACGCTGACGCTCGGCGCGTTCGTCGCGCGGCGCTGGGGCACTGAGATCCTCGGCGGCCCGCGGCTGCCCGACAGTCACGGCGAGCGCGCGAGCCGCCGCTACGGCGTCGGCGGCGCGCGTCGCGAGGCGGCCGACGGGTTCACGACCGTGTACGACGTCGGGCTGCCGGCCCTGCGCCGCGCGCAACGCCGCGTGCCGGACGATCCGGAGGCCGCGCGCGTCGACGCCTGCTTCGCGCTGATCGCCGCGCTCGACGATACGAACCTGCTGCACCGCGGCGGGCAGGCCGGCCTCGATTTCGCGCGCGCCACGGCACGCGCATTCGTTGCCCGCGGCGGCATCCGCGCCCGCGACTGGCGACTGCGAGCGGCCGCCGCGCACCGCGCGTTCGTCGCGCGCCGGCTGAGCCCGGGCGGCGCGGCCGACCTGCTGGCGATGAGCGTGTTCGTCGATGCGCTCGAGACGAACGAGGCGGGACGATGACGCTGGCGATCCTCTGTTCGGGGCAAGGTGCGCAGCGTGCGGACATGTTCGAGCTGACCGGCGCGGTGCCGCAAGCCGATGCGCTGTTCGCGCACGCCGGCCGGCTCCTCGGCGACGATCCGCGCGACTGGGTGCGGCACGCCGAACCGGATGCGCTGCGCGAGAACCGCGCTGCGCAGATCCTCTGCACGGTGCAGGCGCTTGCGGCGACGATGTTGCTCGAGGCGATGTGGCCGCGGCGTCGTTGCGTCGCGGGGTACAGCGTCGGCGAAGTCGCATCGTGGAGCGTCGCGGGGATGATCGATCCGCACGATGCGCTGGCGCTGGCCGAGGCGCGCGCGCGCGCCATGGATGCCGCGAGCGGCGGCGATGAACGGATGGCATTCGTGCGCGGGCTCACGCGTGCGCGGCTCGCGCAACTCTGCGACGGCCGCGATGCGGCGATCGCGATCGCCAATCCGGGCGATGCTTACGTGCTGGCCGGGCGGCAGGCCGACGTCGCCGCGGTGGCCGACGCCGCCGCACGCGACGGTGCGCTGCGTGTCGCGCCCGTGTGCGTGCGGATCGCGTCGCACACGCACCGGCTCGCGGCGGCGGTGCCCGCGTTTCGCGCATCGCTGGCCGCTGTCAACGTGCGCCGGCCGCCGCCCGGCACGCGACTGTTTTCGGGGATCGACGGCGCGTCGGTGCTCGATGTCGACGCCGGGCTCGACAAGCTTGCGCGCCAGATCGCGGAGCCGGTCGAGTGGGCGGCCTGCCTGGCCGCGTGCGTCGAGGCCGGCGCGACCGCGTTTCTCGAACTCGGCCCGGGCCGCGCACTGGCCGAGATGGCGGGCAGCGCGTATCCGGCGCTGCCGGCACGCAGCGTCGCGGATTTCCGTTCCGTCGACGGTATCGCGAGCTGGCTCGCGCGCGTCGCGGCCGGCTGACCGGCGGCGGGCGAGCGGCCGGATCACGCGCCGCAACCGCTTCGAATCCGCGTCGAATCCAGTTCGAAATCTGCCTGCCGACCGGTCGTTCCGCGCCGGGTGTTGCGCCGGCGCAGCAGCGCTGCAGCAGGCGCTTGTCAAGCGAATTGGCGTCGCTACAATGGCGCCCGCCATGAGACCAGCCGCCTTCCTCGTCGCCGCGCTTTGCTGTGCGGCGACCGCCCACGCCAGCCCGATTCCGTCCGACGCCGCCGCGGTCGGCAGGTACTTTTCGTATGACAATGCGGCGGCCGACGCGACCGTCGACCTGATCGGTCAGGCACAGCGCCGCGTGCTGCTGGCCGGCTACGCGTACGTGCCGCCCGCGGTCGCGGCGGCGCTGCGCGCGGCGCGTTCGCGCGGGATCGACGTACGGGTCGTGCTGGTGCGCTCGCCGCGTGCGGGCAAGTACAGCGGCGCGGGCTATCTGAAATCGGCCGGCATCGACGTCGCGATCGATTCGCGGCACGGCGACCCCGCACCGCGTTTCGTGATCGTCGACGACAGCGTCGCGCTGACGACGCTGTCCGACGACGCGGCCGCGCACGCGGAAACGGTCAACGTGTTCCAGCGCGCGCCGGAACTCGCGCAGTCGTACGCGCAGTCGTTCTGGCGGCTGTATCGGCAGGCCGGCGGGCTCTGAGCGCGTGACGGCAGCCCGCCCCGGGCGAACGCCATCCATCCTTGTCAGTGCCGCGATCCGCCTGCCGCGCACGCCGGTATGACCCCGCTTGCATCGGCGTGTCCGATGAACCATGCTCGTTGAACAGGTGCCGGCGCGCAGGTCGCGCATCCGGCCCAACGGCAGGGAGCCGATCTTGACCGAGTGTTTTGCCGATCGCGCCGACGCGGGTCGTCAGCTTGCGCTCGCGCTGCACGACTATGCGGGGCGTCGCGACGTCGTCGTGCTCGCGCTGCCGCGCGGCGGCGTACCGGTTGCATTCCCGATCGCGCAGGCGCTGCGCGCGCCGCTCGACGTGCTGGTCGTGCGCAAGCTCGGCATGCCCTCTGATCCCGAATTCGCGATCGGCGCGATCGCGACCGGCGGGGCGATCCACCTGCAGCACGCGGCGATCCGCGCGATGGGCGTGTCCGATTCCCAGCTGGCCGACGTGATCGTGCGCGAGACCGCCGAACTGCAGCGCCGCGACACGCTGTATCGCGGCGCGCGGCCGCCGCTGCCGGTCGACGGCCGCATCGCGATCGTCGTCGACGACGGCATCGCGACCGGCGCGTCGATGCGCGTCGCACTGCAGGCGCTGCGCAAGCGCCATCCCGCGCGCATCGTGGTCGCCGCACCCGTCGCGCCGGCCGGCGCCCAGCATGCGTTCGACGATCTGGCCGATGCGTTCGTGACGGTGTCGCAGCCGCTGCGCTTCTTCGGGATCAGCCAGTTCTACGCGCGTTTCGACCAGACCGGCGACGACGAGGTGCGCGCGCTCCTCGATGCTGCCCGCGGGCCGGACGACGACCTCACGTCCGCCTGACCCGGCGCCGGCGCGATCCCGGGCGAACGGCTTCGGCCTGCGCGAACATGCGCTGCAGCGCCGGATGGACGTTGCCGTGCCAGCGCGCGCCCGTGAACAGCCCGTAGTGATCGCAATCGTCGATATCGAGACGCTGGCGCTCGCCGGCCTTGAGGCCGCGGCACATGTCGAGTGCCGCATGCGTCTGGCCGGCGCCGGTGACGGCGTCGCAACCGCCTTCGACCGTCAGCAGCGCGACGCCGCGCAGCGCGGCCGGCTCCACGCGCTGGCCGCCGACTTGCCACGTGCCGTTCGCGAGGCACATCCGCTGGAACACGATATCGACGGTGTCCAGGAAGTATTCGGCCGGCATGTCGAGCAGCGCCGTGTATTCGCGCAGCGCGCGCCGCGCGTCCGCCAGCGCCGTCAGGTCGAAGTGCGACGCGGCGCGCGCGTAGTCCTCGATCAGCGTCAGGAAGCGTTGCGGATACAGCAGCGCGATCTCGCCCTGCTGAAGATAGGTCGGGAACACGTGCCGGCCACGGCCGGGGAAGCGGGGCGGCACGATGTCGATCAGGTGGCGGCGGCACCACGCGAGCGAACGGGACGCGGCCGTGGTGCCGAGCGTGGTCGGGTTGATGCGTGCGTCGAGCGGCCCGCCGATCAGCGTGACGCTCGCGGGCGGTGCGTGGCCGCGCGCGGCGCGCAGCGCGAGTGCGCCGAGCGCGGGAACGGTGGCCTGGCATACGGCGACGACATGCAGCGGCCGGTCGTCGCGGGCGAGCGCGTCGACGAAGCCGTCGAGCGTCGCCACGTACTCGTCGAGCCCGAAGCGGCCCGCCGCGAGCGGGACGTCGCGCGCATTGACCCAGTCGGTCACGCAGACGTCGCCGTCCGCGAGCAGCGCCTCGACGGTCTCCCGCATCATCACGGCCGCGTGCCCCGCTAGCGGCGCGCACAGCAGCACCGCGCGCCGCGCATCGTCGCGTGCGAAGCGCCGCAACTGGCAGAACGGCGTGCGCGCGACGATCCGCTCGTCGACGGCCGGCCGCCGGATCTCGAAGCGCGGCGGCCCGGCGGCCGGCCCGAGGAGCGGTTCGAACAGGTCGTCGTAGCACGACGACACGGCGTGCGGCAGCGTCGCGGCGGGCCATACGTCGAACGCGTGGCGCGTCGCTTCGCGCCAGGCGCGCATCCATTCCCGCTGCTGCTCGACGACGTCGTACCACATGGCGAACCTCGAGGCGGAAGGGGGATGAATCTGCATTATGGTCACTCCGGGCGCGCAGCGGGTGTCGGAAACGTGACCGGACGACGCGGATTTCGCCGCGCGTTTCGGCGGCATCGCGCTAGGCACCGGCGCACGGCGCTGCTACAGTCGTCGGTCCCATTCCCTCAAGCGGAGCGTTTGCGATGAAGCTGATCGGCATGCTGGATTCCCCGTTCGTGCGCCGTGTCGCCATATCGGCGAAGCTGCTCGACCTGCCGTTCGAACACGAGTCGGTCTCGGTGTTTCGTCAGTTCGACCGGTTCCGGTCGTTCAGCCCGGTCGTGAAGGCGCCGACGCTCGTGACCGACGACGGTGCGACGCTGATCGATTCGTCGCTGATCGTCGACTACCTCGACCATCGCGTCGCGCCGGAGCGGCGCCTGTTGCCCGACGCCGCCGACGCGCGGCTGCGCACGCTGGTGCCGGTGGGCCTCGCGCTGGCGGCGGCCGAGAAGACGGTGCAGGTGGTGTACGAGCACGCTTTGCGGCCGACCGACAAGCAGCACGCGCCCTGGCTCGAGCGCGTGCTGAGCCAGCTCGAGGCTGCGTACGGCGAACTCGAGCCGCTCGTCGCGGCCGCGAACGGCTGGTTCGGCGGCGCGCGGCTGCTGCAGTCCGACGTGACCGTCGCCGTCGCCTGGCGCTTCACGCAATTCATGGAAGCCGATTACCCGGCGCTCGCGCGGATCGATCCGGCCCGGTATCCGGCGCTGGCCGCGCATTCGGCGCGTGCGGAAGCGCTGCCGGCGTTTGTCGAGACGCCGCTCGCCTGAACCCGGCGTCGATCGCGGCGGCACCGGAACGACGGCGGGCGAGGGCGGCGCGTCCGGCCCCGCCGCGTCGGAACCGGGCCGGCATTCTGCGCGTATCGACCCAACCGCAGTCCGCGGCGCGTCCGACCGCGCGTTATTGTTCGGCGCGACGTGCTGAAAACCACGTCGCGCCGCTGCGTCTTATGCGCCCGCGCGCTCGTGCGCTGCCCGCCCGGCCCCGTCCGGCAAGGACGTGCCGATTGTTCTCCGCCGCTGACAAGTGACTTCGCATTCGCGCTGTTTATCCGGATGCGGGCCGTCCCTAGAATCCACTCCATCGAATATGCATTGCCTGATGGAGCCGATGATGAGAGCGCTGATCGAATCGAGTTTGTACCACCCGTCCGTCGTGTTGCCGCTTGCCGCGCTGACGCAGCTGATGGTCGAGCGCGACTTCAATCTCGGCCAGGTCGGCCTGATCGTCGCCGCGCGCGGCGCCCAGGCAGCCGTGTCGCGTTCGCGTGCGCTGATCTTCTGCCGCCACTGCGAAGCGCACGCATGAACCCGCGTCGCATCGTCGGATGAAAAAACGCCCGGCCGGCGCAAGCCGGTCGGGCGGATCGGGTTCGATCAGGCCCCGGCTTCGGCCGGGGCTTTTTCATGGGCGAGCGGGCGACGCTCAGGCGCGCGCGGGCGACACGACGCCGTAGATTTCCGCGTCGTCTTCCTCGCGCAGCTGGCGCGCCAGCTGGTGTGCCTCGCGGCGCGACGCGACGGCCGGCGGCGAGCCCTTGAGCGGCTGGCGTGCGGTTTCGGCGAGTGCGACGACCGACACGATGCCGATCACGGCCGCGCCCATCATGTAGTACGCGGGCATCATCAGGTTGTGGGTCACGTCGACGAGCCACGCGGTGACGAGCGGCGTCGTGCCGCCGAACAGCGACACCGATACGTTGAAGCCGATCGCGAGCGCGCCGTAGCGGATCTCGGTCGGGAACAGCGCCGGCAGCGCCGACGGCATCACGCCGGTGAAGCACGACAGCAGCACGCCGAGGATCAGGAGGCCGCCGAACACCGACGCGGTGGTGCCCGCATGAATCAGCATCATCGACGGAATCGACAGCGCGAGCAGGCCGACGCAGCCGGCCAGCATCACGGGCTTGCGGCCGACCTTGTCCGACAGGCGGCCGGCGGCGAGCGTCAGCGGCATCATCAGCACCATCACGATCAGCACCAGCACGAGGCTGTGCGACTCGTCGAAGTGCAGCGTCGACGACATGAAGCTCGGCAGGTACGACAGCACCATGTAGTCGGTCACGTTGAAGATCAGCACGAGGCCGACGCAGAGCAGCAGCGCGCGCCAGTTGCGCATCAGCGTCTCGCGGAAGCGCGCTTTCGGCACGGCCTTGTCCTGCGCTTCGCGCTCCTCGGCCTGGCGCTTGAACGCCGGCGTTTCCTCGAGCTTCATCCGGATGTACAGGCCGATCAGGCCGAGCGGGCCCGCGATCAGGAACGGCACGCGCCAGCCCCACGACAGCAGCGCTTCCTGCGACAGCGACGCGGTGAGCAGCGCGACGACGCCGGCGCCCATCACATAGCCGATCAGCGTGCCGAACTCGAGGAAGCTGCCCATGAATCCGCGGCGCTTGTCGGTCGAGAACTCGGCGATGAAGGTGGCGGCGCCGCCATATTCGCCGCCGGTCGAGAAGCCCTGCACGAGGCGGGCGACGAGCAGCAGCACGGGCGCGATGATGCCGATCGACGCGTAGCTGGGGATCAGGCCGATCGCGAAGGTGCCGACGGCCATCATGATCATGGTGGCGGCGAGTACGCGCTGGCGGCCGATGCGGTCGCCGAGCGGGCCGAACACCATGCCGCCCAGCGGGCGCACGAGGAACGCGGCCGCGAACGTGCCGAAGGTCGCGAGCAGCTGCGCGGACGGACTGCTGGACGGGAAGAACACCTTGCCGAGCGTGACGGCGATATAGCTGTAGACGCCGAAGTCGAACCATTCCATCGCATTGCCGATGGCCATCGCGCTGACGGCGCGCTTGAGCAGGCTCTGGTCGACGACGGTGATGTCGTCCGCGGCGAGCGGAGCCTCGCCGGACGACGTGGAGGAAGAAGCAGCGGTCGGGCTGACGTGTGTTGCGGTCAAGGTCATGCACTCCTTTGACTGCGCCGGAACGGGCGGGCCGTCCGACACGGTTTGCCGGCGAGCGCGATGTCGTGTGCTGCGCGTCGGGGCAGGCCATTTAAGCGCTTACTGCACATGAGGCGGTAAAGGGCCGTAAGGGACTGCTTCGACGCGGGCCCGATGGGCCGTCGCGACGGTGCGCTCATGAAGAATGGGCCGCGTGATGCGAGCGGCAGATGCCGGCGCGGACGGAGTCCGGCGTTCCGGCAAGCGCCCCGGAGGGGCAACGAAACGAGAAAAGCGGGCCTGTCGGGCGGGCTTTCCTGTGGATGCAATTTCGGTCGAAGCACCGGCCCGCAATGCGCGGACGGACTTCTTGCGAAATCGAATAGACAGAGATTGAATGTTGAAACAGGCGACATGATAGCACGATGACAGACGATCGTGCAAATTGCCCGGAATCCCCCGTCTGGCGGCGGTTCCGGCGGGGTCGGCTCCGGTATGATCGGCGGCGCGCGGCGGGGTCGCGCGGGCCTGCCGGATGGGGCCGAATTTGCGAGGAACCGGATGACCGAACTGATCAGGATTGCGGCGTTGTTCGCTGTCACTGCACTGGCCGAGATCGTCGGCTGCTACCTGCCGTGGCTCGTGCTGAAAGGGGGAAGGCCTGTCTGGCTGCTGGTGCCGGCCGCGCTGTCGCTCGCGTTGTTCGCGTGGCTGCTGACGCTGCACCCGAGCGCGGCGGGGCGCACGTATGCGGCGTACGGCGGCGTGTATATCGCGGTGGCGCTGATCTGGCTGCGGGCAGTCGACGGCATCGCGCTGACCCGCTGGGATGTGGCGGGTGCGATGCTCGCGCTCGGCGGGATGGCCGTCATCGCACTGCAGCCGCGCGCTTGAGCGCGGCTGCAGGCACGGCTTCGGCGCGTGAGGCGCCGCGTCAGGCGGCTTCGGCGGCGTCCGCGTCGGCGGACTTGCGCCATACGCAGGCGCCCTTGACCGACTTGTCGAGTTCGTCGAGCTGGGCCTGGTGAGCGGCCAGTTCGTCGTCGCTCGCCGCGAGCACCGGCAGGTCGAGCGATGCGAGCGCCACGCGCTGGCCGTTCGCCGCGCCGCCGTCGGCGCCTGTGTCGTCGAGCATGTCGATCACGAGGCTGTCCTGGCCGCGCGTCATCGCGAGATAGACTTCGGCGAGCAGTTCCGAGTCGAGCAGTGCGCCGTGCAGCGTGCGGTGCGCGTTGCTGATGCCGAACCGGTCGCACAGCGCGTCGAGCGAATTGCGCTTGCCCGGGAACATCTGCTTGGCCTGCACGAGCGTGTCGATCACGCCGCCGCAATGCTCGGTGAACGGCGGCAGGTCGAGCCGCGCGAATTCTGCGTCGAGGAACCCGAGGTCGAACGGCGCGTTATGGATGATCAGCTCGGCGTCCTTCACGAAGTCGCGGATCTGGTCGACGACTTCCGCGAACTTCGGCTTGTCGCTCAGGAATTCGGTCGTGAGGCCGTGCACGGCCAGCGCGCCCGGATCGCTGTCGCGCTCGGGGTTCACATAGATGTGCAGGTTGTTGCCGGTGAGCCGCCGGTTCAGCAGCTCGACGCAGCCGATTTCGATCAGGCGGTCGCCCGTGCGGGGGTTCAGGCCGGTGGTTTCGGTATCGAGAATGATCTGGCGCATGTCGGATAAATCGGGAAAGACGGTAGGGCGGCCTGCGTTCAGGCTGCGATTCAGGCCGCGAGCGATGCGACGCCGCGGTTCGCGAGCGCGTCCGCGCGTTCGTTTTCGGGATGGCCCGCATGGCCCTTCACCCAGCGCCACTCGACCTCGTGCTGCACGACGAGTGCGTCGAGCCGCTTCCACAGGTCGGCGTTCTTCACCGGGGTTTTCGCCGCGGTGACCCAGCCCTTCTTCTTCCAGCCGTGGATCCACTCGCTGATGCCTTTCTGCACGTACTGCGAGTCGGTATGGACGATCACGCGGCACGGCCGCTTCAGCGCCTCGAGCGCGGCGATCACGCCCATCAGCTCCATGCGGTTGTTGGTCGTGTTGGGCTCGCCGCCGAACAGTTCCTTTTCGCGGTCGCCGTAGCGCAGCAGTGCGCCCCAGCCGCCGGGGCCGGGGTTGCCCTTGCAGGCGCCGTCGGTATAGATGTCGATGGTGTCGGTGGTCATGAGTGTTCTTGATGGGTGGTCGGGGTGGCCGCCGGCGTCAGGCCCGGCGCGAGCACGGGCTTCTTCATTTTGATCGGGCCGACGAGACGCATGCCGCGCACGCGCTTGACGGCGGTGATCATGTAGACGGCGCCGAAGATCGGCCACCAGCGGTCGCCGGCGGCTTCCATGAAGCCGTAGCGGGCAAGCCATTTGTCGGTGACGAGCGGCGGCCGGTAGCAGCCGAAGCGGCCGCGCTCGAGATCGAAGCCGAGCAGCTTGATCCAGTCCTTGAGCCGGATGAACGCGATCTGGTCGCGTGCGGCCGGCACGAACGGGCGGTTGGCCATGCGCCCGAACGACTGCCGCATGCCCCACAGGCTCAGCGAATTGAAGCCGGTGATCACGAGCTGGCCTTCCGGCATCAGCACGCGTTCGGCCTCGCGCAGCAGGCGGTGCGGGTCGGACGTGAATTCGAGCGTATGCGGCATCACGATCAGGTCGACGCTTTGCGACTCGAACGGCAGGTCGAGCAGGTCGCACCAGGTCGTGCTGCGGTCGGCCGGCGCATGCTCGGGCGCATGCGCCTCGCGCGCCCACGGATACTGGTAGGGCGCGCTCGCGCCGCTCGCCGGGTCGAGCACGAGGCCGCGATACGGCATGCGGTTCTCGCGCAGCGCGTCGAGCTGCGGCAGGCCGAGCTGCAGCGCGTGAAACCCGAAGACGTCGGACACGATCCGGTCGAGCTGCGCCTGCTCCCAGTCCAGCACGTAGCGGCCGGGTGGCGAGTCGGTCCAGGCGGGCCAGTCTATAATTTGACGATCGGACATAACGATGATTGCGTGCCCATGAACGAGCTGGAATATGTGCCGGTGCCGGCATTCGAAGACAACTATATCTGGCTCGTCTCGGACGGCCGCGATGCGATCGCCGTCGATCCGGGTGAAGCCGCGCCGGTACGCCGTGTTCTTGCCGAACGCGGCTGGCGCTTGACCGCTATTTTACTCACGCACCATCACGCCGACCACGTCGGCGGTGTCGCGGCGCTGCGCGATGGCCAACCGGACGATGTGCCGCTGGTCGTTTATGGCCCGGCGGAAGAATCGATCGACGTGGTCACGCGCCCGCTCGCGGGCGGCGATCGCGTGACGCTCGGCGCACCGGCGCTTGCGTTCGACGTGCTCGACGTGCCGGGTCATACGCGCGGCCACATCGCCTATTTCCAGGCGGCCGGGCAGGGCGCGGCCACGCCTCACGTGTTCTGCGGAGATACACTGTTCTCATGCGGTTGCGGCCGGCTGTTCGAGGGCACGCCCGCGCAGATGCTCGCGTCGCTCGACGCGCTCGCGGCGCTGCCCGGCGACACGCGCGTGCATTGCGCACACGAATACACGCTGTCGAACATCCGCTTCGCGCTCGCGTGCGAGCCGGGCAATACGGCGCTCGCCGCCTGGCGCGACGATGCGCAGGCGCTGCGCGCGCGCGGCGTGCCGACGCTGCCCACGACGATCGCGCACGAACGTGCCGTCAACCCGTTCATGCGGTCGGACAGCGCGGCCATCCATGCGACGCTCGAGGCCGAGCTGCACGAAACGGTGCCGGATCGACTGGCGGCATTCACGCTGATGCGCGAGTGGAAAAACCGGTTCCGATGACGATTTCGGGAGGACTCCAAACCTCAGGTAGCGTCTGTAAAAATTGCTGCAAATGTAGGATTTCGCTGAGTTTTCGGTGTTTTTATTGACGTGAAGCACGCACTTCCGTAGTATCGCCAGCAATTTCCAGCCGTCGGAAGCCGAGATTTTCATGCGACTTATATTGAGTGCGATGGTGGTCCTGCTGCTCGCCGCTTGCGCGAGCCAGGCCCCTGTCGCCAACAACGCCGCCGATTCGCAGGCGACGTCCAACTACCTCCGTAAATCAGCCACCGCCAAAGAAACTGTCGACGTCGACAAGCAATCCGTCGGCGACCTGACCAGTGCGGACTCCGATCTCTGGGGCCGTATTCGCCGCGGCTTCCAGATGCCCGACCTGCAGAGCGACCTCGTCGACATGCAGACGACCTGGTACACGCAACGTCCCGATTACGTGCAGCGCATGACCGAGCGCTCGCAGAAGTACCTCTATCACATCGTCGAGGAGCTCGAGGCGCGCCACATGCCGACCGAGCTCGCGCTGCTGCCGTTCATCGAATCCGCGTTCAACCCGCAGGCGCTGTCGGTCGCGAAGGCGGCCGGCATGTGGCAGTTCATGCCGGGCACGGGCCGCACGTACAACCTGAAGCGCAACATGTGGCAGGACGAGCGTCGCGACGTGCTCGCGTCGACGAGCGCCGCGCTCGACTACCTGTCGCGCCTGCATGACATGTTCGGCGACTGGTATCTCGCACTGGCCGCGTACAACTGGGGCGAAGGCAACGTGCAGCGCGCGATCGCGCGCAACCAGGCGGCCGGCCTGCCGACCGACTACCAGAGCCTGCGGATGCCGAACGAGACGCGCAACTACGTGCCGAAGCTGCAGGCGGTGAAGAACATCATCGCGAATCCGCAGCAGTTCGGCCTGACGCTGCCGGAGATCCCCAACCACCCGTATTTCGTGACGGTCACGACGGCGCGCGACATCGACGTGGCGGTGGCCGCGAAGCTCGCGAATCTGTCGCTCGACGAGTTCCGCTCGCTGAACCCGTCGTTCGCGAAGCCGGTGATCCTCGGCGCGACCGAGCCGCAGATCCTGCTGCCGTTCGACAACGCGGCGGCGTTCGAGAAGAACCTGAAGGCCTACAACGGCCAGTTGTCGACGTGGACCACCTATACGGTGAGCGAGCGCGCGCGCCCGGCCGCGATCGCCGAGAAGATCGGCGTGGACGCCGACACGCTGATGTCGGTCAACAAGATTCCGGCCGGCATGCGCCTGAAGCCGGGCTCGACGATCGTCGTGCCGCGCGGCGATGACGACGACGAGGACATCAGCGCGGACGTCGCGGAAAACGGCGTGCTCGCGATGGAGCCCGACGTGCCCGACACGCGCAAGATGCTGATCCGCGTGCGCCGCAAGCAGTCGATGGCGGCGATCGCCGGCCGCTACGGCGTGTCGGTCGCGCAGCTGAAGGCATGGAACCGCACGCATCGCGATCTCGCGATGCCGGGCCAGGCGCTCGTGCTGCACGTGCCGGTCGGCCGCGCGGTGCCGGCCGAGCCGGGGCCGGAGCGGATCGCGACGTCGACCGCCGGCGCGCATATCGAGCGCGCGAGCCTGTCCGTCGGCGGCAAGTCGCGCGGCGCGAAGCACGGTGCCGCGAAGCCAGCGGCCCGTGCGGCCAAGGCCGCGCCCGCGAAGGCTGCACCGAAGGCCGCTGCGCACAAGGGCAAGAAGTAACGCGGCCGCGATCGCGGCGCGGCGGCCCGACCGGGCCGCGCGATTGCGTTATCATCCGACGAAACGCGTAGCAACGCCGTCACCGAGGTGACGGCGTTTTCGTTTGTGCGCGGCAGCGCGGCCGCCGCTGCGCGCAGTCACAAGGAGAAGCGATGTCGTCGGTGCAGGTGAGGGTGCTCGCGCTGTTTGCGATCGGATATTTCGTGTCGTACGTGTTCCGCGGCGTCAATCTCGGCTTCGCGCCGTTCGTCACGCACGAGCTCGGGCTGTCGGCCGCCGATCTCGGGCTGCTCACCAGTCTCTATTTCCTCGGCTTCGCCGGCGCGCAGATTCCGGCCGGCGTGCTGCTCGACCATTTCGGCCCGCGCCGCGTGGCGGCCGGGATGCTGCTGTTCGCGGCCGCCGGCGCCGCCGTGTTCGGTATCGCGCACGATCTCGGCACGATGATGGTCGGCCGGCTCCTGATCGGTGTCGGCGTATCGGTGTGTCTCGGCGCGGCGTTCAAGGCGCTCGCGCAGCATTTTCCGGTCGGCCGGCTTCCGCTCGTCAACGGTCTCGTGATGGCGGTCGGCGGCCTGGGTGGTGTCGCGGTCGGCTCGCCGCTGACTTGGCTGCTCGGCGTGACGAGCTGGCGCGTGATCTGCGGCGGCCTCGCGGTGCTGACGATCGTCGTCGCGGCCGCGATCGGCCTCGGTGCGCCGGAAGCCGAGCGGCCGCGTCAGCAGGGCGGGATCGTCAGCCAGTTCAAGGGCACGTGGCACATCCTGGGCAGCCGTGCGTTCTGGAAGATTTCGTCGTTCTCGATCGTCACGCAGGGCGTGTTCTATGCGATGCAGTCGCTGTGGGTCGGCCCGTACCTGCGCGACGTCGCGGGGTTCGATGCGCAGCACACCGCGCGGCTCGTGTCGGTGCTCGGCTTCGCGATGATGGCGGGCTGCGTCGGCTTCGGCGCGGCGGCGCGCGTGCTCGAGCGCCGCGGGGTGTCCGTCCAGGCATTTTGCGGCATCGGCATGGCGCTGTTCGTCGCCACGCAGGGCGCGATCGTCGCGCGCGTGCCGCTGCCGCCGGCCGTGCTGTGGGCGGCCTACGGGATGTTCGGCGGCG
Organism: Burkholderia sp. Bp8994; assembly: GCF_003853805.1. Taxonomy (NCBI): domain Bacteria; kingdom Pseudomonadati; phylum Pseudomonadota; class Betaproteobacteria; order Burkholderiales; family Burkholderiaceae; genus Burkholderia; species Burkholderia sp. Bp8994. The sequence continues at coordinate 107,943 of NZ_QTQH01000014.1, forward strand.
TCGGGATCCTGACCTACGCGGTGCTGGCCGGTCGCTTTCCGGCGCATCTGATCGGCCGCGCGAATACGACGCTGACGCTCGTGATCTTCGTGCTGATCTTTGCGTTCCAGATCGGCATCGGCGCGGTGCTGTCGCACTGGCCGGCCGTCGACGGCCATTACCCGGCCGCCGCGCACGTTACCGCATGGAGCGTGCTGCTCGCGCTGCAGCTCGCGAGCGCGGTCTGGTGCGTGTGGCCCGCGCGCAGCGTTGGCAAGCACGTTGATCCGGCGGTACGCTGACGGGTAGGGCGGCTGCGGAAACGGGGCCGCAGCAACGAGTGTCGTGCGCGACCGCGCGCCGTCACGCGCGCCGCATGCACGATCGGACGGCCATATCGATTGAAGATAAGGCCATTTTCGGGCTATAATTTGAAAGTTTGTGCTGATCAACCTCGCACCCTAGCGCCTACCTCACTCATCCCGTTCATCCGCCGCACGCCGCCTGTCGGGCGATGCCGCGAAGCCTCGTGCGCCACGCGCCGGGTTCGCGTCTCGACAACGCAGGTCGCGTCCAGCTAGCGATTCCGCGCGCCTACGCAGCGCGGCGCTCGCGCGGCAGGGTAAACAGGTCGGCAGCAGGGTGTTCCCCAAGGAGCCTCCCGTGTTGCCGTCTTTTTCTCCCGCCTTGCTTGCACTCGCCGACGGCACGGTCTTTCGTGGTTATTCGATCGGGGCCGAAGGCCACACGATCGGTGAAGTCGTGTTCAACACCGCGATTACCGGCTATCAGGAAATCCTGACCGATCCGAGCTACGCGCGTCAGATCGTCACGCTCACCTACCCGCATATCGGCAACGTCGGCGTCAACGCCGAAGACGTCGAAGCCACGAAAGTCCATGCCGCCGGCCTGATCATCCGTGATCTGCCGACGCTCGCATCGAACTTCCGCATGGACCGCACGCTCGGCGATTACCTGCGCGACGAAGGCGTCGTCGCGATCGCCGGCATCGATACCCGCAAGCTGACCCGGATCCTGCGCGACAAGGGCGCGCAGAGCGGCTGCATCCTGGCCGGCTCGGACGACGAGGCGAAGGCGATCGAGCTCGCGCGCTCGTTCGCGGGCCTCGCGGGCATGGATCTCGCGAAGGTCGTATCGACCACCAAGCCGTTCGAGTGGAAGCAGACCGAATGGCGCCTCGGCAGCGGCTACGGCATGCAGGAAGCGCCGAAGTACCGCGTCGTCGCGTATGACTTCGGCGTCAAGTACAACATCCTGCGCATGCTCGCGGAGCGCGGCTGCCACGTGACGGTGCTGCCGGCACAAGCGAGCGCGGAAGATGCGCTCGCGCTGAATCCGGACGGCATCTTCCTGTCGAACGGCCCCGGCGATCCGGAACCGTGCGACTACGCGATCGCGGCCACGAAGCAGTTCATCGAGCGTGGCGTGCCGACCTTCGGCATCTGCCTCGGCCACCAGATCATGGGCCTCGCGGTCGGCGCGAAGACGCTCAAGATGAAGACGGGCCACCACGGTGCGAACCACCCGGTGAAGGATCTCGGCGACGGTCGCGTGGTGATCACGTCGCAGAACCACGGCTTCGCGGTCGACGCGGATTCGCTGCCGGCCAACGCACGCGTGACGCACGTGTCGCTGTTCGACGGCACGCTGCAGGGCTTCGAGCTGACCGACAAGCCGGCATTCTGCTTCCAGGGCCACCCGGAAGCGTCGCCCGGCCCGCACGACATCGGCTATCTGTTCGACCGTTTCACCGCACTGATGGACGCGGCGAAGCAGCGCAACGCCTGACGCAACAGAAGCAACCGAAGAACGGGAGATTCGCATCATGTTCGGCCACGCACTCGGCATCACGGATATCTGGACCTACGTGTTCGGCGTGATCTTCATCATCCTGCTGCCGGGGCCGAACTCGATGTACGTGCTGTCGCTCGCGGCGCAGCGCGGCGTGAAGGCCGGCTATCGCGCGGCCTGCGGCGTGTTCGTCGGCGATACGGTGCTGATGGTGCTGTCCGCCGCGGGCGTCGCGTCGCTCCTGAAGGCGAACCCGCTGCTGTTCTCCGTCGTCAAGTACGGCGGCGCCGCGTATCTGCTCTACATCGGCTCCGGCATGCTGCGCAGCGCGTGGCAGAAGCTGCGCGCGCGCAGCGATGCCCCGGCTGACGCACCGCAGGCGGTCGACGGCGAGCGGCCGTTCCGCAAGGCGCTGATCGTGAGCCTCCTGAATCCGAAGGCGATCCTGTTCTTCATCTCGTTCTTCATCCAGTTCGTCGACCCGGCATTCCCGCATCCCGCGCTGTCGTTCGTCGTGCTCGGGGCGATCGCGCAATGCGCGAGCTTCCTGTACCTGAGCACGCTGATCTTCGCGGGCGCACGGCTCGCCGAGCATTTCCGCCGCCGCCGCAGGCTCGCGGCGGGCGCGGCGAGCAGCGTGGGCGGCCTGTTCATCGGTTTCTCGGTGAAGCTCGCGCTCGCCACCATGAGCTGAGCGCGGCCTGCCGACCGACGACAACGCCACGACAAAGATTACTTACTGAATTCACAAGCCATGCCAAAACGCACAGACATCAAAAGCATCCTCATCATCGGCGCCGGCCCGATCATCATCGGCCAGGCTTGCGAGTTCGACTATTCGGGCGCGCAGGCTTGCAAGGCGCTGCGTGAAGAGGGCTACAAGGTCGTCCTCGTGAACAGCAACCCGGCGACGATCATGACCGACCCGAACACGGCCGACGTCACGTACATCGAGCCGATCACGTGGGAAGTGGTCGCACGCATCATCGAGAAGGAGCGCCCGGACGCGATCCTGCCGACGATGGGCGGCCAGACCGCGCTGAACTGCGCGCTCGACCTGCACCACCACGGCGTGCTCGAGAAGTTCGGCGTCGAGCTGATCGGCGCGTCGCCGGAAGCGATCGACAAGGCGGAAGACCGCCAGAAATTCAAGGAAGCGATGACCAAGATCGGTCTCGGTTCCGCGAAGTCGGGCATCGCGCACTCGATGGAAGAAGCGACCCAGGTGCACGCCGAGATCATGGTCGGCACCGGCGGCAGCGGTTACCCGGTCGTGATCCGTCCGTCGTTCACGCTCGGCGGCTCGGGCGGCGGCATCGCATACAACCGCGAAGAATTCGAAGAGATCTGCAAGCGCGGCCTCGACCTGTCGCCGACGCGCGAACTGCTGATCGAGGAATCGCTGCTCGGCTGGAAGGAATACGAGATGGAAGTCGTGCGCGACCGCGCCGACAACTGCATCATCGTGTGCTCGATCGAGAACCTCGACCCGATGGGCGTGCACACCGGCGACTCGATCACGGTCGCGCCGGCGCAGACGCTCACCGACAAGGAATACCAGATCCTGCGTAACGCATCGCTCGCGGTGCTGCGCGAGATCGGCGTCGACACGGGCGGCTCGAACGTGCAGTTCTCGATCAACCCGAAGGACGGCCGCATGGTCGTCATCGAGATGAACCCGCGCGTGTCGCGTTCGTCGGCGCTCGCGTCGAAGGCAACCGGCTTCCCGATCGCGAAGGTCGCGGCGAAGCTGGCGGTCGGCTACACGCTCGACGAGCTGAAGAACGAAATCACCGGCGGCCAGACGCCGGCGTCGTTCGAGCCGACGATCGACTACGTCGTCACGAAGATCCCGCGTTTCGCGTTCGAGAAGTTCCGCGAAGCCGATTCGCGCCTGACCACGCAGATGAAGTCGGTCGGTGAAGTGATGGCGATCGGCCGCACGTTCCAGGAATCGTTCCAGAAGGCGCTGCGCGGCCTCGAAGTCGGCGTCGACGGTCTCGACGAGAAGTCGACCGACCGCGACGAGATCGCGATCGAGATCCACGAGCCGGGCCCGGACCGCATCTGGTACGTCGGCGATGCGTTCCGCATCGGCATGACGGCCGAGGAAATCTTCGCGGAAACCGCGATCGACCCGTGGTTCCTCGAGCAGATCGAGCAGATCATCCTGAAGGAAAAGGCGCTCGCGGGCCGCACGCTCGCGTCGCTGACGTTCGACGAGTTGCGCTTCCTGAAGCAGAGCGGCTTCTCCGACCGCCGCCTCGCGAAGCTGCTCGGCGCGACGCCGGAAGACGTCCGTCGCCGCCGCATCGAACTGAACGTGCGCCCGGTCTACAAGCGCGTCGACACCTGCGCGGCCGAGTTCGCGACCAAGACGGCCTACATGTACTCGACCTATGAGGAAGAGTGCGAGGCGCAGCCGACCACCAACAAGAAGATCATGGTGCTGGGCGGCGGCCCGAACCGGATCGGCCAGGGCATCGAGTTCGACTACTGCTGCGTGCACGCGGCCCTCGCGATGCGCGAGGACGGCTACGAAACGATCATGGTCAACTGCAACCCGGAAACGGTGTCGACCGACTACGACACGTCCGACCGCCTGTACTTCGAGCCGCTGACGCTGGAAGACGTGCTCGAGATCGTCGACAAGGAAAAGCCGGTCGGCGTGATCGTCCAGTACGGCGGCCAGACGCCGCTGAAGCTCGCGCTCGACCTCGAGGCGCACGGCGTGCCGATCGTCGGCACGTCGCCGGACATGATCGACGCGGCCGAAGACCGCGAACGCTTCCAGAAGCTGCTGCAGGACCTCGGCCTGCGCCAGCCGCCGAACCGCACCGCGCGCGCCGAAGACGAAGCGCTCGCGCTGGCGGCCGAAATCGGCTACCCGCTCGTCGTGCGTCCGTCGTACGTGCTGGGCGGCCGCGCGATGGAAATCGTCCACGAGCCGCGCGACCTCGAGCGCTACATGCGCGAGGCCGTGAAGGTGTCGAACGATTCGCCGGTGCTGCTCGACCGCTTCCTGAACGACGCGATCGAATGCGACGTCGACTGCATCTGCGACGGCGAATCGGTGTTCATCGGCGGCGTGATGGAGCACATCGAGCAGGCGGGCGTCCACTCGGGCGACTCGGCATGCTCGCTGCCGCCGTACTCGCTGTCGAAGGAAACCGTGGCCGAGCTGAAGCGCCAGACGGGTGCGATGGCGAAGGCGCTGAACGTGGTCGGCCTGATGAACGTGCAGTTCGCGATCCAGCAGGTGCCGCAGGCGGACGGTTCGAAGCAGGACATCATCTACGTGCTCGAAGTGAACCCGCGCGCGTCGCGCACGGTGCCGTACGTGTCGAAGGCGACCAGCCTGCCGCTCGCGAAGATCGCGGCGCGCGCGATGGTCGGCCAGAAGCTCGCGCAGCAGGGCGTGACGAAGGAAGTCGAGCCGCCGTACTTCAGCGTGAAGGAAGCGGTGTTCCCGTTCGTCAAGTTCCCGACCGTCGATCCGGTCCTCGGGCCTGAAATGCGTTCGACCGGCGAAGTGATGGGCGTCGGCCAGACCTTCGGCGAAGCGCTGTTCAAGTCGCAGCTCGCGGCCGGTTCGCGCCTGCCGGAGTCGGGCACGGTGCTGCTCACCGTGATGGATGCCGACAAGCCGAAGGCGGTCGAAGTCGCGCGCATGCTGCACGACCTCGGCTACCCGATCGTCGCGACCAAGGGCACGGCTGCCGCGATCGAAGCGGCCGGCGTGCCGGTGAAGGTCGTGAACAAGGTGAAGGACGGCCGTCCGCACATCGTCGACATGATCAAGAACGGCGAGATCGCACTCGTGTTCACGACGGTCGACGAGACGCGCCAGGCGATCGCCGATTCGCGTTCGATCCGCATGAGCGCGCAGGCGCACAAGGTCACGTACTACACGACGATGTCCGGCGCGCGCGCGGCCGTCGAAGGCCTGCGCTACCTGAAGGATCTGGAAGTCTATGATTTACAAGGTCTTCACGCTCGCCTAAACTAAGCAGTCAGTTACCTGTCGAAGCAACACGTGCCGCGATTAAGCGGTGTTTCCGGTTCACCGGAAATACGTTTAATCGCGGTGATTTTTTTTATAGCCGTTTTTAGCGATTGAGCCGTTTATGAGCACCATTCCGTTGACAAAGCGTGGCGCAGAGCAACTGCGCGATGAATTGCAGCGCCTCAAGTCCGTCGAGCGGCCGGCCGTGATCAACGCGATCGCGGAGGCTCGCGCACAGGGCGATCTGTCCGAAAACGCCGAATACGACGCTGCGAAAGAAAAACAGGGCTTCATCGAGGGTCGCATCGCGGAAATCGAATCGAAGCTGTCGGCCGCGCAGGTCATCGATCCCACCGTGCTCGACGCCGAAGGCCGCGTGGTCTTCGCATCGACGGTCGAACTCGAGGATCTCGAGTCCGGCGACACCGTCAAGTACCAGATCGTCGGCGACGACGAAGCCGATATCGATCACGGCCTGATCTCGGTCAGCTCGCCGATCGCGCGCGCGCTGATCGGCAAGTCCGAAGGCGACGTCGCGGCCGTGCAGGCGCCGAGCGGCGTGCGCGAGTACGAAATCATCTCGGTCAGCTATATCTGAAGCGGGGCGACGTGATGCCGCATCGCGTGTTCCGTCTGCTGTCGGCCGTGTGGGTCGGCAGCCTGCTGACGATCGGGTATGCGGTCGCGCCCGTGCTGTTCCGGACGCTGGAGCGGATGACGGCCGGCTCGGTCGCCGCCCAGCTGTTCCGCATCGAGGCGATCCTCGGTGTGGTATGCGGCGTGCTGCTGCTCGCGCTGTCGAACCAGCAGGTGCGGCGCGGCAGCGGCGATTATCGTCGCGTGCGCTGGATCGTCGCGGCGATGGTCGCGTGCGTGCTGGTCGGGTATTTTGCGTTGCAGCCGTTCATGAACGCGCTGCGGGTGGCCGCGATGGAGGCGGGCACCGATATCGCGAACTCGCCGTATGCGAGCCGCTTCGGGATGCTGCACGGCGTCTCGAGCCTGTTCTATCTCGTCGAGAGCGTGCTGGGGCTGATGCTGATCTGGCGTCTGCCGGCGCAAGACGCCTGAATGGCCTGAGCGCCGCGCGGGCAACGCGGCACGGGGTGCCCCGTGCCGCGCGGCGGGATTACTTGCCCTGGTGCGGCCGCTTCGTGCTGGCCTGACGCTTTTTCGCGCGCTTCACCGTGCCGCCTGCCGTCACGCGCTCGTTGCCGCGCACCGTGACCTTCACCGGCCGCGGACGGCGCACCGGGCTCGCGTTCGGCGACACCTTGACGACCTTGACGGTGCGCGGTGCACGGCCTTTCTTGTCGTCGACGGCTTCGGCCGCGCTCGGCAGCGCGCCGGCACGACGGCCGCGGGCCGGGGCCGTCACGGCAGCCTCGGGCTTCCAGATCACCAGCAGCTTGCCGATGTGCTGGATCGGCGCCGCGTTCAGGCGGTCGCAGATCTCGTCGTAAATGGCGACGCGCTCGTCGCGCTCGTCACCGAACACACGGATCTTGATCAACTGGTGCGCAGCGAGGTGCACCTTGATTTCCTTCAGCACGGCGTCGGTGAGCCCTTCGGCGCCGATCAGCACGACGGGCTTGAGCGCATGGGCCTGGGAGCGCAGCGCGGAGCGCTCGGCGGGGGAAAGCGAAAGGGCGGGCATGGAAATGTCGAAATCTAAATAGGGGCGCGCTGCGTCAGAAGCGAATCGCGGGAAGTTACCGCATCAGCCGCGCGCCGAAACCACGTAAAATCGCGGCTTGGGCCCGGAAGGGGCCGCAGCCGCGCGAAGAAGACGCGTATTATCCGCCAAAAGCACGGCTTCACGAAGCAAATAGCAGCAATCTCTCTCTCGAATGGCAAAAAACCGCTTTAACCAGCACTGGCTGCACGACCACATCAACGACCCGTACGTCAAAATGGCGCAGCGGGAGGGCTATCGCGCGCGCGCCGCGTACAAGCTGAAGGAAATCGACGAGCAGGACAAGCTGATCCGTCCGGGCCAGGTGATCGTCGACCTCGGCGCGACGCCGGGCAGCTGGAGCCAGTATGCCCGCAACAAGCTCGCGCAGGGCAAGAAGCGCGACGCGGAGCGCGAAGGCGGCATCGACGGCACGATCGTGGCGCTCGACATCCTGCCGATGGAGCCGATCGCCGACGTCCACTTCCTGCAGGGCGATTTCCGCGAGGACGACGTCCTCCACCGGCTCGAAGAAGTGCTCGAAGGTCGCGCGGTGGACCTTGTTATTTCCGACATGGCCCCCAACCTCTCCGGCGTGGCCTCGGCGGACGCGGCGCGCATCGAGCATCTGTGCGATCTGGCGCTCGAATTCGCGCAGAATCATCTGAAGCCGGACGGTGCGCTGCTCGTGAAGTGCTTTCACGGCAGCGGCTACAGCCAGATCGTCGAAAAGTTCAAACAGCAGTTTAAGACTGTCGCGCCGCGCAAGCCGAAGGCGTCCCGCGACAAATCGTCCGAAACGTTCATTTTGGGTCGGCATCTGAAGCATCCGCGCTGACGCGCAGCGGCGTGCCGCAAACGGGCTCCGGCCCTTGCCAGACAAGCGAAGCGCTATCGCGGCGGTTGTCAATCCTTATGGCAGGGGTGGTCGGACTGGATTAGAATGACCGAGGAGCGCCGCAAGGAAAATGTAGGCGCTCGTCTACGAGTGAAGGAGTGGTGCTTTGAACAACAATATGTTTTCGAAGGCAGCAGTGTGGCTGGTGATCGCACTGGTGCTGTTTACGGTGTTCAAGCAGTTCGACAAGCCCCGCGTCCAGGAAGGTGTGTCCTATTCGCAGTTCATGGACGACGCCAAGAACGGCAAGGTCAAGAACGTCATCGTTCAGGGGCGCAACCTCACCGTCACTCCGGCTGATGGCCAGAAATACCAGATCGTGTCGCCCGGCGACATCTGGATGGTCGGCGATCTGATGAAGTACGGCGTGCAGGTCAGCGGCAAGGCCGACGACGAGCCGAACGCGCTGATGTCCGCGCTGTACTACCTCGGGCCGACGATCCTGATCATCGTGTTCTGGTTCTACATGATGAGGCAGATGCAGGGAGGCGGCAAAGGCGGCGCATTCTCGTTCGGGAAATCGCGCGCGCGGCTGATCGACGAGAACAACAACGCGGTGAACTTCTCCGACGTCGCGGGCTGCGACGAAGCGAAGGAGGAAGTGTCCGAGCTCGTCGACTTCCTGCGCGACCCGCAGAAATTCCAGAAGCTGGGCGGTCGCATTCCGCGCGGCGTGCTGCTCGTCGGCCCTCCGGGTACCGGCAAGACGCTGCTGGCCCGCGCGATCGCCGGTGAAGCGAAGGTGCCGTTCTTCAGCATCTCGGGCTCCGATTTCGTCGAAATGTTCGTCGGCGTCGGCGCGGCCCGTGTGCGCGACATGTTCGAGCAGGCGAAGAAGCACGCGCCGTGCATCGTGTTCATCGACGAAATCGACGCGGTCGGCCGTCATCGCGGCGCCGGCATGGGCGGCGGCAACGACGAGCGCGAGCAGACGCTGAACCAGATGCTGGTCGAGATGGACGGCTTCGAAGCGAACTCGGGCGTGATCGTGATCGCCGCGACCAACCGTTCCGACGTGCTCGACAAGGCGCTGCTGCGTCCGGGTCGTTTCGACCGCCAGGTCTATGTCGGCCTGCCGGACATCCGCGGCCGCGAGCAGATCATGCGCGTGCACCTGCGCAAGGTGCCGATCGCGAACGACGTCGACGCAGCGGTCATCGCGCGCGGCACGCCGGGCTTCTCGGGCGCCGATCTCGCGAACCTCGTGAACGAAGCGGCGCTGTTCGCCGCCCGCCGCGGCAAGCGCATCGTCGAGATGCAGGATTTCGAGGACGCGAAGGACAAGATCTTCATGGGTCCGGAGCGCAAGTCGGCGGTGATTCGCGAGGAAGCGAAGCGCGCCACGGCTTACCACGAGTCGGGCCACGCGGTGATCGCGAAGCTGCTGCCGAAGGCCGATCCGGTACACAAGGTCACGATCATCCCGCGCGGTCGCGCGCTGGGCGTCACGTGGCAGCTGCCGGAGCATGACAACGAGACGTATTCGAAGGATTACCTGCTCGACCGCCTGGCGATCCTGTTCGGCGGCCGCGTGGCCGAGGAGCTGTTCCTGAACCTGATCAGCACCGGCGCGTCGGACGACTTCAACAAGGCCACGCAGACGGCACGCGCGATGGTGGCCCGTTTCGGCATGACCGACGCGCTCGGGCCGATGGTCTACGTCGACGACGAGAGCGACAACGGCCCGTTCGGCCGAGGCTTCACGCGCACGATCTCGGAAGCGACGCAGCAGAAGGTCGACGGCGAAATCCGCCGCGTGCTCGACGAACAGTACGGCCTTGCACGCCGCCTGCTTGAAGAGAACCGCGACAAGGTGGAGGCAATGACGGCCGCGCTGATGGAGTGGGAAACGATCGACGCCGATCAGATCAACGACATCATGGAAGGGCGTCCGCCGCGCTCGCCGAAGAGTTCGCCGGCTGTCGGCGGCGATTCGTCGGGCGGCGGCACCACCGCCGAAGTGAAGCCCGGCAACGCGCCGGCGCCTGCTTCGCCGGCCTGACCTTCGCCGTAGCACCGTTCACGGGCTGGTGTGGCTTCACACCGGCCCGTTTTGCATTCATCAACGCCTCCCGCCCGTGCCCGATTCCGCTGTTTCAGCATCCATTCCAGCGCCGCTGCAGTGCGGCCGTTTCTCCCTGACGTTCGAGCGCCCGCTCGTGATGGGCATTCTGAACGCCACCCCCGATTCGTTCTCCGACGGCGGCCGCTTCCTCGCGCGCGACGATGCGCTGCGCCAGGCCGAGCGGATGATCGCCGAAGGCGTCGACCTGATCGACATCGGTGGCGAGTCGACACGCCCCGGCGCGCCGCCCGTGCCGCTCGACGAGGAACTCGCGCGCGTGATCCCGCTGGTCGAAGCGTTGCGGCCGCTGAACGTGCCGCTGTCGATCGACACCTACAAGCCGGCCGTGATGCGCGCGGCGCTCGCTGCCGGCGCGGACCTGATCAACGACATCTGGGGTTTCCGTCAGCCGGGCGCGATCGATGCGGTGCGCGAGGGTAACAGCGGGCTGTGCGCGATGCACATGCTCGGCGAGCCGCAGACGATGCAGGTCGGCGAGCCCGATTACGGCGACGTCGTGAGCGACGTGCGCGATTTTCTCGCCGCGCGCGCGCAGGCGCTGCGCGACGCGGGCGTCGCGCCGCAACGGATCTGCGTCGATCCGGGCTTCGGGTTCGGCAAGGCGGTGGTCGACGACAACTACGCGCTGCTGGCCGCGTTGCCGGACACGGCGCCGGCGCGGCCCGACGGGCGCGCGTATCCGATTCTCGCGGGCATGTCGCGCAAGTCGATGCTCGGCGCGGTGATCGGCGGCAAGCCGCCGATGGAACGCGTCGCGGCGAGCGTGGCGGCCGCGTTGTGCGCGCTCGAGCGTGGAGCTGCGATCGTGCGCGTGCACGACGTCGCGGCGACGGTCGATGCGTTGAAGGTCTGGAACGCCGTGCGCGAAGCCGCGCGGCAACGATAAGTCAGAAATCAGAAAGACGAAGGAGGAAGGTTCGCCATGGGACGTCGATATTTCGGCACGGACGGCATTCGCGGCACGGTGGGCGAGGCGCCCATCACGCCTGATTTCGTGTTGCGTCTCGGCTATGCAGCCGGCAAGGTACTGGCCGGTGCGGCCGACGTCGCGGCCGGTGCACGGCCGACGGTACTGATCGGCAAGGACACGCGCGTGTCGGGCTACATGCTCGAGGCCGCGCTCGAGGCCGGCTTCTCGGCGGCCGGCGTCGACGTGATGCTGGCCGGCCCGATGCCGACGCCGGGCGTCGCGTATCTCACGCGCGCGCTGCGCCTGTCGGCCGGCGTCGTGATCAGCGCATCGCACAACCCGTACCAGGACAACGGGATCAAGTTCTTCTCCGCCGACGGCAACAAGCTGCCCGACGAAACGGAAGCCGAAATCGAGGCATGGCTCGACAAGCCGCTCGAATGCGCATCGTCGGACCGGCTCGGCAAGGCGCGCCGCCTCGACGATGCGGCCGGCCGCTACATCGAGTTCTGCAAGAGCACGTTCCCGGCCGCCTACGATCTGCGCGGGCTGAAGCTCGTGATCGATTGCGCGCACGGCGCCGCGTACCAGATCGCGCCGCACGTGTTCCACGAGCTCGGCGCGGACGTGATCCCGGTCGGCGTCGCGCCGAACGGCTTCAACATCAACGACGGGGTCGGCGCGACGGCGCCCGACGCGCTGATGCGCGCGGTGCGGGCGAACCATGCGGACCTCGGCATCGCGCTCGACGGCGATGCGGACCGCCTGCAGGTCGTCGATTCGACCGGCCGGCTGTACAACGGCGACGAGCTGCTCTACGTGCTCGTGAAGGACCGCATCGCGACCGTCGGCAAGGTCGACGGCGCGGTCGGCACACTGATGACGAACCTCGCGGTCGAAGTTGCGCTGCAGCGTGAGGGCGTCGAGTTCGTGCGCGCGGCGGTCGGCGACCGCTACGTGCTCGAACAGTTGCGCGAGCGCGGCTGGCAGCTCGGCGCGGAAGGCTCGGGCCACATCCTGTCGCTCGACCGCCACTCGACCGGCGACGGCATCGTGTCGGCGCTGCTCGTGCTGGCCGCGCTCAAGCGCAGCGGCCGCACGCTTGCGCAGATGCTCGACGGCGTCACGCTGTTCCCGCAGAAGCTGATCAACGTGCGGATGAAACCGGGTGCCGACTGGAAGGGCAACGCATCGATTCGCGCGGCGATCGACGCGGCCGAAGGCGCGCTGGCCGGTCACGGCCGCGTGCTGATCCGCGCGTCGGGCACGGAGCCCGTGCTGCGCGTGATGGTCGAGGCCCGGCATGCGGCCGACGCGACGCGTCACGCGGAAGCGATCGCCGACGCGGTGCGCGCGGCGACGGCCTGAACCGGCTCGGCGACGGCGCGCGACGGTCCGGCCGTGTGCGCGCCGCCGCCCCGGTGATTCGACATGCGGCGCCTGCGGGCGCCGCAATTCGTCAGACGCAAAGGTTTGCGCTATTAAACAGAAGGCGCTTTCGACGCGGATTTCATCTGATCAAAGAAATCCTCCGTCCCTGAATCGTGACAGCCGCGGCAAGGGGCTTTCCGGCCCGCGCGCGCTGCGATACGATCCGCTCGCAACCCGCATCGGCGGGCGCGGATCTGCCTCTTCCCGACCGGCAATTCTTGCCGCCAACCCCGCCACGCCGCGCTTGTGCTGCTGCCCGAACCGGGCCCGCTACACCCTTTCAACCAGTCATGTTACTGTCACGCCAGTTTCATCGATTGTCACATTATCGTCATGAGGAGCCCCTAACCTTCGCGGTGCCGTAGTCATCCGCTCACACACTGGAGGTCTCATGAAATTGATGCAAACCGCGATTGCCGGCCTGGCTGGCGCGCTTTTCGCAGTCGCCGCGCAAGCTGCCGACATCACGGGCGCAGGCAGCACGTTCGCGATGCCGATCTATACGAAATGGGCTGCGGACTACCAGCAGTCCGGCGGCGCGAAGGTGAACTACCAGGGTATCGGCTCGTCGGGCGGCCTGAAGCAGATCGTCGCGAAGACGGTCGATTTTGCCGGTTCGGACGCGCCGCTGAAGGATGACGAACTCGCGAAGGAAGGCCTGTTCCAGTTCCCGACGGTGGTCGGCGGCGTGGTGCCGGTGATCAACGTGCCGGGCGTGAAGGCTGGCGAACTGACGCTGTCGGGCCCGGTGCTCGGCGACATCTATCTCGGCAAGATCAAGAAGTGGAACGACCCGGCGATCGCCGCGCTGAACCCGAAGGTCAAGCTGCCGGATACGGACATCGCGGTCGTTCGCCGCGCTGACGGCTCGGGCACGAGCTTCATCTGGACGAACTACCTGTCGAAGGTCAACGACGAATGGAAGTCGAAGATCGGCGAAGGCACGACGGTCAACTGGCCGACGGGTACGGGCGGCAAGGGCAACGACGGCGTCGCGGCGTTCGTGCAGCGCCTGCCGGGCGCGATCGGCTACGTCGAGTGGGCGTACGCGAAGAAGAACAACATGATCTACACGGCCCTGAAGAACTCGACGGGCACGGTGGTCGAGCCGAAGACCGAAACGTTCAAGGCCGCTGCTGCAGGCGCGAACTGGTCGAAGTCGTTCTACCAGATCCTGACGAACCAGCCGGGCAAGGAAGCATGGCCGGTCGTCGGCGCGACGTTCGTGCTGCTGCACGCGAAGCAGGACAAGCCGGAGCAGGGCGCCGAAACGCTGAAGTTCTTCAGCTGGGCGTTCAAGAACGGCGAGAAGGCTGCCGACAGCCTCGACTACATCTCGCTGCCGGCATCGGTCGAGACGGAAATCCGCAAGCAGTGGAAGACGAAGGTGACGGACGCATCGGGCAAGCCGGTCGCCGCAGAGTAAGCCATCCAGCGGTTCGCTGCCCGGTCGTGCCGGCCGGGCAGTGTGTGCGGTAAGGCCGGGCGTTACGGCGTCCGGCGATCCAGAACAGGCGCCCATGTCTGATATTTCGTACACGTCCTCCCGGTCCGATGCCGCGCAGCAACGCGCGCCGAGCCGTCTCGGAGACGTTCTGTTCGGCGGCCTCGCACGGCTCGCCGCGATCGTGACCCTGCTGCTGCTGGGCGGGATCATCGTTTCCCTCATCATTGCGTCGCTGCCGACCATCCAGAAGTTCGGCCTCGGCTTCCTGTGGCAATCCGAGTGGGATCCGAACTCGGATGTCTACGGCGCAGTCGTGCCGATCTACGGCACGATCGTGACGTCGTTGATTGCACTCGTCATCGCGGTGCCGGTCAGCTTCGGCATCGCGCTGTTCCTCACCGAACTGTCGCCCGTGTGGCTGCGCCGCCCGCTCGGCATCGCGATCGAACTGCTCGCCGCGATTCCGTCGATCGTGTACGGCATGTGGGGCCTGCTCGTGTTCGCGCCGATCTTCGCCGAATACTTCCAGAAACCGATCGGCCATCTCTTCAAGGACGTGTGGGTGCTCGGTCCGCTGACGGCCGGCGCGCCGATCGGCATCGGCATTCTCGCGGCCGGCGTGATCCTCGCGATCATGATCATCCCGTACATCGCATCGGTGATGCGCGACGTGTTCGAAGTCACGCCCGTGCTGCTGAAGGAATCGGCGTACGGGATCGGCTGCACGACGTGGGAAGTGATGTGGAAGGTCGTGCTGCCCTATACGAAGACCGGCGTGATCGGCGGCGTGATGCTCGGCCTCGGCCGCGCGCTCGGCGAAACGATGGCCGTGACCTTCGTGATCGGCAACACGAACCTGCTCGACAGCGTGTCGCTGTTCGCACCGGGCAACAGCATCACGTCGGCGCTCGCGAACGAATTCGCGGAAGCGCAACCGGGCCTGCATACGTCCGCCCTGATGGAACTGGGCCTGATCCTGTTCGTGATCACGTTCATCGTGCTGTCCATCTCCAAACTGCTGCTGCTTCGTCTCGAGAAGGGAGAGGGCAAGAAATGAGCGAGCCCATCATGAATTTCCCGGGGCCGAACGGCGCCGCGCTCGACGCGATGCGCAACCGCCTGCAGCGCAAGCGCAAGGTGACCAACGCGATCGCGCTGACCGCGTCGCTCGCCGCGATGGCATTCGGCCTGCTGTGGCTCGTGTGGATTCTCTACACGACGGTGCATCTCGGTGTCGGCGGCCTGTCGCTGCAGCTGTTCACCGAATCGACGCCGGCACCGAACACCGAAGGCGGCGGCCTGGCGAACGCGATCGCCGGCAGCCTGCTGCTGTGCGGTTTCGGCACGCTGGTCGGCACGCCGATCGGCATCCTCGCGGGCGTCTATCTCGCCGAATACGGCCAGAAGAACCTGCTGGCGAGCACGATCCGCTTCATCAACGACATCCTGCTGTCGGCGCCGTCGATCGTGATCGGCCTGTTCGTGTACGCGATCGTCGTCGCGAAGTCGGGGCGCTTCTCGGGCTGGGCCGGCGTGATCGCGCTCGCGCTGCTGCAGATCCCGATCGTGATCCGCACGACCGAGAACATGCTGAAGCTCGTGCCGAACGCGCTGCGCGAAGCAGCCGTCGCGCTCGGCACGCCGAAGTGGCGCATGGTGCTGAAGATCACGCTGCGCGCGTCGGTCGGCGGGATCGTGACGGGCGTGCTGCTCGCGGTCGCGCGGATCGCCGGCGAAACGGCGCCGCTGCTGTTCACGGCCCTGTCGAACCAGTTCTTCTCGGTCGACATGAGCCAGCCGATGGCCAACCTGCCCGTCACGATCTACAAGTTCGCGATGAGCCCGTTCGCCGAATGGCAGTCGCTCGCATGGGCGGGCGTGTTCCTGATCACGCTCGGGGTGCTCGGACTCAACATCCTGGCGCGCTCGATCTTCTCGAAAAAGTAACGGCGGAGCAATCCGATGAATATGGCAGAAAGCCACCTGAATCCCGTCGAGCGCACCGCTGCGCCCGCCGGCACGCACGATGCGTCGCATGGCCGTCCGCTGGCGCCGCTGAACGCGAAGATCGAGGTCAACAACCTCAACTTCTTCTACAACAAGTTCCACGCGCTGAAGAACATCAACCTGCGCATTCCCGAAGGGAAGGTGACGGCGTTCATCGGCCCGTCGGGCTGCGGCAAGTCGACGCTCTTGCGCACGTTCAACAAGATGTTCGCGCTCTATCCGGAGCAGCGCGCCGAAGGCGAAATCCTGATGGACGGCGAGAACCTGCTGACCACCAAGCGCGACATCTCGCTGCTGCGTGCGCGGATCGGCATGGTGTTCCAGAAGCCGACCCCGTTCCCGATGTCGATCTACGACAACATCGCGTTCGGCGTGAAGATGTTCGAAAAGCTCACGCGCTCGGAGATGGACGATCGCGTCGAGTGGGCGCTGACGAAGGCCGCGCTGTGGAACGAAGTGAAGGACAAGCTGAACCAGAGCGGCTACGGTCTGTCGGGCGGCCAGCAGCAGCGTCTGTGCATCGCGCGCGGCATCGCGATCCGTCCGGAAGTGCTGCTGCTCGACGAGCCGTGCTCGGCGCTCGACCCGATCTCGACGGGCCGCATCGAGGAACTGATCGCGGAGCTGAAGAGCGACTACACGGTCGTGATCGTCACGCACAACATGCAGCAGGCCGCGCGCTGCTCGGACTTCACGGCCTACATGTACCTGGGCGAGCTGATCGAATTCGGCGAAACCGAAAAGATCTTCATCAAGCCGGTGCGCAAGGAAACGGAAGACTACATCACCGGCCGTTTCGGCTGATGACGGAGAACCACAACCATGTCGGATAAACATCTGTCGAGCCAGTTCGACGCGGACCTGAATGCCGTGTCGTCGAAAGTGCTGGAAATGGGCGGGCTCGTCGAGTCGCAGATCGTCGGCGCGATGCATGCGCTGAACGAATTCGACCGCGATGCGGCCGAGAAGGTGATCGCGGCCGAGGAAACGCTGAACGCGATGGAAGTCGACATCGACCAGGAGTGCGGCAACATCATCGCGCGGAGGCAGCCGGCCGCGCGCGACCTGCGTCTTCTGATGTCGATTTCGAAAACGATTACGAACCTCGAGCGCGCCGGCGACGAGGCCGAGAAGATCGCGAAGCGCGTGCGCCGCCTGATCGAAGAACCGGCCGCGCGTGCGGTGAACATCGCCGAGATCAAGGTGTCGGGCGAGATGGCCGTGACGATCCTGCGCCGCGCGCTCGACGCGTTCGCGCGCCTCGATACGGTGGCGGCCGCGCAGATCGTCAAGGACGACAAGGAAATCGACCTCGAATTCCGCGCGTTCGTGCGCAAGCTCGTGTCGTACATGCAGGAAGATCCGCGCACGATCTCGGTCGGCCTCGAGTATCTGTTCATCGCGAAGGCGATCGAACGGATCGGCGACCACGCGAAGAACATCGCCGAATTCATCATCTACATCGTGAAGGGCACCGACGTGCGGCACCAGCCGCGCGACACGCTCGATCGCGAAGCCAACAGTTAATCGACTCCGTATAGGAAGAACAGAGGTGCCGATGCCCAGCAACATTCTCGTCGTCGAAGATGAGCCAGCGATTTCCGAACTGATCTCGGTGAATCTCCAGCATGCCGGTCACTGCCCGATCCGCGCGTACAACGCGGAGCAGGCGCAGAACCTGATCAGCGACGTGCTGCCCGATCTCGTGCTGCTCGACTGGATGCTGCCGGGCAAGTCCGGCATCGCGTTCGCGCGCGACCTGCGCAACAACGAACGGACCAAGCACATCCCGATCATCATGCTGACCGCGCGCGGCGACGAGCAGGACAAGGTGCTCGGCCTCGAGATCGGCGCGGACGACTACGTGACGAAGCCGTTCTCGCCGAAGGAACTGATGGCGCGCATCAAGGCCGTGCTGCGCCGCCGCGCGCCGCAGCTGACCGAGGACGTCGTGTCGATCAACGGGCTGCGCCTCGATCCGGCCACGCATCGGGTCGCCGCGCACGGCGACGGCAGCGAGATCAAGCTCGATCTCGGCCCGACCGAATTCCGCCTGCTGCATTTCTTCATGACGCATCCGGAGCGCGTGCACAGCCGCACGCAACTGCTCGACCAGGTCTGGGGCGATCATGTGTTCGTCGAGGAACGCACCGTCGACGTCCATATCAAACGATTGCGCGCGGCCTTGAAACCGGCCGGCTGCGATGCGATGATCGAGACCGTACGCGGCAGCGGCTACCGGCTCGCCAAGCACGCGTAACGTATCCGGACATGCCGTGTGCCGCGGCATGCCGTTCATTCTTTCGGACGCTGAATCATGAACATCATCTGGGCGCGCTTTCTGGTGTCGCTCGTGCTGCTCGTGCTGATCAGCGTATTGGTCGGCGTATTCGCCGGCCCGACCGCGGCCCTCGGGTTCGCGGTCGTGATGCTGGTCGCGCAGGGCTTCTTCAGCACCTTCCATACGCAACGCCTGTGGCGTCTGCTCGATGCGCCCGTCTATGGCGAGGTGCCGAGCGCACCGGGCATCTGGGGCGAAATCTACTACCGGCTGCACAAGCTCGCGAAGCAGTGGCATGCGCAGGTGCGCCAGGTCGAGCAGCAGCATTCGCGCTTCATCCAGGCGATCCAGGCGTCGCCGAACGGCGTCGCGATGCTCGACGACCATGACCAGATCGAGTGGTGCAACGCGATCGCCGAGGTGCACTTCGGCCTCGATGCGAAGCGCGACCTGCGCCAGCACATCACGAACCTGGTTCGTCATCCGGAGTTCGTCCGTTACCTGAACGCGCAGCATTACGACGAGACGCTCGTGATGCGCGGGATGGGCGACTCGCGGCAGAACGTGCTGGAAGTGCAGGTGTTCCCATACGGCGAGAACCGCAAGCTGCTGCTCACGCAGGACATCACGGAGCTCGAGCGGACCGACGCGATGCGGCGCGACTTCGTCGCGAACGTGTCGCACGAACTGAAGACGCCGCTCACCGTGCTGTCGGGCTTCCTCGAGACGATGCGCGAACTGCCGCTGAACGAGGAAGATCGCGCGCGCTATCTCGAGATGATGGAGCAGCAGGCGTCGCGGATGCGGCACATCGTCACCGACCTGCTGGTGCTCGCGAAGCTCGAGGGCGAAAGCAAGCCGCCGATGGATCACGCGATCGACATGCGTGCCGTGTTCGACCATCTCAAGGAGGATGCGCAGACGCTGTCGAACGGGCATCACGAGATCGCGTTCGCGATCGACGAGACGCTCGGTGTCACGGGCGCGCAGACCGAAGTGTTCAGTGCGTTCGCGAATCTCGTGACCAACGCGATCCGCTATACGCCGGACGGCGGCAAGATTCTCGTGTCGTGGCGGCGCGAGGGCGCGCAGGGCGTGTTCTCCGTCACCGACAGCGGCTTCGGCATTCCGGCCGCCGACCTGCCGCGGCTGACCGAACGCTTCTACCGCGTCGATCGTAGCCGCTCGCGCGATACGGGCGGTACGGGGCTCGGCCTCGCGATCGTCAAGCACGTGCTGCAGCGGCACGACTCGCACTTGTACGTGCAGAGCGAGGAAGGGCGCGGCAGCACGTTCACCGCGCGCTTCCCGGGCTCGCGGATCATCGCGATCCGGCCGGCCGCGTTCGAGGCGTGAGCGCGTCACGCGAAGCGGCGCCTCACATCGGCACCCCGGCGGAATGAAAAAAGCACAGCCCTCGGGCTGTGCTTTTTTGCTTGTTACGCGGCACGCGAAACCGCGCCGTATGTCTACGAACAGAACTTCGCGAGCAGCCCGAGTTGCGCATTGCGGATCGTCTTGCCCGCGCGCCGCCGGCGGTAGTGGCCGTCGCTGAGCATCTGCCAGGCCGACTGGTTGTCGCCGAGACAGACCGACAGCCCTTCGGCGATCACGCGGCGCTTCAGCTTGCGCTCGCGGATCGGGAACGCGACTTCGACGCGGCGGAACAGGTTGCGGTCCATCCAGTCGGCGCTCGACAGATACACGTCCTCGGCGCCGCCCGCGTGGAAATAGTAGATGCGGTGGTGTTCGAGGAAGCGCCCGACGATCGAGCGCACCGTGATGTTGTCCGACAGCCCCGGCACGCCCGGCTTCAGCGCGCACACGCCGCGCACGATCAGGTCGACCTTCACGCCGGCCTGCGACGCTTCGTACAGCGCGGCGATCACCGACGGCTCCAGCAGCGCGTTCATCTTCGCGACCACGCGCGCGCGCTTGCCGGCGCGTGCATTGTCGATCTCCGCGCGGATCGATTCGATGATGCGCGGATGCAGCGTGAACGGCGACTGCCACAGCTCGTGCAGCGTGAGCTCGCCGCCGATCCCGGTCAGCTGCTGGAACACGTGATGGACATCCTCGCAGATCTTCTGGTCGGCCGTCATCAGCCCGAAGTCGGTGTAGAGGCGGGCGGTGCGCGGGTGATAGTTGCCGGTGCCGAGGTGCACGTAGCGGCGCAGCGACGCCTTGCCGTTCTGCACGACGCGCCGCACGATCAGCATCATCTTCGCGTGGCACTTGTGGCCGACCACGCCGTACACGACGTGCGCGCCGACGGCTTCGAGCTGCGACGCCCAGTTGATGTTGGTTTCCTCGTCGAAGCGCGCGAGCAGCTCGACGACGACGGTCACTTCCTTGCCGTTGCGCGCGGCTTCCATCAGCGCGTCCATCAGCGGCGAATCGGTGCCGGTGCGATAGATCGTCTGCTTGATCGCGACGACGCTCGGGTCCTTCGCGGCCTGCTGCAGCAGTTCTAGCACCGGCTGGAAGCTTTCGTACGGGTGATGCAGCAGGATGTCGCCGTCGTCGATCGCGTCGAACATCGTCGGCGCGTTCGCGATCGCGGGCGGGATCGATGCGGTGAACGGCGCGAACTTCAGGTCGGGTCGATCGACGAGATCGGGGATCTGCATCAGCCGCACGAGGTTCACGGAGCCGGACACGCGGTAGCAGTCCTTCTCGCCGAGCAGGCTTTCCTCGAGCAGGCGTCGCACGATATGCGCGGGCGTATCGGCCGACACTTCGAGCCGTACCGCGTTGCCGAGGTGGCGCGCGGGCAGTTCGCCCTGCAGCGCGACGCGCAGGTTGGTGATTTCGTCCTCGTCGACGAACAGCTCGCTGTTGCGCGTGATGCGGAACTGGTTGCAGCTCTTCACGACCAGTTGCGGGAACAGTTCGCCGACGAAGCGTTGCATGAACGAGCTGAGCAGCACGAAGCCGTGCTCGAAGCCCGACAGCGCCTGCGGCATGCGCACGACGCGCGGCAGCGCGCGCGGCGCCTGCACGATGCCCATCACCGCCTGGCGGCCGAACGCGTCGCGGCCTTCGAGCTCGACGACGAAGTTCAGGCTCTTGTTCAGCACGCGCGGGAACGGATGCGCGGGATCGAGGCCGATCGGCGTCAGCACCGGCAGCAGTTCGTCGAGGAAGTAGCGGCGCGCCCATTCGAGCTGCTCGTCGTTCCACGAGTCGCTCGCGTGGAAGTAGATGCCTTCCTGTTCGAGCGCGGGGAGCACGGTTTCGTGCAGCATCGTGTACTGGCGGTGCACGAGCCGCTGCGCGCGCTCGACGACGAGATCGTAAGCGTGCTGCAGCGACATGCCGTCGGGCGTCAGGGCACCCGGGTTGTCGCGGATCTGTTCCTGGAGGCCGGCCATCCGGACTTCGAAGAACTCGTCGAGGTTGCTGCTGGTGATGCAGATGAAGCGCAGTCGCTCGAGCAACGGAATGTGCGGGTCGGCTGCCTGGGCCAGCACGCGCTCGTTGAAGCCGAGGATGCCGAGTTCACGATTGAGAAGCGGATAGCGGACGGACATCGGCAGAGTAGGGGGTGATTCGGGCGATGATTCGAAAGGACGCTCGGAAACTCTCACGGTACGATGACGTGCTGATGACAATAATGTATTTATATCGGGAAATTCTACGCTTGAACCGATTCGTCTCATAAATGTTTCGGCCATATACTTTCTCCCCGAGTACATGCCCGTGAAGCGTGGCAATGGCAAGCGTTCCACGCTTAAAATATCGCCTTTGATTGATCGTCCAGCGAGGCCGGAGCGGCTGCCGCGGGCGAACGCGCACGGAGCCCCCTTCTGATGGTTACATCCCCCCACTTGCTGGCTGCCGTGGATCTCGGCTCGAACAGCTTCCGGCTGATCGTCGGGCGCGTCGAGGAAACGCCGGCGGGCAGCCAGATCTATCCCGTCGATGCGCTGCGCGAGCCGGTTCGACTGGCCGCGGGGCTGTCGAGCGACAAGATGCTCGATCGCGCGTCGCAGGAACGTGGCTGGGAGGCGCTCAAGCGGTTCGGCGAGCGCCTGCGCGATTTCCATCCCGATCATGTGCGCGCGGTGGCGACCAACACGCTGCGCGTCGCGAAGAACGCGGGCGAATTCCTCGGCGAAGCCGAAGCGGCGCTTGGTTTTCCGATCGAAGTGATCGCGGGCCGCGAAGAGGCGCGCCTGATCTATGCGGGTGCCGCGCATTCGGTGCCGGCGAGCGCGGGCAAGCGGCTCGTCGTCGACATCGGCGGCGGCTCGACCGAATTCATCATCGGCTCGCACTACACGCCGCTCGTGATGGAGAGTCTCTACATCGGCTGCGTGAGCCATAGCCGGGCGTTCTTCCCGGCCGGCAACGTCGACGAATACACGATGCGGCAGGCCGAACTCGCGGCCAAGCGCGAGATCCAGATCATTTCCAGCGAGTACAAGAAGGCCGGATGGGACCAGGCGATCGGTTCGTCGGGCACCGCGCGTGCGCTCGCGGAGCTCGTCGAGGCGAACGGCTTCAACGACGCCGGCATCACGCACGGCATTTCGCGCGGCGGGCTCGAACGCCTGAAGCGCGCGCTGATCAAGGCCGAGAACGTGAACCGGCTGAAGCTGATCGCGCTGAAGCCCGATCGCGTGCCGGTGCTTGCCGGCGGCCTCGCGATCATGCTCGCGGTATTCGAGGAACTGGGTGTCGACTACGTCGACACCACCGACGGCGCGCTGCGTCTCGGCGTGCTGTACGACCTGCTCGGCCGGGCCCAGCACGAGGACATGCGTGCGGTGACCGTCGAGGGTTTCACGCGCCGCTACGGCGTCGATCGCGCGCAGGCCGGGCGGATCGCCGCACTGGCGGTGCGGTTCTACGACGAGCTCGAGGCGTCCGACGACGAAGAAGCGCGCGAGGAAGGCCGGATGTTCCTCGGCTGGGCCGCCGCGCTGCACGAGATCGGCCTGTCGATCTCGCACAGCTCGTATCACAAGCATTCCGCGTATATCGCCAGCAACGCCGACATGCCGGGCTTCTCGCGCACTGACCAGGCGCGCCTCGCCGCGCTCGTGCTCGGGCATGCGGGCAAGCTCGGCAAGCTGTCGCAGGCGCGCGACGTCGAATGGCCGCTGCTGTTTTGCCTGCGGCTCGCCGCGCTGCTGTGCCGGCGCCGGACCGATGCCGGGCTGCCGGACATTTCCGTGTCGCAGATGAAGAAGGGCGGGTATGAAGTGCGCCTGCCGAGCGCATGGGTCGAGCAGAACCCGTTGACCGACTACAGCCTCAGCCAGGAAGCGGCCGAGTGGGAGAAGGTCGGGATTCCGTATCGCGTGGTTTATACGGGCGCGTAACGAGACGCTACCGAGGGCGCGGCGCCCTCGCGCCGCTTGCCTCGCGGCATGCTCAGTCGGAGCATACGATCGCGGTCAGGAACGGGAACGCCTGCTTGACGGTGGCGTCGCTGCCGGCATTGCGAACGGCCTGTTCGACTGCACTCTTCGTGCCGCGTACCACGACGCCGTACGCCCATTTGCCGATCGGCGTGCCGTCGCCCGGCTGGAAGATCGGATCATTCGCCTGGTAGCCGAGCACGACGTAGACGCCGAAGCCGTAGGCGGTCAGCGGATGGTTCGTGCGGAACGCGTTCACCGAATTCGCTTCGACGTGCATCGGCTCCGACTGGATGTCGCCGGCCGCGAGCAGCGGCGCGACGAACTTGTGGCCGTTCGAATGGCAGTCGAGCGCGTCGTCGAGCGACTTGGCCGACGCGGCGCCGGACGCGCCGAGGGTGCCGAATGCGCCGATTGCGAGCAGCGCGCCGAGCAGGGCGGTCTTGAAAACGGTTTTTTTCATGCGCGGTTGCGGGTTGGGTCGCGGACATTATCGCGTGTTCCCGCAAGATTCGTGCGCGGGCTCTGCATGGGGCGGCAGCGGTTGAGAAGGCGCACGGCGGAGCAAACGAAAAAGGGCTGCAAGCGCGATGGCTTGCAACCCTTATCGTGTATCGTGGTCGGAGCGAAAGGATTCGAACCTTCGACCCTCTGATCCCAAATCAGATGCGCTACCAGGCTGCGCTACGCTCCGACGAGCCAAAGATTCTATCGTCTAATGGGTGGCCGGGTCAATCACGTTTTGCATACGGCGCACATCATCACGAACCGCTCGCGATTGGCGACAATTCGAAGTGTGATCGTCCGGCCCGCGGGTGGTCGGCCGAACCATTCGTCGAAGCATGGAAGGAGACATCATGATGAACCTGATCCTGTGGCGCCACGCCGAAGCCGAAGACTACGCGGCAAACGACCTCGCACGCCAGTTGACGGCCCGCGGGCGCAAGGAAGCGCAGGCCATGGCCAAATGGCTGCGCAGCCGGCTCGAGTCGAACAGCGTGATCCTCGCGAGCCCGGCGGCGCGCACCGTGCAGACGGTCGAGGCGCTGACCGACCAGTACCGGACCGTCGATGCGCTCGCGCCGGGCGGTAGCGTCGATGACGTGCTGGCCGCCGCCGGCTGGCCGGACGGCATCGCGCCGACGGTCGTGATCGTCGGACATCAGCCGACGCTCGGCAGCGTCGCGGCGCAATTGATGGCCGGCAACGACGACAGCTGGAGCATCAAGAAGGGCGGCATCGTGTGGCTCGCGAGCCGCACGCGCGACGGCAACCATCAGGCCGTGCTGCGCGCAGTATTGACGCCGGAGCTGGCCTGAAGGGGTTTGCGGGCTTTGATCATACGGTTTCGCAAGCTTTCTGCTAAAGTCAATTCGGCGACACGTCATTGAAAGGACACGGTCGTGCCACAGAACGGTAACGACCGGTTACTACATTGGCTGGCATGTCGTCCTATTCCTTACGATCAGGAAAGCCTAATGCGAGAACTGCCGACGCCTACGCTCCCTTTTGCCTCGCTTCCCCTCGACACGACGCGGCGTCACCTGCCGCGCGCTGCTGAAACCGTCACATCCGAGTACCGTCTGCGTGCCGCCTGGGCGCGCACGGAAGACGAACTGCGCGAGGCCCAACGCCTGCGCTACACCGTGTTCGCCGAAGAGATGGGCGCGCAGGTCAGCGGTCCGTCCGGTCTCGACGTCGATCCGTTCGATGCCTACTGCGACCATCTGCTGGTGCGCGATCTCGACACGCTGAAGGTGGTCGGTACGTACCGCGTGCTGCCGCCGCACGAGGCCGCTCGGGTCGGCCGCCTGTATGCCGAGGGCGAATTCGACCTGTCGCGCCTCACGCACCTGCGCGGCAAGATGGTCGAGGTCGGCCGCTCGTGCGTGCACAGCGACTACCGCAGCGGCGCCGTCATCATGGCGCTGTGGGGCGGTCTCGGCGCATACATGATGCAAAACGGCTACGAGACGATGCTCGGCTGCGCGAGCGTATCGATGGCCGACGGCGGCCATTACGCGGCGAACCTGTATCAGTCGCTGCCGGCGAACGCGCTGACGGCGCCGGAATACCGTGCGTTCCCGCATACGGCGCTGCCGGTCGACGAACTGCAGACGGGCACCGTCGTCGCGCCGCCGCCGCTGATCAAGGGCTATCTGCGTCTCGGCGCGAAGATTTGCGGCGCGCCGGCGTGGGATCCCGATTTCAACTGCGCGGACTTCCTGACGCTGTTCCGGCTGTCGGACATCAACGCCCGCTACGCCCGGCACTTCCTGGGCTGAGCCATCCCGATCGCGGCGCGCTGCTCCAGGCGCGCGCAAGCGAACGCCGTCGCGCGGCAGGTTGTCGCGCGACGGCGTTCGACCATTCCGGGGATGTTGTCTTATCCGACCCTGTTAATTCGAGCGATATGCGCCGACCACCGTGCGGGTGGGCGCACGTTCGGAGCGGGCCCCGCGCGCGGCGGCCCGGACGACACGGCGGGCTTGCCTAATGCTTGCGCCGCCAGTCGAGCAGATGGTGTTCGGCCATCCAGTGATGGATCATCCCTTCGCCGCCATGGTTGCGCTTGTATTCGCGCGACTCGAAATAGGACAGGGCGACGAGCACCATCAGGCCGATGAACAGGCCGATCAGGCCGGCAATCTCTTCAGACGACATGGCTGCCTCCTTTCAACGGCACAGCGCCATGGATTCATATTAGGACACGCGCGGGACGATCCCTAACCCGGAATTCCGCTAGACTCGGCGCGGTCCTGGCGCGCGATGGGCGCGCCGTTTTACGGAGCCTTCCCGATGACCCGTTTCATGCTGGCCGTGCTGGCCGCGTCCATTCTTGCCGGCTGTGCCAGCGATCCCCGCCAGGCCCGTCGCGGCCACCCGCCACAAGATCCGGCCGATTACCACGGTGTGCCGACCGACATGACGCCGCCGTCGATGCTCGGCGAGCCGGCGCCGTCGGCACCCGCAGCCGTGCAGTGACGATGGCGGCAGGCCTTCGCGGCCGTCAGGTGCCGGCCGCGGCTGCGTCGGCGCCGATTCGCCGCGTCAGCGCCGGCAGGTAGCGCGCGAGCGTCGCGCCGCGCGCGACCATGAACAGCAGCAGCGCGAACCACAGCCCGTGATTGCCGAACGGGCCGACGGCCGCCAGCGTCGCGGCGATGAAGATCGCGAACGACGCGACCATCGCACGCATCAGCGATTGCGTCTGCGTCGCGCCGATGAACACGCCGTCGAGCAGGAATCCCCACACGGACACGATCGGCGAGACTGCCGCCCAGGGCAGGTAGCGCAGCGCGACCGCGCGGATTTCGGCCTGGTCGGTCAGCCGCGCGACGATCCAGCCGCCCGCGACCCAGTAGACGAGCGCGAACAGCAGCGCGCCGAGCGCGGACCACAGCAGCGTGACGCGCACGGCCTGCCGGAAGGCGGCGCGGTCGCGCGCGCCGGCGGCGGCGCCGACGAGCGCCTCGGCCGCATGCGCGAAACCGTCGAGTCCGTAGGCCATGAAGGTCTGGAAATTCAGTAGCAGTGCGTTGGCCGCGAGCGTCGCGTCGCCCTGTCTGGCGCCGAGATGCGCGAACCAGCCGAACGCGCCGAGCAGGCACAGCGTGCGCAGGAAGATGTCGCGATTGAGCGCGATCAGCCGCTTGAGTGCCGTACGGTCCGCGAGCGCCCGCGCGGCCAGTGGCGCGAGGCCGCGCGGCCGCAGCCGCCACAGCATCCAGGCGCCGAGCGCGAAGCCGCATGCGTCGGCGGTCGCGGTCGCCGCACCGATTCCGGCGATGCCCCAGCCGAAGCCGTACACGTAGAGCAGCACGGCCCCGATATTCACCGCGTTGATGAAGACCTGCGCGACGAGCGCGAGCCGTACGCGTTGCACGCCGAGCAGGTAGCCGAGCACGACGTAGTTGGCGAGCGCGAACGGCGCGCTCCAGATCCGTGCGTGGCCATAGGCCAGCGCCGTCGTGCGCACGGCCTCGCTGCCGCCCAGCGCGGTCAGCGCGAACGACAGCAGCGGCACCTGCAGCGCGAGCACGGCGGTGCCGAGCGCGAACGCGACGATCAGCGCGCGCAGCACGTTCAGCCGGATGCCGGCGGCGTCGCCGGCGCCGTGCGCCTGCGCGACGAGGCCGGTCGTGCCCATGCGCAGGAAGCCGAAGCCCCAGAACACGAAATTGAAGAACAGCCCGCCGAGCGCGACGCCGCCGAGATACTGCGCGCCGTCGAGGTGGCCGGCGACGGCCGTGTCGACCGCGCCGAGGATCGGCTGGGTCAGGTTTGCGAGGACGATCGGGAAGGCGAGCGCGAGGACGCGCCGGTGCGAGACGGCGGCCGACCCGGTGCCGGCCCCGTGCGGTAATGCGGATTCGGACATGGCGAACGCGTCAGGCGCGTTCCTGCACGCAGACCCACGGCGACACGACGACCGCCCACAGCTCCGGATTGCGCGCCGCGAAGTCGGCGGCGGTTTCCGCCGGCATGCGTGCGACGAGGCCGGACGACAGCCAGCGCGTGACCTGTTGCGCGTCGTCGCCGGCGATCGCTTCCGCGACGCTCACGAGATCGAGATCGCGTGCAACCGACAGCAGCTTGCCCTGTGCGAAGAAGCGCTCGAGATCGCACCAGTCGATCTTGGCGGTTTCGCCCAGGAGTTTGGCGTAAAGCGGGCTGTGCGACGCGCCCGCGGCGGATTCGTGTTGGTGGGAGGACATCGGTTGTGTGCTGGAAAGACTGCGTGGCGCCACTATAAACCATCCGGGCGCGCGGCCGGCCGCCCGGTACGGCCACGACCGTTTCAGGCGTCGCGCAACGCGCGCCGCACGATCTTGCCGGTCGGCGTCATCGGCAGGCCGTCGACGAACGCGATCGCGCGCGGGTACTCGTGCGCGGCCAGGCGCGTGCGCACGTGCGCCTGCAGCGCCTGCACGAGCGCGTCGTCGCCGACGTGGCCGGGGTTCAGCACGACGAACGCCTTGACGATCTCGGTGCGCGTCGGGTCGGGGACGCCGACGACGGCCGCCATCCGTACCGCCGGATGCGTGAGCAGGCAGTCCTCGATCGGCCCCGGGCCGATCCGATAGCCGGCGCTCGTGATCACGTCGTCGTCGCGGCCGACGAAGCGCACGAAACCGTCGGCGTCGATCGTGCCGGTGTCGCCGGTGAGCAGGTAGTCGCCCGCGAACTTGTCGCGCGTGGCGGCGGGATTGCGCCAGTATTCGATAAACATCACCGGGTCGGGGCGGCGCACCGCGATGCGCCCCTCGACGCCGGGCGGCAGCGGCGTGCCGTGCTCGTCGACGATCGCGACCACGTGGCCGGGCACGGCCTTTCCGATCGCACCCGGCTGCGCATCGAACAGCGCCGCGCACGACGACAGCACCATGTTGCATTCGGTCTGTCCGTAGAACTCGTTGATCGTCACGCCGAGCGCGTCGCGCCCCCAGGCCGTCAGCCCGGCGCCGAGGGATTCTCCACCGCTCGCGACCGATTTCAGCGCCAGCGCGTGGCGCTCGCGCGGCGCCGGCACCGCGCGCATCAGCTTCAGCGCGGTGGGCGGCAGGAACGCGTGGGTCACGCCGTGCCGCGCCATCAGCGCGAACGCGGCTTCGCCGTCGAACTTCTCGAAGCGGCGCGCCAGCACGGGCACGCCGTGATGCCATGAGGGCAGCAGCACGTCGAGCAGCCCGCCGATCCATGCCCAGTCGGCGGGCGTCCAGAACAGGCGTGCGTCGCGCGGGAAGCATTGCTGCGACATCTCGACGCCCGGCAGATGGCCCAGCAGCACGCGATGCGCATGGAGCGCGCCTTTCGGCTTGCCGGTCGTCCCGGACGTGTAGATGATCACCGCCGGATCGTCGGCCGCGGTGTCCGCCGGCACGAAATCCGGCGATTCGGCGGCGAGCGCGGCGTCGAAGCGCAGCACGCCGGGGGCGTCGGGTGCATCGTCGCCGATGCAGTAGCACGTGCGCAGCATCGGCAGTTGCGCGCGCAGCGACGCGATCTTCGCGTAACCGGCTGCGTCGGTGACGAGCGCGGCGGCTTCGCTGTTCGCGAGCCGGTATTCGAGTGCGTCGGCGCCGAACAGCGTGAACAGCGGCACCGCGATCGCGCCGAGCTTGTACGCGGCGAGATGCGCGATCGCTGTTTCCGGACCCTGTGCGAGGAAGATCGCGATCCGGTCGCCGCGTTGCAAACCTGCCCGCGCGAGGCTGTTCGCGAAACGGTTAGAAGCATTCTTCAGGTCGTCGAACGTGAGGCGCGACACGTCGCCTTGCGCCGTTTCGTGGATCAGCGCGAGCTGTCCGCTGCCGTCGGCCCACTTGTCGCAGACGTCCACGCCGATGTTGTAACGGGCCGGAACGTCCCACCGGAAGCGGGCGAGCAGGTCGTCGTAGCGGTCGGCGGCGGGCAGCATGCGAGTCTCCTTGGCGTCGATCGTCGGCATCGGTCGATAGATTACATCGGCATTTCACGCGACCGAAACCACAATGGCGTCGGATAGATAGGGAATGTGCGGACTCGTGCAACGGGTGCGGCTCAGTGCACGATTCCGTCATGACGCATAAGATCACGACAAAACAGTGATATGACCATGGATTTGCTTCTGATAGCTGCGGGGTTCAGCCTCTTCGGAATCGGGGCGCTGGTGGCGTTCGCCAGCCGTGTCGATCCGCTGTCCGGCCGGTTCACCGGCCGTCTGCGCAAGCGCTGACACAACCTTCCCGTTCTCCCTCTCGACGACATGCGATGCGTGCCGGCATCGCGTGTCGTCCGTCGTCTGCCGTCGACGCTG
Organism: Burkholderia sp. Bp8994; assembly: GCF_003853805.1. Taxonomy (NCBI): domain Bacteria; kingdom Pseudomonadati; phylum Pseudomonadota; class Betaproteobacteria; order Burkholderiales; family Burkholderiaceae; genus Burkholderia; species Burkholderia sp. Bp8994. The sequence goes on from NZ_QTQH01000014.1 coordinate 138,643, forward strand.
GCGCGCTCAGCGCGCCGGCAGGTAGCGTGCCGGATCGATCGAGCGGCCACCGTAGCGCAGCTCGAAGTGCAGCGCGGTGCGATCGCTGTCGCTGTTGCCCATCTCCGCGATCGTCTGCCCCTGCGTGACCGGCTGGCCTTCCTTCACGAGCAGCGCGCGGTTGTGCGCGTAGGCCGTCAGGTAATCGGCGTTGTGCTTGAGGATGATCAGGTTGCCGTAGCCGCGCAATCCGTTGCCCGCATAGACGACGGTGCCCGGCGCGGCGGCCAGCACCGGCGTGCCCGCAGCGTTCGCGATATCGATGCCCTTGGATTTCGAGCCGTCGAAGCTGCGCACCACGTTGCCGGCGGCCGGCCAGATCAGTGCGATGCTGGTGGCCGGCTTGACCGCCGATTCGACCGGCGCGGAAGGCGCGGGGCGGCTGCGGCCCGCGCTGCCGGTGCCGGTGGTCGACGCCGTCGTCGTGCCGGGCGGCGGCGCGACCCGCAGCACCTGGCCGACTTCGATCGCGTCGGGGTTCGTGATCTGGTTCCAGCGCACGATGTTGGCCGTCGACGTGCGATTCTCGCGCGCGATCTTGTAGAGCGTGTCGCCGCGCTCGACGCGGTAGTAACCCGGGCCGACGGGAGCGGAGCCGCACGCGACGAGCAGCGCGGCGCAGGCGGCCGCGAAGAGCCGCTTCGTTGTTGTTCCGATCATTGAACCTCGCAAAACCCTGCCGCGCGCGACGCGGCAGGCGATACAAAACGTCCGATTTTAACGGGTTCGACCCGCGCACCGCAGTTTTGGGCAGCGGGCGCGGCCGGCGCGCACCGGTTCGGCGCGGCCGGTGTCAGCCGGCGAGCGGCAGCACGCGAATCCGCAGCGTGGCCGTTTCCGTCGCGCCCGGCGCGAGCGTGCGCAGCCCGAGGCCGTTGTGGATCGCGTCCGGCAGGCCGAGCCAAGGCTCGACGCAGTAGAAGTCCGATTCCGGTTTTTCCGTCCAGGTCGTGACCGCGTACCACGGGATCGAGCCCGGTACGTCGAGCGCGATCTCGATCGTGCGGCGGCGGCCCGGCATCACGATGCGTACCGGCGTGGACGGCGCGCCGTCGAGACAGTGGAAGCGGTCGAGGATGTCCGGATCGCCGAGGCTGTACGACGCTGCGCCGGGCTCGAGCGGGCTGATCGAGCCGTCGGCGCGCTGCATGCAGCGGCGCGTCGGCGGCAGCTCGAGCGTGGTTTCTGCACGTTCGCCGTGCGGCAGCGCGAAATAGAAATGATGGCCCGCGTAGTAGGGCAGCGGCGTGTCGCCGCGGTTGGTCGTGGTGAGCGCGACGTCGAGCGTGTGCGCATCGGCGAGCCGGTAGGTCGTCTCGAACCGGAAATCGAACGGATAGCTGTCGCGCAGCGCGTCGTTCGCGTCGAGCGTCATCGACAGTGCGGCGCCGTCGGCCGACGGCCGTGCCGCGAACGGCAGGTCGCGCGCGAAGCCGTGCATCGGCAGGTCGCGGACCACGCCGGCGGCATCGCGCCAGCGGCCCAGTTCACCGTCGACGCGATGGCGGCCGAGGAACGGAAACAGCAGCGGATTGCCGCCGCGCACGCGCGCGAGGTTGCTCCAGTCGGCCGCGTCCGGCCAGAAGATGACCGGCTCGCCGTCGACGTGCCACGACAGCAGGCGGCCGCCGAATTGCGGGGCGACCCGGACGAGCGACGGGCCGGCGTGGAGTTCATGAATGTCGTGCTGCTGGAAGATCGGCATGGCGAATCGGTATGAACGGGTGGGCGGGGTGCGCGATGGCGCGCTCCATTATCGGGTTGCGAGGCGGTCGGGGAAAACCCTTCTCGGGGAAATTGCGAGTTTTTCAACCTGCCGACGGTCTGGATAATGCCTCTAAACCGGTGATGTTGCCGGGTCATGACACTTCGTGGAGGGGGCCATGGATCTGGCAATGGCAATGGGAATCGCACTGTTCGGCATGTTCACCGGCAGCACGGTATTGTTTTTCTATCAGCTCGGCCGCTGACGGCAATTTCTGCCGGAATCGCAAGGCCCGCCATGCAAATGGCGGGCTTTTTGCTTTCTGCGCGCTTACAAATTGCAAGCGTTTGTGTGCATTGCCGCAATAACCAGTCAAATGCCTTGGCGCAGTAATCTGGGCTGGGCATAATCGGGGCGCGTTTTTTCGGACGCGCGATGCGTCGTCCGCTCTTCTACCCGACTGATCACCACCAAAAGGACCGACGCGTGAGTCTCTGGTTTCTGGTATTCCTGAGCGTCCTGCAGGGCGTCACCGAACTCTTCCCCGTCAGCAGTCTCGGCCACACGCTGCTCGTGCCCGCGCTGTTCGGCATGCACATCGACAAGCATGCGCCGCAGTTGCTGCCGTTCCTCGTCGCGCTGCACCTCGGCACCGCGCTCGCGCTGCTGTGGTATTTCCGCGCGCGCTGGATCGCGCTGATCAGCGGCTTCTTCGCGCAGCTCGGCGGCCGCAAGAACGACGACGGGCACCTGATGTGGGCGCTGATCATCGGCACGATCCCGACCGGGATCGTCGGCCTGCTGCTCGAGAAGCGCATCGAGCGCGTGTTCCACGACCTGCGGATCGTCGCGATCGCGCTGATCATCAACGGCGTGCTGCTGTGGATCGGCGACCGGATCCAGCGCAGCCGTGCGCATCAACCGCCCGAAAAGATGACGTTCAAGCAGGCGTTCTTCGTGGGCCTGGCGCAGATCGGCGCGCTGATCCCGGGTTTCTCGCGCAGCGGGCTGACGATGATCGCCGGTAACGTGGCCGGGCTGACGGCGGAGAAGGCCGCGGAGTTTTCGTTCCTGCTCGGCACGCCGATCATTTTTGCCGCGGGCGTGCTCGAACTGCCGAAGCTGTTCCATGCGCGCGACCAGCTCGCCGATGCGCTGCTCGGCGGCGTGCTGACGGCGATTGCCGCTTATCTGAGCGTGCGGTTCCTGATGCGCTATTTCGAAGGGCGCGGGCGGTTGGCCTCGTTCGGCGTGTATTGCGTGATTGCTGGGGTGTTCTGTCTTGGCTGGTTCATGCTGCATCCGCAGCCGGTTTGAGGGGCGCGGTGCCGCCGGTCGCGCGTCGCGCGTGATGTGACGCGATGATCGGGTATAATTTCGGGCTCGGCTTCATGCCGGGCCCGTTTCGTTTCGGGGTTTCGAGTTTTGGGTTGTCGTGGTGGTGCTCGAAGCCTTTCGCGTGAAATGCGGTCCGGGTTTTGTCGCCGTGTCTTTTCCCCTCGACCGCCCTTAGCTCAGTTGGATAGAGCAACGGCCTTCTAAGCCGTAGGTCACACGTTCGAATCGTGTAGGGCGGGCCAATGGAATCAATGAGTTAGCCCGGTTTTTATGACCGGGCTTTTTGCTTGTGCGGATGACCGGAACCAATCCGGAACCTAGTTCGCTCAACGTTGCGGTCGAACCGACTTCACGAACGCGGCATAGGGATTTTCAGCGGGCAACGGCGGCGGCGCGTCGATAGCTTGCCGTCCGCGCGGACTCAGGCCGAACGCATCCAGTAGCCGGGCCGCTTGGGCGCGCGCATCGCTCAGCGCGCGCAGCGCCGGATGCGCCTTGCTCCCGCCCGTCCCGGTTGCAATCGTCAACCCTTCACGGTCCAGCGTCTCACGTAACTGCGCTTCCGTTGCCAAGGTTTCGGCCAGCAGTTCGAGCGCTCGCAGGTCGGACGCGCTCAGTAGACCCAAACTCACGACGAGCGGTGCGACGCGGTCCCATTCCGCAGCCGCACGCGATGACATGCCGTCCGGCGGCGGCGGCGCGACGGTCAATTGATCGGCCGCGATGCCCTTAAGCCGGTCGGCACGCAACGTACCCGAAAGCGCCTTCGCGGCGTTCGATTTCTGCGGCATGATTCGCTCCCGAAAAATGGTTTTGGCGCTGGCGTTGCAAAAATTCGCGTTGCGCCACGGTCACGCGTGCTTGCGAACTAGGGATTTCGCCCCCCCTCCCGTTGCTACGGCCCATCAATCAAGAAGGCCGGCGGGCTGCGCGACATGTAGCAAGGCCAATGGTATGCTTTGCAGTCGACCGGCGGCCATTATTTAGAACGAAACACATCAAGGAAATGCGGGATGCTAAAACGTCTATATGTTGAGAATTTCAAGGCGTGGGAAAAGCTCGACATTACCTTGGGTCGCGTCACCGGCCTATTCGGCACCAACAGTTCCGGAAAAAGTAGCATTATTCAGTTTCTATTGCTGCTAAAGCAAACGAAGAATGCGACGGATAGAAGCTTGGTGTTGGATTTCGGTGGGCCAGATCAACTGGTAAATCTTGGGAGTTTTCGTGACATCATTCATCGACATGACGAAAGTGCAGTCTTGTCGTGGAAACTTTCTTGGGATTTTCCATCGCCACTTGCGATAAATGATCCATTTGGAAAGCGAACTGAAGTTCTTGCAAGTGGCACATCTATCGTTCAGACATCTCTTGTTCGCTTCAATGATCATTCGATTACGTCAGATCGACTGGAGTATCGATTTGGGAAGCATAGATTTCGTATCGAGCCGAAAAAGCCTGATTCTCGGGAATATCAGCTTCAGGCCGAATCTCCGCCTGAGTCATCTTTCCGTTTTGTGCGCAATAAGGCACGAGCATGGGCATTGCCCGGACCGTTAAAAACGTATCTGTTTCCGGATCAAGCAAAGACATACTATCAAAATTCGGATTTTCTGAGTATTTTTGAGGCGAAGTACGAGGCCTTGATGGATTCGATTTACTACCTCGGGCCGCTACGAGATTATCCCCGTCGAGAATATCCGTGGTCCGGGGCGAGTCCGTCTGATGTCGGTAGGCGCGGTGAGCGCACGATGGAAGCTATCTTGGCGGCAACTCTTCGCGGTGAGAAGCGCAATTTAGGGCCGCGAACGCGTTATAGGCCGTTTCAGGAAATTATCGCCCATTGGCTGAAAAAACTTGGCCTTATTAGCGATTTTAAAATAGAGGAAATTGGTTCGGGGGCAAATCTTTACCGTGCGGTTGTGAAGCGGGATGATAAGAGCCCGCAAGCCCTTCTGACGGACGTTGGATTTGGGGTTTCGCAAGTGCTCCCAGCAATTGTGCTGCTCTACTATGTACCCGAAGGTAGTACGGTGATTATGGAGCAGCCCGAAATCCATCTTCATCCCTCTGTGCAAAGCGGTCTTGCAGACATTATTCTACAGGTCGCTCATAATCGCCGCATTCAAGTAATCGTTGAGAGCCACAGTGAGCATCTGTTGCGAAGATTTCAGCGTAGGGTTGCGGACGAAAGTTTCTCATCCGAGTTGGTTAAGATATATTTTTGTGATAACGAAGATGGGAATTCTTCGTTGGTCGACTTGGAATTGGATGTTTTTGGCGAGATCAAGAATTGGCCTAAGAATTTTTTCGGCGATGAAATGACCGAAATTGCCGAAACACGGAAAGCGGTACTCCGTAGAAAAATTCAAGCACGAAAGGATGCTGGTCAATGATGGCCATTATTGACACCAACGTTGCGATTTCGGCTAACGGACGAGATACTCATGCGAGCGATGATTGTCAGATTCGCTGTATCGAGATTTTGGAGAAAATGGCAACCAAGCAGTACGCCGACGCCATTGTTCTTGATGATCTTGGGTTGATTTTCGATGAATATAGCAATTATCTGAATTATAGCGGTCAACCGGGGGTGGGCGATATATTCTTTAAATTCTTACACGACAATATGTACTCGCAAGAAGAAATTCGCTTGGTGTCAATCACTCCAAGTGCCGATGCCAGGAAGGGATTTGACGAACTCCCGGAAAACGAAATTGATCCGAGTGACCGAAAATTTCTAGCGGCTGCAGTAGTTTCCGGCGCGTCTATTTTTAATGCATTGGATAATGATTGGCATGAAAAACGCGATTTTCTTTCGGAAATAAAGGTGGATGTCGTGCAAATCTGCCCTGAACACGGATGTGTCGTTGAATTGTGACGTTTTTGTTATGCAATGAATTGGTGATTTCGGAAGATTATGGATTCGATATCTTGCATTTCCGGAAAGCATGATGCATTTGGTGCGTTCGCCTAGATGCGCCACCGAATAGCGTTTAGCTCTGATACTCCAACTTCAGCTACGAAATCGGCACGCGGTCATACGGACACACCTATAGGTGTGTGTCCGTGTCCGTCCGGGCGTGGACAGCGCCGGACAAAACCGGACAATTGTCCGGGTAGGTAGCGCGAACCGGAAAACCCTTATGGAATAAGGCTTTGAGGTTGCCGCCCAGCCGGCCATAGAAAATGAGCGAATGAATTTTGTCCGCGCAGTGTCCGGTCGATTGAATCGCCATCGGCTGCGAGAATGTCCGGGTTTGCGCAGTCATTTCCCGACTTTCCAAACGAACGGGGTGGACATCATCACGAATTCCCCGGCGATCAAGTCCTGTTTCGCGCGGGTGAATGCCTTACGCTTGGTATCGGCCTTGTCGTCATCGCTGCCGTAGCGCAAATAGAATTGCCGCCGCCATTCGCTTTCCTCCACCGCGCGCACCCCGGACGGGATGCTGCTCGACCCCGCCATCACGCGCCCTCTATCGCTGATAACCTCGACGAGGGCATCTAGGCCAATCTTCGCGCCGCCGGTCGGCATCTTGCGTTGCCGGTTCGGGGATGCAGCGGCGTCGGATTCAATGACGCACGACGTAACCGGTTCGCCGTCTTCATCGTCGCCGAGGTCAACGACACGAAGCGAGAACGCGTAACGCGCGCCGTCGGCATCGTCTTTTGATTTCGCGACGGTCCATTCTCGGCGGCCATCGATACGCGTCACTTCGAGGGCGGCGTCGAGCGCCGCGAACAGCGACGAATGCCCGCGCGGTCCCTTGGTCGCATCTTTCCCCGAGTGATGCACGACGAGAACCGCGCCGCCGATACCGTCTTGCAGGATTTTGAGGTTCGCGATGATTTCGCCCATATCCTTCGAGCTGTTCTCGTCCGCACCGGCCGCAGCGCGATTCAACGTATCGATTACCAGCAACCCCGCACCGCCGCCGGCCTGAATGGACTCCACAAGGTCGGACACATCGGACGGGTCGCGCACGTTGAAAGATTGCGTAATGAAGTGCAATCCGCCCGGCAGCGGGCGATGGTTGCGGGCGCTCCACGCTTTCGCTCGTTTGCTCAGGCCAGCTTCCCCTTCAAGGACGACATAAACGACGCGCGTCGATGCGACGCGTCGACCGAACCAGTCGGAGCCTTCGGCGATGGCGGCGCAAAGGTCGAGCACGAGGAACGATTTTCCCGAACCGCTCGGGCCGTACACCGAGACCGTTCCGCCGATAGGAATCACATCGCGTACAAGCCACTGTTGCAGCGGCGCGTTCATCATGTCGTCGGCCGACTGAAGCCGGTAGCGCATAGGCGGCGTCTTGGCGGCGCGCAGCAGGTCCGCCAGCGCGTCGCTACCGTACTCCGCTTCAAGGTCGTTCGCGTCGTAATTCGCCGGCTTGTCGGCCGGCATCTCGACCCATGCGCCGCCGACTTTTCGGGCGATAGCTTCGGCCTCCGGCTCTTTGCCACGATCAGACACAATCACGACGCGCGCGGCCGGGTAGCGCTCGCGCAACGACTTCGCAACCGTGCCGATGCGACCTGCACCGAACGCGACGACGGCGGCGGCTCGATAGTCGGCTTTCGCACACGCCCACGCCTGCCCGATACCCTCGCCAACGTAAATTACGCCGTCGGGGACAATTTCCCCGACGATGAACATACCGTCGCTTCCGAACGATGCACCCGGCGCGCTCAGCTTTTGGCCTTGACCTGGCGGCGGCACGAATTGAACCGTGCGCAATTGACCGTCCAACGAATACGCGGGTACGACGAGATAGCCGCCGACGCGCTTACCGGCTACCGTTTGCGGATCATCGGATGGGACGACGCACAACGCGGCCGGATTTCCGCGTTTCGCGACGATGTAGGGATGGTCCCCGCTCGCGGGCGGGTAGCTCGCGAACGCGGCAGCAACGTCAAAGCGCGGCTTTGGGGCGGCTTGTGCTCCCGGCTGGGCCGTTACCGCGTCACTCGATACGAGCGCACGTGGCGCGCCGTTCCAACCGGCATCCTTCGCCATCTTGAACAGCGTCCCCGGGCCAATGCCGCCGTCAGGCTTGATGCTCTTCCAGACGGAGCGGGCGTCATGCTCGCCGCCGTAGTTCGCACCGGTCGCGGACCAGTCAAGGAAATCATTCTCGGGCAGGTCTGCCGCCTTCGCTGCCATTGCGACGCGCACCCACTCATCGCGGGCGCAGCCGGCGTCAAGCGCAAACAAGGCTTCGCGAGCGCGGGCGTGGTCGTGACCGTTCATCATGCCGCCCCCTTGCTGCGCTTCGTGAGCCAGCGTGCGACCTTCCGGCGGTCGGTCGTCGTGAGGCGATAGACGCCGCGCTGCACTTCGATTCCGTCACGGTCGATGCAAGCGACGCGCACGCAGGGCAAGGCGAGTCCCTTTGCGCGCAGGCCCGCGATGAGGTCCGGGCCGTTGCTGCATCCCACGACGGCGTCCAATTCTTCGCGCGGCATCGGCCGGCGTTGCAGCACGGTCAGCGCGCGAAGCTGACGGAGGTTAGCGGTTCCAGTAAACTGGCTTTGACGTTTGGCGCTCGATTCGGCTTTGCTGGGTCGGGCGTTTTTCATTATTGGTCCCCGGCCAGCTTTTCGATGGCATCTGCCGGCCACATGAGCCGGCCGTTCGGCAGCTTGACGGGGCGGAGTGTGAAATATGCCCCGGTTTGGCAATAGCGCTTGCGGATGCTCTGCGGGCGAATCGAGAGGAGTGCGGCCAACTCCTCGGTCGTGATGGGGCGACGCGTGCGCGTTGCCGTATGCTGTTGCGTCGACATGCGTATCACCTGCCTTTCGGCTTGAATTGAGGTGATACGGATTTTTTTGCAGATTCTTGCGTTGACCGATAGATGCGTCGCTTACCGTCGTCTATCGTCAGCTACCGTCACTTATTGACGGGTCTGCGGCGCTTCAGCCTTGCGGCTAGTGCCTCCTTCGTCAAGCTCTTTTGGACGTTATCGTCGCCCGTGTAATCGAGCTTGCCGCCATCGACGATTCCGGTAAACGGCCCGTCCTCGGCAAGCGCCATTTTGCGAAGAACCGGGAAAACGGCGTTGGGGTCGTCGCTCTCCGCTGTTTCGATAGCACGGTCTATCAATGGGTCCAACACGTTGCGGCGCGCTTTGATGATGTATTTCGTTGCCGCCGTACTCGTTGCAGCTACGGACGTGGCCGCACCAGCGCTTTGGGGGGCGTCGGTAGGTCGCGCGGGTGTAGTGTCGAACGCGCTATCGTTCGCGGTGGCTCTTGATTCGTTGTTCTCCGGAAAGTCGATAAGGTTAAGGTGACGTGCGGATGCCAGCCATGGCACCTTGAAGCCCTTACGCTGCGCCCATTCGATGAAATAAGCCGGTGCGGTTCGGGGCGGATGGTTTCCGCTTTCCCACATGAATTTCATTTCGTGAATAAGGGTCGGCACAGCCTTCAAATCTTCAAGCTTCCCGAAGTCGTCAAAGGATTCAATCGGCCATTCGACACCGTGTGCATGCATCGCCGCCGCGATGCAGACGAGCGCGCCGTCCAAGTACCGGATGTGCGAATCGCCGTGAGAAAGCGAACCGGGATCGATGCCAATCAGCAGAGGGAGCGCTTCGTCCGGCGTCCACGTATCGCGGCGGAACCAGTAGCGGAGGGCGCGATTCAGCCGCGCATTCGCTTCTTTGCTACCGCGTTGCTCGACGAGTTCTCTCTCGTGCCGTTGCTGCCACGGCCCCGGTTGCGGCATAGAATCGCCGTTAGCCATGATGCGAGCCTCCCTATAGGCCGTTCGTGGTTAGGCGGGGCGATGCGCGAACATCGTTCCCCGCTGCTTCGTTCGATTCTAACGGCTACTCACTGAACGACGCGCAAGCCTTGCTGCTCGGCCTTCGTATTGAATTCGATTCCGGCCTGTTCCAACATCCACGCTTCGATTTTGTCGTGCCACTTGCGTAGCAGATCGAGCGGGCGGCGGCGGTAGTGCTTTTCCGCGATAGCGGATGGCTTGTGACCTTGAATTTGGGCGATGACCCCGACGGGAACCTCGACCCACTCGGCCAGAGTCCCGAACGAGCGTCGGAGACCGTGCAGGCTCAGATGAGGAAGGCCGGCTACTGCTAGCGCTTGGTTATGCGCGATGCGCGGCTCGGCGATTTTTCCGTCGGCCGATTTCTTGCTCGCGAAAACCCAAGGGGAGGGCGACCATGATTCGCCCTTGGCGGTTAGGTCACGCATTTGACGGACGTTCGGCGGCGTGTCATTCAAGCGTTTGAGTTCCCGCAGGATATCCGCGAGGTACGGCGTAAGAGGGATGACGCGCGAACCTTCGACCTTGTCGGCGATGGACAGGCTGCGCCACTGGAAATCCACGTCGGCCCATTTGAGAGCGGCCATTTCCTCGCGGCGCGCGCCCGTAATGAGCAGCGCTTGCAGATAAGTCGCAATGACCGGGTTACCTAGCGTGCGGACGGCGTCGAACCAAGCTGATAGCTGCTCCCGTTGCAGGCAATCATCTTTCGCCTTGGTGCGCGGCACAGCGGCGCGCACAGCGCGAGCGGCGTATGCGTTCGATGCAATCAGCCCGGAATATTCCGGCTTGTCGCCGCACCAACGGATGAAGGCGCGCAGTTTGCGGTAGCTTTGCTCCGCGTTCGTCGGACGCGTCTGCGCCTCGGTTTCGAGCCATGACGCGATGACCGTAGCGGTCAGGTGCGACAGCTTCAACGGCATGAGCGCGGCGAGCGGTCCTGCGACCGTCACACCTTTTCCGCGCTTTCTCGGCTCGCCGCCGGCATGGGCCAGATTCTCATGATCGAACAGATGGCGCTCGCTCCACCGCGACCGGTTTGCGTCAAGATAAGCCGCCCACGCTTCGCCCATGGTCACATCTTGTCGCTTGGCTTCGGCTTTTCGCGCTTCGTAGGCGGCGGCCTGTTCTGCCGCCTGTTCACGCGGATCGACGCCGCTGTCGAGAAGCGTTTTCAGGCGGCGTGCTTCAACGCGTGCTTTCTCGATGCTCCACGCGGATGGGTCTCCAATCGTGATGCGCACAAGAGCGCCGCGCAACTTCGCTTGGAGCACATACCGTTTTGTGCCGCCTGCGTTTGCGCGGAGGCCAAGACCGGGCGCGCCGCTGTCCCACAGGAAGGCTTCGGATTTTCCTTCGGGGCAGGTGTGTGCCGCTATCTTGCCCGCCGTGAAATTGACCTTTGCCATTGTCGCTTTCCTTGCGTAGGGTGGATTCCGGAACCCGTCCGGAACCCGATTCTGGCAATTTTGATCAACTCATGTCAACGGGTCGGTGAGGCGGAATTTCTATAAAAGCTTTATCAGGTAAGGACTTTGAGGATTTTTGGCAACGTTCGTCAACGCCAAGAAATGCCAACTTTTTCGGCCTTCTAAGCCGTAGGTCACACGTTCGAATCGTGTAGGGCGGGCCAATGGAATCAGTGCGTTAGCTGATATTTATTTTCAAATTTCTCATCCTCTGTCGGCGCGCTCGTGTGGGCAGCATGTAGGTGTTTGTAGTCAACCACGATCGCAACCAATCCATGTGAGACCGGCGGCTCACTCTGACAAGCATTTTTGACGGCGTCGTAAGCTGAAATGCCGAGCCGGTCGCACGACAAGATCGAGGCGTGGATGCTTGGTAGGCTGACCTCTGAATGGTTGGGATTCTGGCTGTAGTACGCATGTGCGACTTCCCGGAATCTGCCGCCGTGCGATTGAGCACCTCATTGCGACGCACCGACACTTCGACCGAATCCGCGCCGAACGTCGCGACCTTCTCGGCTATCGCAATCGAGGTTGCGGACCATTGCACCGCCGCTCCGCCATTCACGCCGACCTGTACCTTGGCGAACTTGAGGTTGTTCTGAAACATATCGCATCAACGATGCACCTTCGATGGTGAACGAAAGCGCGACGACTGTCGGCGCATTCGTATTGGACACTGGTGTTCCCGTGGTCCGCTGGTCGGATTTCCCGCACTCAGTCAATAGTCCAATGGCTACGCACGCCAATGTCATTGTCCTCATGCTTCCCCGAGATGTCGTTATTGTGTTGATTTGAAATTGTGAGGCGCGCTGCAGGGGGCCGATGTTCGGCGACACCTATAGATTGAAGCTACTGCTGCCGTTAACCTATTCGAGCTATCTCCTTTAGCGGGATGGCTTACAAAATGAATGAGTTACGGGGAATGCTATGCGATGGATCAAATCACTAACCGCTCTTGCAGTGGTTAGTCTGTGTTCGGGTTGCGCTTATAACGTGCAAGTGTCGTCCCAATCAGGGGCTGCTGAAGTAATGAGCACCAAGGTCAAGCAGGACAAGGCGTATGTGGTGTTCAGTGACAACCTAGCGACTGCCGGGAAGGAGGTGAAGCCGGGGTTCCAGTGCGGCGCTCACCGATACCCCATGTATATCGGAGAGACCCTCGAAAATTCCTTGTCGAAGACGGTTGAAGCGGCCTTTCCTCACGCGGTCAGGAACGGCGGTGCAATTCCCACATTGGGTGACGGACTGGTTTTCAAGTTCGACCTCGCTGAGTTCGATCCGCGCGTCCGTTTTACCCCCGGCTTCTTCGTCCCGACAGCAGATGCGAACGTAGACATAGCAATTCGCGCCCGCGTATCTGATAAGGCGGGTAAGGAACTGATTGCGACGACGTTTCGCGGACAGGGACATTCGAGTCAAGATGGGTCTTGCGGCGTAGGTGCAGACGCGTTGGCGGACGCCGGACAGAAGGCAATCGCGAATGCGATGGAGAATTTCGTGGACAAGGTCATCAATACCGGAATCCTCGATTCGTCAACGACGGCGAGCAAATAGCCATTCGACTTGCGATCCCTCTTGATTGATAGATCGCGGTTGCGCCAATTGAGGCTTCGGGCGGTGACGGGAAACGTATCCCCGTCCCGCCCCTTGCTCGGAGTCTGTCAGTCTAGCCTCAGAGCGAAATCGTCGGCTCGCAGGTGCATATACCGCCGCAGCATGGCAAGCGTCTTGTGCCCGGCGATACTGGCAACTTCCATGATGTTCAGTCCGTGTTCAAAAAACGGCTTGTCGCTTCGTACCGGGCGCGGGCCCGCTGCGTGGGCCGACGGAAAGCCCGCCCGAACGCGTTAGCGGTTAGCCGCTTGACGAGGCAGTTTCTCACCGGTGCCGAAGTACAAGTCCGCCGAGGATGATGTCATTCCACCAAAGTTGCATGGTAACAGCCGCTACTTGGTCCTTGGCGTTAGTGACCATCGCTGCAACTTTGTCGAGCATTGCGGCATCCGTCGGCGGCGTTGACTCATCGAGTTCTTACTTTCGCCTGAAGGCGAGAATAACGGGCAGCATGGTGGTGCTGCATGTCCGTAGGCATGCAATTTTTCAAGATAAAGAAAATGCGCGCCATTATCGAGCGCCATATGACATCGCGTGGCAAATGTGCGCGCGCATTATGGAAATGCCTGAACCTGAGGTTAGGGTTGTCCGATCTCGAAAAGAGCGGAGAAAGCGAGCCCGATGCACACCCGGGCCGTACAGTTGCCATTCAGGCGTGAAATAATCTTTGTTCAAAAACGAGAACAGTTTTCTGAGAGAACAAAGAGAAACGCAGCATGAAGGAAATCGAAAGCCAGCGCCATGAGGCCGTGACGAATCAGGAGGGGCAGTATTCGATCTGGCCGACTTCTACGGAGATTCCGTCCGGCTGGAAAAAGGCCGAATTCGGCGGCACCCGGGAACCATGTCTCGACCACATTCGAAGCGCCTGGACCGACATGCGTCCGCTGATCGTGCGCCAAGCGATGGCAAGCGAGGGAGGCGCGTGAACGCTGCGGGGAAGGCCGGCCTGCAGGCCGCGAACAAACGGGCATCGAGGACGCTGATAGGTTGGCGCATGAAGGCCTATTCGCGTGTGGTCGCACAGGCTGTCGCGCGTCATGCGAAGACGCTGGCGATCATCGTCGGCACCTTCGTGTTCGGGCTACCGTTGAATGCGCAACTCGACCTGCTCGGCATGCCGATGAAAGTGTTGCTGGCAGAACACGCAACCGGACTCGGCGTGGCATCGGTGCTGGCGACCTTGTCGATGCTGGCTGCCGCGTCTGTGGCCGTGCAGGGCGATACGGTGTTCGGTGGCGCCGCGCGCCGCTGGAGCGCGAGTTTGCCAGGCGGGATCCGCGCGCATCGTGCGGCCGATTTCATCGTGACGGGCGCTGCCCTGTGGCCGTTCTGGATCATGCTTGCCGCGGCGATTGCGCGACACGTGCTGGGCGCGCGCGACATCGTGACCGGCCCAACCTTTGCGCTGGTCGTCGCGACGCTTGCGCTCGTCTGGACGGGCGCGCCGCTCGCGCTGCTCGCACGTTCGCGCGCGGCGTTGGCGGCGGTGTTCGCGGCCAACGCATCGTTGTGGATCGCACTTCGCTTCGGCGGCGCAGGGACCGCCTGCGCGGCACTTGCCCTGGCGTGCGGCGTTGTCGCACTGTGGCGCGCGCGGCTTGACGCGTTCGTCGAGCGCGAACAGCACGGAGCGACGTTGCTCCGCGGTGGGAATCCGTTCGAACTCGTTCGTGCGGTAATGGTGAACGTCTATGGTCATTCACTGCGGCTGGGCGGCTTGATGCTGGCCGTGCTGGCGATGATCTGCGGATGGATCGTCTCGATGCCCGACTATCTGTCGCGACATTGGGGCATCGTGAACGTGGTGCTGCCGTTCGCGCTGTACCAGATCGCGATCCTGCATGGGTGGATGCGCGACGAATCAGGCCGGCTGACCAGTTGGCTGGGCAGCTTGCCACGCGCGATTGCCCGCTTCAATCGGGCGGCGGCGATGAGCATCGTGGGGCTGTCGAGTGCGTATGTGCTGGCGATTTGCGTGCCGTTCGCAATTGCAACCGACGAAGGCCGTCGCTACGCCATCGTCTTTGCGTGTTATGCCGGCCTCGCCACCGCATTGGCTGCATGTCGCTGGTGGGGCGCGAGGGCGTCTCGAATCGTCGACATGTTTCTGACGGCGGGCTGTGCCATCGCTTGCTACGGCATGCTGAAATAGATGGAAAACGACATGAGCATCTTGAGAGTGGCGGGGCTGGGCAAGCGATACGCCGGACGGACGATCTTCAGCGACGTCGAATTGGAACTGCAGGCAGGAGTCTATGCGCTGAGAGGCAAGAACGGCAGCGGCAAATCGACGTTGCTGAAATTGCTGGCAGGCGTGGTCCGGCCAGACGAGGGCGTCGTCGAAGTGGGCGGTCACGCGATCGACCGTGCAGCGGACAAGGCCAAGGCCTGTACCGGCTACATGCCGGACAGTGAGGAGTTCTACGATTTCGTGACACCATCGTCGGTATGGCGGCTGATTGCCGATGCGCGGGGGACGAATCTCGAGCAGGGTCTGGTGACGGCCGACCGCCTTGGGTTGACGCGATACGCCGACGAACCGCTTGGCGCGCTGTCGCAGGGAACGCGCCGCAAGGTATTTCTGGTCGGTGCGTTCATGGGCCCTCCGGCCTTGATACTGCTCGACGAACCGAGCAATGCACTCGATGCCGCCGCACATGCGCAGCTGTGCCGGATGATTGCGGCCGCGGCGCCGACGTCGGTCGTGCTGATGTCGACCCACGACGCGGAACTGGTCGCCGCGACCCGCGCGCGCATCGTCGAACTGACGGCACACGGTATCGTCCTGTCGAGACCGTCGAACGTTGCAATGCATGTCGAGCAGTGATGACGGGACCGGCGCGACGCGCATGACGCGCCGCGCTTCCCGGCGCCGTGGGCCGCACGCCAGGATGGCTGCTCGGACGACGACTTTCGCGGCTACATCGGCAGGATCGAATCGGCGGCCCCGTGCAGGTTCGGCGAGACGCCGCTGTCGTCGCAGCGCAAGTACCTGCTGAAGCAGACCGCGAGCACGGCGTTCGCGAAGATCTGCCGTTTCTCCTGTCGCGTCACGGGATACACGTGCGCTCCCGGTGCGTTGCACATTCTGCAGAAAATGCGAATGTCCCCCGGATGCCAAAGTGTTTTCGCGGAATAGCCCTTCCGCGGCACAGCGTCGGCCACGGATACTGACAGCCATACACGTTCCGCATTCGCGGACGCCACACCGATCCCTGCATGATCGATGCCGCGGACACCGGACGACTATGCGACGCCGCTCGGCGGCGTCGGCGAGCCGGGGCTGCCGCCGGTCGCACCGGCGCTGACCAACGCGATCTTCGCGGCGACGGGCACGCGCATCCGCAGCCTGCCCGTCGCGGACCAGCTCGCGAAGCCGAAAGCGGCGTGATGCCGTGCTGCGCGCCGGGCCGTCCGCAAGGCCCGGTGCGTATATTCGCCCGCGCGCCCGCCGTTGCGTGCGGCCCGTTCATGCACTCTGTTTGCATATCAATTCGACGGATTCCATCGGGCCGATCAGCCGCCACGACAATCACTTTCCGGCATCAACTGCGGGAATTCAATCTCGACATTTGCGCCCAGAATTCCACCTGAAAATAGAATCAATAGCCCTCTGATATCGGGTTTGCCCGATGGTGCGGTATCGTACAAAGAGGGGCCGGAAAGTGTCGGATCATTGGCCCGTGAATTAATTTTTTGTAAGAAATTCATTGAGCAAAACCTGACGCGGCTCAATCATTTCTTGAGGGTTGATTGGGCGGCTGGTAATCGGTGCGTATCTGATTTTTTGCTGATTATCGGGCAAGTATTCATTCGCGCTTTCATTCTTTTGTTCCGCGACGTGCACGGTGCCGCGAGGTCCACTCACGGGGTGTCTGCTCGCCTGCAGACTGAAGTCGTCGAATCGGACGCCGGGCGGCGCGAGGATTAATTGCATATCGACAAACAGCCGGTTTGTCGAATGCTGATCGATCGTGAGGGCGTTGCGAAAGAATTCATCGCGATATTCGATCCGATGGGACGCCGCACGCCATCTGGCTGGAATGATCGATGAAATATAAACGGGCGATGGAGTCGTTTCGTTCATAAATTTAACATATTTAACGTATTGACCTGCGTCGCGATTCGCGGCGTGGTTCGATGCCCCGCTAGATGGGTTATCTAGCATTCTCAATCTGGAGAAACGCAATGCAAGAACTGAATCAGCAGGAAATCGCACAAGTTTCCGGCGGCTACTACGGCGGCGGCTCGATTTTCGACACGCTGGGCAACGTGGTCGAGCTGTACGGCCAGACGCTCTACAACGTCGGCGAAGCGCTGACGACGGCTGTCGTGGGCACGGGCAACGCACTGCTCGGCCTGCTGGGCGGTCAGCACGCGTAAGCCGAACGCGATTTCCGTGCGATGGCGCGCGCTGCGCCGCCATCGCGTGAATCGCGGACCGCCGCGGCACCGAAGCGGGGTGCCGCGGCGATCTTCCCGGGCAACCGGAACGCATCCCGTCGAACCCAATTGACAGTCAGTCATCCCGTATCTTGACGAACCCGACTTCTCTCTTCCGGCACGAAGCACAAAAGGCGCAGCGCGCCGGCGCGCTGGGCGAGATCGTGCTGGTGCGCCCCGTGTCGCTGACGCTGCTGGCGGCCGCCGCGGTCGCGATGGCCGCGTGCGTGCTGCTGTTCTTCACGTTCGGCACCTACACGCGTCGCACGACGGTCAGCGGCGTCGTGATGCCGGATGCGGGGCTGGTGAAGGTCTACGCGCTGCAGCCGGGGATCGTCGTCGAGCGCGACGTGAAGGAAGGGCAGCACGTCGCACGCGGGCAGACGCTCTATACGGTGTCCACCGACCTGCAGAGCGCGGCGCAAGGCGCGACGCAAGCCGCGCTGATCGCGCAGGCGCGGCAGCGCAAGGCGTCGCTGCTCACGGAAATGGACAAGACGCGCAGCCTGCAGCAGGACGAACGCGCAACGGTGCGCGCGAAGATCGCGAGCCTGGGCGGCGAGCTTGCGCAGATCGACGATCAGCTCGCGGCGCAGCGGTTGCGCACGTCGATCGCGGCCGACGGCGCGAAACGCTATCGCGGCCTGCTGGCCCAGGACTACATCTCGAAGGATCAGGCGCAGCAGCGCGAAGCCGACCTGCTCGACCAGCAGTCGAAGCTGAACGGGCTGCTGCGCGAGCGTGCGTCGACGGCGCAGTCGCTGACGGAAGCGAACAACCAGTTGGCCGGCCTCGACCTCAAGCAGCAGAACCAGCTCGCGCAGATCGACCGCAACGTGATCGACGTCGACCAGAACCTGATCGAAAGCGAGGCGAAGCGCCGGATCGTCGTCACCGCGCCGGAAGCGGGCGTCGTGACGGCGGCGATCGCCGCCGTCGGCCAGTCGGTCGATACGTCTAGGCCGCTCGCGAGCGTGGTGCCGGGCGGCGCGCGCTGGCAGGCGCACCTGTTCGTGCCGAGCACGGCGATCGGCTTCGTGCGGGTCGGCGAGCCGGTGCTGGTCCGCTACCAGGCGTTCCCGTACCAGAAATTCGGCCAGTATCGCGCCGAGGTCGTGTCGATCGCGCGCACGGCGCTGTCGGCGGCCGAACTCGCGAACGACGGCGGCCCGGCGGCGACGCCGGGCGAGGGGCGCGACGCGACCTTCTATCGCGTGATCGTCGCGCTCGATGCGCAGCACGTCACCGCGTATGGCGCGCAGCAACCGTTGCAGGCGGGCATGACGCTGCAGGCAGACATCCTGCAGGAGCGCAGGCGTCTGTACGAATGGGTGCTGGAGCCGCTTTACAGCCTCACCGGCAAACTCTGACGAGGTCGCGCATGGCACTACTCGATCGACTCTCGTTCGGCCTCGGCCGCCAGCTGCCGATGATCCTGCAGACGGAGGCCGCGGAATGCGGGCTCGCGTGTCTCGCGATGGTGGCCGGCTATCACGGCCATCACGTGGATCTCGCGACGCTGCGCGGGCAATTCCCCGTTTCGCTGAAGGGCGCGGGGCTCGGGCGCGTGATCGAGGTCGCGCAGCGCCTCGCGCTCGGCACGCGCGCGGTAAAGCTCGATCTGGCGCAGCTCGGCCAGCTTCGCCTGCCGTGCCTGTTGCACTGGAATTTCAATCACTTCGTCGTGCTGAAGGAAGTGAGCGGCAAGACCGCGACGATTCATGACCCGTCGCACGGCGTCCGCAAGGTGCCGCTCGCCGAAGTGTCGCGCGCGTTCACCGGCGTCGCGCTCGAACTGTGGCCGGCCGCCGGGTTCGCGCCGCGCGCGGCGCGGCCGGCGGTGAAGCTGCGCGAACTGCTCGGCCCGGTGTCGGGGCTGTCGCGCTCGCTCGCGCAGATCCTCGCGCTCGCGATCGCGCTCGAAGTCTTCATGCTGGTGCAGCCGTTCTTCCTGCAGTGGGTGATCGACGAGGTGATCGTCAGCGCCGATCGCGACCTGCTGACGGTGCTGGCGCTCGGCTTCGGCCTGTTGCTGCTGATGCAGCAGGCGACCGGCTCGATTCGCGCGTGGGCGCTGATGTACGTCGGCGTCACGCTGAACATCCAGTGGCGCGCGAACGTGTTCACGCACCTGCTGAGCCTGCCGGTGCGCTACTACGAGCGGCGCCATCTCGGCGACGTCGTGTCGCGCTTCGGTTCGATCGACACGATCCAGCAGACCCTGACCACGTCGTTTCTCGGCGCGGTGATCGACGGGCTGATGACGATCGTGACGCTCGCGATGATGTTCGTGTACAGCCGCGTGCTCGGCCTGGTCGCGCTGGCGACGATGGCGCTGTACGCGCTCGTCCGGTGGCTGTGGTACGGACCGCTGCGGCGCGCGACCGAGGACCAGATCGTGCACGCGGCCAAGCAGCAGAGCCATTTCCTCGAAACGGTGCGCGGCGTGAAGACGATCAAGCTGTTCAACCGCCAGACGGAGCGCCGCGCGAGCTGGATCACGCTGCTGGTCGAGCAGGTCAATGCGAGCCTGCACGTGCAGAAGCTGCAGATCTTCTACCAGCAGCTCAACGGCCTGCTGTTCGGCATCGAGAACGTGCTGATCATCTGGCTCGGCGCGCGCATGGTGATGGACGGCCAGTTCACGGTCGGCGTGCTGATGGCGTTCAACGCGTACAAGAACCAGTTCGACAGCCGTGTCGGCAGCCTGATCGACAAGTACTTCGAAGTCAGGATGCTGCAGCTCCAGGGCGAACGGCTGGCCGACATCGTGTTCGCGGCAAGCGAGCCGGACCCGAGCCTGCGCAACGTGCCGGGCGAGGCCGACGCGCTCGACGCGAGCATCGAGATCGAGGCGCTGTCGTTTCGCTACGCGGAAGGCGAGCCGCTCGTGCTGGACGGCGTGAGCGCGACGATCGCGGCGGGCGAGTCGGTCGCGATCGTCGGGCCGTCGGGTTGCGGCAAGACGACGCTGATCGGCGTGCTGCTCGGCATCCACGAACCGACGGGCGGCACGGTGCGGATCGGCGGGCTCGACGTCGGCCGGCTCGGCGTCGAGCGGCTGCGCGCGCTGGTCGGCACGGTGCTGCAGGACGACGTGTTGTTCGCGGGCTCGATCGCGGACAACATCAGTTTCTTCGATCCGGACGCGGACCCGCGCTGGGTCGCCGAATGCGCGCGCGTCGCGGCCGTGCACGACGACATCGCCGCGATGCCGATGGGCTACAACACGCTGGTCGGCGACATGGGCACGGTGCTGTCCGGCGGGCAGAAGCAGCGCGTGCTGCTCGCGCGTGCACTGTACAAGCGGCCGGGCATTCTGGTGCTCGACGAAGCGACGAGCCATCTCGACATCCAGCGCGAGATGCAGGTCAACGCGGCCGTCACGCAGCTCGCGATGACGCGGCTGATCGTCGCGCACCGGCCGGAGACGATCGCGTCCGCGCAGCGCGTCATCATGCTGCAGGGCGGCAAGGTCGTGCTCGACCAGTCGACCGCCGCGATGCGCGCGGCGATGGCGGCAAGGACGTCCGCCGCTGCACCCGCCGCGCCGCAGCAGGCGACGCATGACGCCGGCGCGGCGGAACCGGTCGCGGGGCGCTGAGCGATGAAGCGTCCCCTCGCTACCGTGCTGGCCGTCGTCGCGCTCGCGGGGTCCGCGCCGCCGGCACGTGCGCAGCTGCTCGACGTGTACGGCACGCGCAATGACGTCGCGGCCACGCCGGCCGGGTCGATGGCGTCGGCCACCGCGTGCGGCGCACAGCCTGTCGACGCGCGGCCGCTCGCGCTCGAGGACGCGATCCTGCTGGCGATCTGCTCGCATCCGCAACTGAGCCGGACATGGTCGGATGCGCGCGCGGCGGCGGCCGAGGTCGGCGTGTCGAAGGCCGCGTACTGGCCGACGCTCAATGCGACGGCGGGTGTCGAGCGCGACAACCTGACGACGAACTACAGCGGCGGCTATTCGCAGGACCAGCGCAGCACCAGCCGCTACGGCATGCTCAACCTGAGCTGGGTGCTGTTCGATTTCGGCAAGCGCGGCGCGACGCTCGACCGTGCGCGCGCGCTGCTGCGCGCGGCCAACGCGGCGCACGACGATGCGCTGCAGAGTGTCTTCTACGACGCGGCGCAGGCGTTCTATGCGCTGCGCGACGCGCAGGCGGCACTCGCCGCCGCGCAGGCGGTCGAGCACGCGGCGCAGGAGAGCCTCGCCGAGGCGAGCGCGCGGCACGACGGCGGCGCGGGCACGCTCGGCGACGCATTGCAGGCGCAGACCACCTACCGCAAGGCGCTGCTCGATCGCGTGAGCGCGGAGGGCGACCTGCAGAGCGCGATCGGCACGCTCGCGACGACGCTGGGCGCCGACGCCGATACGCCGCTGCGCATCGCCGACGCGGAACCGTCGCCCGATCGCGACGACTTCACGCGCGGTGTCGCCGACCTGATCGCCGAAGCGAAGCGCCATCACCCGAAGCTGATCGCCGCGCGCGAAAAGCTCGAAGCGGCGCGCGACGAGGTGCGGGCGGTGCGCGCGCAGTCGTTGCCGACGATCTCGCTGACGGGCAGCCTCGCGCGCAACAACCCGTCCTACCAGCAGCAGGCGTCGTTTCTCCAGTTGCAGAGCAGTCACAGCAACTCGATCGGCATCCAGGTCTCGATTCCGCTGTTCGAAGGGTTCGCGTCGGGCTACCGGGTCGCGCAAGCGAAGGCGCAGGCGGACGCACAGGAAGCCGACGTGCGCAATACCGAACTGAAGGTGTCGCTCGACGTATGGAAGAGCTACCAGAGCCTGCAGACCGATACGACGAACCTGGACAACTCGCGGCATCTGCTCGATACCGCGCTGCATTCGCTCGACATCGCACGTGGCCGCTACAAGGCCGGCGTCGGCACGTTCACGGAATTGCTGAACGCGCAGTCGGCGCTCGCGGATGCGCGCCGGCAGCGTGTGCTCGCGGTGTCGAAGTGGCGGATCGCGAGACTGAAACTGGCCGAGAGCCTCGGGAGGTTGGGATTATGGAACGACGCGGGCTGAACGGCGCCGGGCCGGACGCGAGCGGCGCGCAAGCGCGCGGCTGCGCGTTCCTGTTCCCGGGACAGGGCGCGTTTTATGCGGGCGCGCTGCGGCAGCTGGGCCGCGAACACTCGAGTGTGCGGCTGACGCTCGACATGCTCGACGCGGTCGCGAGCGAGCGCCTCGGCCGCCCGCTGACGGGTGCGCTGTGGCGTGACGATGCCGGGCTCGACGTCTGGCTGCACGAAGCGCCCGATTTGCTGCAGCTCGGGATTTACGGCGCGTCGGTCGGGATGTTCGGCGTGCTGCGCGAGCGCGGCGTGACGCCCGACGTGCTGATCGGACACAGCTTCGGCGAGATCGCGGCGCTGGTGTGCGGCGGCATGTATTCGATCGAGCAAGGCGCGCGGATCGTCTGCGACCGGATTGCGTCGTTGCAGGCGGCGGCGCCGGCCGATGGGATGATGGCCGCGATCTCGACGGGTGCCGACGCGACGCGCGAGCTGATCGACGCGAGCGCCGTCACGCACGCGGTGCGCAACGTGTGCGTCGCGGTCGAGAACCATTCGTCGCAGACCGTCGTGTCCGGCCCGCGCGACGCGCTGGAGCGCTTCGTCGCGGCATGCGCGGCACGCGGCGTGACCGCACAGACGCTCAGGTCTCCGTATGGATTTCATCACACCGATCTGGCCGGCGCGCGCGAACAGTTCGCCGCGCGGCTCGCCGCGTATCGGCACGGCCCGCTCGCGATTCCGGTGTATTCGCCGATCCTCGGCCGCCGCTACAGCGGCGCCGACGATCCGGGCGCGCGGCTCGCGTCGCATTTCGTGCTGCCGGTGCGGTTCGCCGATGCGATTCGCGCGGCGTGCGCGGACGGCATCGGGCGCTACGTCGAATGCGGCGCGCTCAACGCGTTGGCGCGCATCGTCGTGCGCATCGCGGGGCCCGGCACGGTCAGGACGTTCGGCGGCCCGTCGAACGCGACCGAGGAATCGAGCGTCGTCACGACCATCACCCGTTATTTCCAGGAGGACAGCATCATGAAGGACGATATTCGCATCGGCAACGCCGGCTCCGGGTTCGACGCGTTCTGGCATGCGCGCGGACCGCACATCGTCGACTGGCTCAAGGGCGAGCTGCGTCACGCGTTCGATGCGGCGAGCACGGCGCCGGCCGGCGCCGCGCCGGTCGCGGCACCGACGCTCGCCGCATTGGCACCGCAGGCCGAGCCGCGCGGCGCGTCCGCGCCGCGCCTGGCAGCCGTGGCCGTGGCCGCGCCGACCCTGACGGCGGTGCCGTCGCCGTCGGCGCCGCACGAGCCGCTCGCCCCGGCGAAGCCCGCCCACGTGCCGCGCGAGCGGCTGTTCACGGAGCTCGTCGATATCTACGCGCAAGCGATGGAGTATCCGGCCGAGGTGTTCTCCGAAACGATCGAGCTCGAAGCCGAGCTCGGCATCGATTCGGTCAAGCAGACCGAGATCATCCAGCGCATCACCGCGCGCTACGCGCTGCCGCCGCTGCCGGCCAATTTCCGCAGCGGCGATTTCAAGGCGATGGGGCAGATCGTCGATTTCGTCTACGAGAACCAGGGGAAGGCGCTCGCCTGACGGCCGTGGGCTGAAACGTTGATCGGCAGGGGGGGCCCTGCCCGTAATGACAAGTTCTCGATAGGCAGGCGATCCATGTCGAATACCAGCATGCGCGGCAAGCTCGTTCTCGTGACGGGCGGTGCGAAAAACGTGGGCAAGGCGATCTGCAGGCGTTTCGCCGAGCAGGGCGCGCACGTGATCCTGAATTTCTTCCACTCGCTCGACGCGTCGAAGCAGACGGCCGACGAACTGCGCGCGCTCGGCGCGACGGTCGACGTGATCCGCGCGTCGGTCGCGCAGCAGGCGCAGGTCGACCGGATGTTCGACGAGATCGAACGGCGCTACGGCCGGCTCGACGTGCTCGTCAACAATGCGGCGTCCGGCGCGCTGCTGGGCGTCGACGAGATCGGCGCCGAGCATTTCGATCGCGCGCTAGACACCAACCTGAAGGGCGCGTTCTGGTGCGCGCGCCGCGCCGCGGCGTTGATGGCGCGCTCGGGCGGCGGCGCGATCGTCAACGTGTCGTCGGTGGGCGCGACGCTCGTGCCGGCGAACTATCTGGTCGTCGGCACCGCGAAGGCAGCGCTCGAATCGCTGACGCGCTATCTCGCGGTCGAGTACGCGGGGCGCGACATTCGCGTGAACGGCGCGTCGTCGACGCTGATCGACGGCGACGTCGCCGCGCAGTTTCCGGACCCGGAGAACACGAAGCGCTCGAGCATCGCGGCGACGCCGCTGAAGCGGCTCGCACGCGCGGAGGACCTCGCCGATCTCGTCGTGTTTCTCGCGTCGGATGCGGCGCGCTGGATCACGGGGCAGGTGGTCGTCGCGGACGGCGGGCTGTCGCTGTGCAGCGAAGGGTTGTCGCCGCGCGCGGAATGGGCGGGCGCGGCGCGTGCCGAGGGCGCGGGCGAGGCGGCGCCGGCCGCGGCGCCGCCCGTCTCCGTGAACGCGCAGCGGGCCGATGGTCCCGCCGCGCCACCGGACGACGCGCCGGACAGCGACGACATCGCCGTGGTCGGCATGGGTCTCGCGTTGCCTGGCGCGAGCGATCCGGACGCGTTCTGGCGCGCGCTGCTCGACGGCCCCGAACTGTTCGGCAACGTGCCGCCGGATCGCTGGGATTACCGCTCGTTCTATTCGCCCGACACGTCGGCCGAGGACAAGAGCTATCAGTCGCGCTCGGTCTTCATCGAGCAGTTCGAGCCGTGCCCGACGGTGCGCGCCGAACTCGACGCGGGTACCGCGCCGCATGAGCTGACGACGCTGTGGCTGCGTCACGCACTGTGCCAGTCGCTCGACGGCGTGACGCTGCGTGACGCCGATCGCGTGGCGTTCCTCGTCGGCTACACGGCGGACGGCAGCCAGCATCTCGAGGAGGGGATGGTGCTGGCCGCCGCGCGCGAACGCCTGAACGCGGTGCTGATCGAGGCAGGCGTGGACGCGGCCGAGCGCGAGCGGCGCGTGGCCGCGATCGATGCGGTGCTGAGCGCGCGTTATGCGCGCGGCGCCGGCGATCTCGCGTCGTTCTTCCCGCACCGGGTCGGCCTGAACGCGATGCAAGGCGTGCTGCCGGACGACGCGCAATGCATGATGGTCGACACCGCGTGTTCATCGTCGCTGTATTCGATCGATCTCGGGATCAAGGCGCTGCTGCTCGGCAAGCAGGACGTGGTTGCGTGCGGCGGCGCATTCGCGCTCGCGCCGCGCGGCTCGGTCCTGTTCTCGAAGCTGCACGGGCTGTCGCGCAGCGGCGAGGTGCGGCCGCTCGATCGCGACTGCGACGGCGTGCTGTTCGCGGACGGCGCGGGCGTCGTGATCCTGAAGCGCGTCGCGCGGGCGCGTGCGGACGGCGACCGCATCCTCGGCGTGCTGAAATCGTTCGGCTCGTCGTCCGACGGCAAGGGCAAGGCGATCTACGCGCCGAATTCGGCCGGCCAGCGCATCGCGATCGACCGCGCGTATGCGCGCACCGCGACGGTGCCGGCCGACGTCGACTGGGTCGTTGCGCATGCAACGGGCACGCCGGCCGGCGATCTCGCGGAATTCCAGAGCCTGCGCGACGCGATCCGGCGCGACCGTCCGGTGCAGGTGACGTCGAACAAGTCGCTGGTCGGGCATACGGGGTGGGCGGCCGGCGTCGTGTCGGTGATCCAGGTGCTGCTCGGGTTGCGCCATCAGGTGATCCCGCCGCAGCACCGCTTCAGCGAGCCGCCGCCTGAGTTCGACATCGCCGGCACGAACCTGCGGATTCCGGTGGCGCCGGTATCGTGGCCGGTCCGGCGTGAATCGGCACGCGTCGCGGCGGTGTCCGGGTTCGGCTTCGGCGGTACGAACGGTCACCTGATCGTGTCGGAATACCGCGCGGATCTGCCTGCCGGCGAGGCGAGCGGACGGTTCGAGCGCGAGCCGCTCGCGATCGTCGGCTGGTCCGCGAAGTTTCCGGGCCTCGACGGCGACGCCCAGGTCGCCGCGTGGCTGCGCGGCGAAGGCCGTGCGCCCGACGCGAGCTTCGGAACCGGCTACCCGCTGCCGAGCTTCGCGCGCGTGAAGATGCCGCCGGCGGTGCTGCGCGCGCTCGATCGCTGCCAGCTGATGGCGCTCGACGCCGCGCACGACCTGCGCGAACGCCTCGGCACGTTCTGGCACGCGCATGCGGACACGATCGGACTCGTGATGGGGCACATGGGGCCCACGCGCAATGCGGCGCTCTACGCGAGCCGCTGCTATCTCGACGACATCGCGGCCGCGGTGCTCGACGCGACGCGGCCGGACCAACGCGCGGCGACCGAACGCGTGCTGGACGGCTTGCGCGAGGCGACGAAGCAACTCGTCGCGCCGACGACCGAGAATTCGTTCCCGGGAATGATGCCGAACGTGATCCCGGCGCGCGTCGCGAACTATCACGACCTGCACGGAATGAACATGACGGTCGATGCGGGCCACGCGTCGACGCTCGCGGCATTCGAGGCGGCCGAGCGTTTCCTGTGCAGCGGCGAACTCGACATGGCGATCGTCGGCGGCATCAACGGCAACTCGGCGGAAGAGGTGCGGCCCGCGTTCGGGCTGCCGCTCGCGGAGGGCATCGTGCTGTTCGCCGTCACGACGGTGCGGCGTGCGCAGGCCGAAGGGCTGTCGGTGCTCGCGGTAGTGGGCGGCGGCGACGCGAGGGCTGCTGTCGAACCGGCTGCGCCATGCGATGCGACGGGCCGCGCGGTCACGTATGCGGGGGCCGACTCGGCGATCGACGTGCTGCGCGCAATCATCGCGCGCGATGCCGGCACGACGCTCACGCGCGACGGCGGCGGCGACCGCGCGCGCTACGCGCTGCACGTTGCATGTGAGCCGGCCGGCCCGCACGGGACCACGCCGCACGAGCCGCATCGCGACGCGCTGCGTGTGCCGCCTGCCCATGCGACGGCGCCGGCCGCCGCGACCGCGGAACCGGCCGCATCGACAACCGCGGCGACCGCACCCGTTGAACCCGGCACCCTGATACCCGGCCCGCTGCGCCGGACCGGCGTCGCGGCCGACGGCGAGCCGCTCGGCGTCGCGCGTTACCGGATCGAATGGCGCGACGCGCCGTGGCGGCCCGCGGGCCGGTCAACACCGTTCATCGCGCCGCGCTGCGTGATCGTGACCGACATGCCGGAGGCGCTGGCCGCACAAGCCACACAGGGCGGTGCGGGCCCCGGCTGCGTGGTGCTGTCGACGCGGCCGTTCGCCACGCACCGGCCGGGCTGGCACTGGATCGAGCGGATCGACGCGGCGGCGCTCGACTTCCTGCCCGACGACATCGGCCACGTGCGCGTGCTCACGTCGCTCGACGCCGGCACGCTCGCACCGGGCGCAGCAGCGCCGGCCGCTCCCGCGCGGCTCGCGCTGCACGACCTGGCGTTTCTCGCGATCAAGCGCTGCCATGCGGCACTCGAGCGCGACGGCAGCTTGATCGTATTGCTGCTCGACGCGCTCACGGGCGACGTGCCGCATCCGGATGCCGGCCTGTTCACGGGCCTCGTGAAGGCGCTGGCGATCGAGATGCCGGAAGCGCGCCCGGTTGCCGTGCTGACCGATGCGCGCGCGCTGCCGGACGCGCTGCGCGACGCGGAGCGGGAAAGCGGCGCCCGTCACTGGCTGCCGGTCGTCGCGCTGGGCGCCGGACGGCGCCGCACGCCGCGCGTGATCGCGGACGCGGGTGAACTGCGCGCGGACGAGCGGCTGTCGCTCGGCCAGGATTCGGTCGTGGTCGCGGTCGGCGGTGCGCGCGGGATCACCGGCGAGCTGATGAAGACGCTCGCCGCACAGGTGCGCCCGACGCTGTACCTGATCGGCAGCAGCGCGCTGGACGCGATCGACGCGGAACTGCTCGCTATGGATGACGAAACGTTCGCGAAGAGCCGTCCGGACTACATCCGCCAGCAGAAGGCGCTGCATCCGCAACGGTCGTTGCCCGAGATCATCCGCGCCTTCGAGCGGCGTGCCGACGCGCGCACGGCCTGCATGAACATCGAGGCGATGCGCGCGTTCTGCGGCGCGCACCGCGTGACCTACTTGCGCGCCGACGTGCTCGACCCCGACAGCGTGAAGACGGCCATCGACACGATTCTCGCGCGCGAGCCGCGCGTCGACCTGCTGGTCAACGCGGCCGGACTGAACCGTTCGGCATCGGTGCGCGTGAAGTCGCTGGACGATTTCGTCGCGGTGCGCGACATCAAGGTACGCGGCTACTGGAACCTACGCCGCGCGTTCGGCGCGCGGCAGCCGCGCCTGTGGTGCAACTTCGGCTCGTTCATCGGGCTGACCGGGCAGGCGGGCGAAACCGACTACGCGTCGGGCAACGACTTCCTGAACACGCAGGCGTCGTATCACCGCGCGGTGCTCGGTCACGACGAATTCACGATCGGCTGGACGCTGTGGCGCTCGGTCGGGCTCGGCGCGAACCCGGTCACGCGCGCGTTTCTCGAGAAGAGCGGGCTGTTCACGAGCATGCGCACCGCGGAGGGGCAGCATCACTTCATGCGCGAACTCGGGCTCGGCGAGCGCGCGGCGATGTCCGTGCATCTCGGCGACGCCGAGCGACGCGCGATCGAAACGCACCTGCCGGGTTACTTCGACCTCGACGAAGGCGCGCCGGCCGCCGTCGCCGCGTCGCGCGATCCCGATTTCTATCTCGGCGCGGAACGCGCGCGGACCGACGACAGCGTGACGTTCGAGCGCGTGTTCGACCTCGAGCGCGACGCGTACCTGCAGCATCACGTCGTCAACGGCTTTCCGACGCTGCCGGGAACCTTCGTGCCCGAAGTGGCCGCCGAGGCCGCGCTGCGGCTCGTGCCGGGGCTCAAGGTCGTCGGCTTCGCGGACGCGGCATTCCTGCACTTCCTGCGTGTGTACGACGCGAAGCGGCCGAGCGTGAAGCGCATCCACGCGCGGATCGCGTCGCGCGACGGCGACGCGGTGCACGTGCGCGTGCGGATTTCCGGCGACGTGCTGGCGCCGGGCGGGCAGGTGCTCGTGCGCGACAAGCCGCACTTCGAGATCACCGTGCGCCTGGCCGACGCCTACGCGCCGGCGCCGGTGTGGCACGAACCGGCAATGGCGACGTTCACGCCCGTCGCCGATCCGTATCACTTCGATGCGGCGCCGGTGCGGCTGACCGGCATGTTCGTGTCGACGACCGACACCGGCATGAGCGACGCGGGCAAGCAGGCGCGCTTCCGGCTGAACGTGCCGGACGGCGACCCGGTGTTCTCGCGCTTCGTGGTGCCGAGCATCCTGCTGGACGGGCTCGCGCGCGTGGCCGCGCTCGATCACGTCGCCGGCGACTACATTCCGCTCGCGGCGCCGATGTCGATCGGCCGCATCGATATCTACGAAGCCGGCAACGACTGCGAGCTGGCGAGCCGCCACACGTCGATCGCGCTGCGCGTGAGCCCGCGCGCGTTCGCGCTGGAAGGGCCGGCGAGCAGCGGCAACCGGTTCGTCGCGGTGCGCCCGGACGGCAGGATCCTGATGCAGATGCGCGACGTGACGGGCATCGTGATCGGCTACGTGCATCGCGTGACCGGCGCGTTCGCCGCGCGCGGCGAGATCGACGCGCAACTGGCCGGGCGCGCGCCTTCCGAACAGGTGTCCGCATGAGCATGAAGCGACTCGCGCCCGGCCCGCGCGGCAGCGTCGTGATGGGCAACCTCGCGGCGTACAAGCGCAATCCCGTCACGATGCTGCTGAAGCTGCAGCAGCAGTACGGTGACATCGCGCGCAACCGTCTCGGCCCGTTCCTCACGCACGCGCTCGCGCATCCCGACGGCGTGCAGCACGTGCTGCAGGACAACCACCGCAACTACGTGCGCGGCCGCTTCTACGACAACTTCAAGATGTTCTTCGGCGACGGCCTGCTGACGACCGACGGCGAATTCTGGCGGCGTCACCGTCGCGTGGTGCAGCCGCTGTTTCACCGCAAGCAGGTCGAGTCGCACACGGCCGCGGTCGGCGCTGCGGCGCTCGCGCTCGTCGAGGCGTGGCTGAAGCGGCCGGCGCATGCGCCGTTCGACGCCGTCGAGGAAATGATGCGCGTGAGCCTGCGCATGCTCGGGCTGATGCTGTTCAACGCGGACATCTCGCGGCATGCGGACGACGTCGGGCCGGCCGTGCGCTTCGGCATCGCGGCGATGATGCCGCAGGGCAACCTGAACGATTTCGTGCCGCGCTGGATGCCGACGCCGTTCAATCGCCGGATCGCGCACGCACGCCGCGGGATCGACACGATCGTGGACGCGATCGTCACCGAGCATCGCGCGGGGCGCTGCGACACGAGCGACGTGATCTCGCTGCTGCTCGCCGCGCGCGACCCGGACACGGGCGCGCCGCTGACCGAGCGCGAGGTGCACGACGAGGTGATGACCGTGTTTCTCGCCGGCCACGAAACCACCGGCAGCGGGATGGCGTGGGGGCTCTATGCGCTCGCGCAGCATCCGCAGGTGTTGCGCCGTTTGCGCGAGGAGCTCGATGCGGTGCTCGGCGGCCGCGCGCCCGATGCGGCGGATCTCGAACGCCTGCCGTACCTCGCGCAGACCGTCGACGAGATCCTGCGCCTGTACCCGCCGATCTGGGGCTTCACGCGCGATCTGGTCGACGACGACGAGATCGGCGGTTATCACGTGCCGGCCGGCTCGTCGGTGTTCATGTCGCCGTACGTCACGCATCGTCATCCGGCGCTGTGGGCGAACCCCGACGCGTTCGATCCGGAGAACTTCGGATCGCATGCGCCGGAGCGCCACAGGTACGCGTACTTTCCGTTCGGCGGCGGGATGCGCAAATGCATCGGCTATCAGACCGCGTTGCTGCAGATGCGCGTGCTGATCGCGGTGGTGGCGCAGCATGTCGACCTGAGCGCGGTGCCCGGTCATTCGCTCGACACCGGCGCGACGATCTCGCTGCGTCCGCGCGACGGGATCCGGTTGATCGCGAAGCCGCGCTTGCGCGAGCGGGTGTCCGCGGGGCAGGCCGGGGGGGATGCAAGCGCGCCGGCTGTCAGGACATCGGTGTGTCCGTTTACGGGCACGCAAGCGCTGGGGGCTACGTCGTTGCCGTTGCCGTCACCATCGCTGTCGCCAACGCCAACGCCAACGCCAACGCCAACGCCAACGCCAACGCCAACGCCAACGCCAACGCCAACGCCAACGCCAACGCCAACGCCAACGCCAACGCCAACGCCAACGCCGACGCCGACGCCAGCGTCAACGCCAACGCCAACGCCGACACCGACACCGACACCCGGTGCCGAGCAACCGGCGAGCGCGGCATCACCCACGCCCGTTCATTCCGCCGGCCCTACGCTGGCGCCGGACGTGCTGGCCTTTCTGCAACGCGACGCGATCGCGGACGACGCGCCTCAGCGTACCGACGCCACGCCGACGCACCGCTTCACCTGGCGGCCGGTCGAGATCGAGCCGCTGCCCGACCTGCCGGCGGCCGAGCTGAGCGGCAAGCGGATCGCGATCGTCAACGGCCGCGGTCGCACGGTCGAGCGCGTGGTGGCGACTCTTACGCGCGCCTGTGCGAAACCGGGCGTGTTCGCGCCGGCCGACGGCGTCGATCCGGCAGCCGCCGCGAGCGCGTTCGCCGCGCAGTCGGGGCCGTTCGACGGGATCGTCGATCTCGGCATCGAAGCGCAGTTCTCGCTCGACGCGCGCGATCAATGGGAAGCGCCGCTGCGCCGTACGGTCGCACTGCTGCAGGCGTGCTACGGCGACTGGTCGCAGGAAGAATCGACGTCGCGGCTGTTCTATCTGGCGCTCACCTGGCAGGACGGCCTGATGGGCCATGGCCACGGCCCGCTCGTGCAGCCGCTCGGCGGACTGTGGGCCGGCCTCGCGAAGACGCTGCCGCAGGAACTGCCGAACTGCAACGTGCGCGTGCTCGACATCGCGCCCGACGAAACGGGGCGCGTCGACCAGCTGGTCGCGCGCGAACTGTACCGCTGGGGACGCTTCGAGGTCGGCCACCGCGGCGGACGCCGCCATACGCTCGTCGCGACCCGCGACGATCTGCCGGCCGACGCGGCGCCCGACTGGGCGCCCGACGACGTCGTGCTGTTCTCGGGCGGCGCGCGCGGCATCGGTTTCCTGGCCGCGTGCGCGCTGGCAAAACGCCATCGCTGCACGGTGGTCGTCACCGGGCGCGATGCGTTGCCCGCCGGCGACGAGCCGTGGCTCGCGCTCGACGACGCGGGCTTCAAGCGCTACGGGCTCGAGCAACTGCGCCAGGCGACGCCCGGGCGATCGCCGAAGGCGATCCGGGATGCGCTGCGGCAGCTCGAACGCCGGCGCGACCTGAAGGCGTCGCTCGACGCCGTGGCCGCGCTCGGCCTGCCGGTGCACTACCGCGTATGCGACGTGACCGACGCGGAGGCCGTGCGCACGCTGTGCGACGCATTCGGCGACCGGCTGCGCGCCGTGATCCACAACGCGGGCATCGATCAGCCGGTGCGCTTGCCGCGCAAGCGCGCCGACGAGTTCATCGGCATCGCGCGCGTGAAGGTGCTCGGCTTTCTCAATCTCTACGCGGCGGTGCGCAACCGGCCGCGCGTCGACTGTTTCGTCAACGTCGGCTCGCTGACCGGCCGCTGGGGCGGAATGACAGGCGAGACCGACTATGCGGCCGCGAACGAGGCGCTGGCGCGGCTCGGCTGGTGGGCGCGGCGCGACGCCGGCGAGCGCGTCGTGAAGACGATCGCGTGGCCGACCTGGGACGGTGTCGGGATGATCACGAACCTCGCCGTCACGCGGCGCTACGTAACGCCGATGCGAATCGACGAAGGCGTGCGCCACTGGCTCGCGGAACTCGCGAATCCAGCGAATTCAGCGACATCCGGCAGCGGCGAGCCGATGTACATGGGCGCGGTCGGCCGCGCACTGACGCCGATCCAGCTGCGCGGGTTCGACGCGGTGGAAGGCTTGCCGAACCTCGGCGAACTCGCGACGCGCCGGCATCACGCGGGCGCGCCGCGACGCTTCCGGCCGTTCGCTTGCTTCTCGACGCGCTATCGCACGGCCGGCGCACCGTACACGCATGCCTTCCGCGTCGACGGCCGCGCGGCCGTGCCGGCGTCGCTGCTGCTCGAGCACGCGCGCGTCGTGGCCGACTGGGTCGCGCCGCCCGGCGGCGAGCGGGCCTGCCTGCAGGAAGCCGTCGACATCACGATCGCGCTCGACGCGCTCGCCGACGCGCTCGACGGCCATGGCGATCTCGCGCTCGACACCGACGTGAGCGGCCGCACGGTGGACGACGGCTGGCACGTGACGGTGCGCTGCGCGTCGCTTGCCGCCCGCGTGCTGCTCGATGCGACGTTCGTGTACCGCAGTCATCCACCCGGCGGCACGACCGTCGCGCTGCCGCGCGAGACGGAGGACGGCCCGGCCCGGCGGTCCGCACGCGCGAGCTGGCGCGACGACTTGTTGCCCGAGGCCCGATGGAGCGGCGGCATCGCGCAGGCGAAGGCCGCCGACCCCGCCGCGCTGTGGGGTGTACAGGGTGTGCAGGGTGATGCAGGGCGCGTGCCGTGTCCGCAGCTGTGGCTGCCGGTCAATCACCTGGAAAACGTGCTGCGCGTGCTGCTCGGCGCGTGGCCCGCCGACGGCGAGCCGCCGCACGCATGGCGCATCGGCCGCATCGTGTTCGGCTCCGCGCACGCGGGCGACGCCGACATGCTGCTGCGCTATCCGGACGATCGCTTCGCGATCGCGGATCGCGCGGGCGCATCGATCGCAGACCTGTACGACGCGCGGCTCGCCGGCGCGACCGACACGCAAGCCGTGACGGCGTCGGCTACTTGAACGGGAAGAGGAGGTTCACCATGACGGAGCGCAACGACGGCGCGCGGTACTGCATCATCGGCGCGGGCGCGGCGGGCATCACCGCCGCGAAGAACCTGCTCGCGGCCGGCATCGGCTTCGACGTGATCGAGCGCGAGGACGACGTCGGCGGCAACTGGTACTACGGCCGCCCGAGCGGCGCGGTGTATCGCTCGATCCACATGATCAGCTCGAAGCGGTTTTCCGAGTACACCGACTTTCCGATTCCCGACGACTATCCGACCTATGCACGCGGCGACCAGGCACTCGCGTATCTGCGCGCGTACGCGCGGCGCTTCGGCGTGTACGACCGGATCGAGTTCGGCCGCTCGGTGCTCGAGATCGCACCGGTGCAGGGCGGCACGCAGTGGCGCGTGGAACTGGATCGCGGCGAGGTGCGGACCTATCGCGGCGTGATCGTCTGCAACGGCCACCTGTCGCATCCGCAACTGCCCGACTATCCGGGGCGGTTCGACGGGCTGCAGCTGCATTCGTCGCAGTACCGCACGCCGGAGATCTTCGACGGCAAGCGCGTGCTCGTGGTCGGCGCCGGCAATTCCGGCTGCGACATCGCGGTCGAGGCTTCGCATCGTGCGCGCGCGGTCTTCCACAGCACGCGCCGCGGGTACTACTACTGGCCGAAATTCCTGTTCGGAATGCCGGCGGACGAGTGGGCGGAATGGCCGCTGCGGCTGCGCATGCCGCTGTGGGCGCGGCGTTTTTTCGGCGAGCGGCTGCTGCGCCTGACGACGGCCGGGCAACCCGAACACTACGGGCTGCGCAAGCCGGACCACAAGCTGTTCGAATCGCATTTCATCATCAATTCGACGCTGTTCTATCACCTCGGCCATGGCGACCTCGCCGCGCGGCCGGACGTGCGCGAACTGAAGGGCGATCGCGTCGTGTTCGTCGACGGCAGCGAGGAGGCGATCGACGTGATCGTGTACGCGACCGGCTACCAGCCGAGCTTCCCGTTCATCGAACAGGCGCACCTGCAATGGCGCAAGCAGCAGCCGTCGCTGTACCTGAACCTGTTCGACGCGCAGCATCGCGACCTGTTCTTCATCGGGCTGTTCCAGACCTCGACCGGCAACTGGCCGTTGATGGACTACCAGGCGCAGCTGCTCGCCCGCTACCTGCATGCGCGCGACGCGGCGCCGCGCAAGGCCGCGCGCATCGACCGGCTGATCCGGCGCGGCCGCTCGGACTGGAGCGGCGGCATCGCGTTCCATCGCACGCCGCGGCACGTGATCGAGGTCGAGCATTTCGCGTACCGGCTGCAGCTGCGGCGGCTGATACGCGGGTTGCCGGCCGTGCCCGGCGGTGCGGGCGCGGACGCATCGAAGGTGGCGCCGGCGCACGCGGTGCGCGCGGGAGGTGCGTCGTGAGCCTCGTGCATGTCGAACACCTGTCGAAGACCTACCTGCTCGACAGCGTGCGCGTGACCGGGCTCGCCGACGTGTCGGCGACGCTCGACGCGGGCCGCTTCACCGTGCTGAGCGGCCCGTCGGGCAGCGGCAAGACGACGCTGCTGAACCTGATCGGCTGCATCGACCGCCCCGACAGCGGGCGCGTGATGATCGCCGGTCACGACACGGCGTCGCTGTCGGACGATGCGCTGTCGGATTTTCGCGCGCGCCATGTCGGCCACGTGTTCCAGACCTTCAACCTGCTGCCGGTGCTGTCCGCGTACGAGAACGTCGAGTATCCGCTGCTGATGGCGGGCTGGTTACCCGCGCGGCGCGCGGCGCGGGTGCGCGACCTGCTCGACGCGGTCGGCCTGGCCGACAAGGCGCGGCACCGGCCGAGCCAGCTGTCGGGCGGCCAGCGCCAGCGCGTCGCGATCGCGCGTGCGCTCGCGGCCGAGCCCGCGATGGTCCTCGCGGACGAACCCACCGCGAACCTCGACAGCGCGACCGGGCACGCGATCATCGCGTTGATGCGCGCGATCCAGCGCGAGCGCGACGTGTCGTTCATCGTGTCGTCGCACGATCCGGAGGTGGTGAAGGTGGCCGACGCCGTGATCCGGATTCTCGACGGCCGCATCGTCGGCCACGAGCGGGCCGGCGACGACACGGCGACGCAGGAGGTGTACCGATGACCCATACGCTGATGCTCGCGCTGCGCAACCTGCAGCGCAACCGCCGGCGCTCGCTCACCACGCTGCTCGCGATGATCGTCGGCGTCAGCGCGATCCTGTTGTTCGGCGGCTTCAGCCGCGACATCACGCTCGGCCTGCAGACCGACTTCGTGCAGCGCAGCGGCCACCTGCAGATCCAGCGGCAGGGCTATTTCCTGTACGGCACGGGCGACCCGGCCGCGTACGGGATTCGCGGCTACCCGGCGCTGATCGAACGATTGCGGCACGACCCGCAGCTCGCGCCGCTGCTGCAGGTCGTCACGCCGACGCTGCAGTTCGGCGGGATCGCCGGCAATTTCGCGGCCGGCGTGTCGCGCACCGTGATGGGCTTCGGCGCGATTGCGGACGACCAGTACCGGATGCAGCAATGGAACGCCTACGGGTTCCCGCTGCAGCCGCGCACATTCGCGTTGCGCGGCAGCGCCGGCGACGCGGCGATCGTCGGCCTCGGCGTCGCGCGCGTGCTGCACCTGTGCGGCCCGCTGCGCGTGCCGGATTGCCGCGATGCGCCGCCGGCCCCGGCCGAGCCGCCTGCCGACGGCCCGGCTGCGACCGCGCCGCCCGACGTGCTCGCGCTCGCACAGGCCGAGGCCGGAACGCGGCCGGCCGCCGACGGCGCGCCCCATGTCGAAGTGCTGACCGCGAGCGCGGGCGGCGCGCCGAACGTCGGCCGCTTCTCGGTTGTGAAGGCGGACCAGCAGGGCGTGAAGGAACTCGACGACGTGTATCTCGCGGTGCAACTGCCGCAGGCGCAGCGGCTCGTCTACGGCGGCGCCGCGCCGCGCGCGACCGCGATCGAGATCCAGCTCGCGCGCACGGCCGACCTGCCGGCGGCGCGGGCGCGCATCGAGGAGCTGCTGCACGGCGGCTTCGACGGGCAGGCGCTCGACGTCGTCGATTTCGCGACGCTGAACCCGTTCTACGACCAGACCAACCGGATGTTCTCGGTGATCTTCGGTTTCGTGTTCGTGCTGATCAGCGCGATCGTGCTGTTCGTGATCAGCAACACGATGAGCACCGCGATCATCGAGCGCACCGTCGAGATCGGCACGCTGCGCGCGATGGGCATGCGGCGCGGCGGCATCCAGGCGCTGTTCGTCTGCGAGGGCGCGCTGCTCGGCGTGGCCGGCGCGTCGCTCGGCGTGCTGGTCGCGCTCGCCATTGCCGCGATCGTCAATCGCAGCGGGCTGGCCTGGACGCCGCCCGCGCGGATCGACGCCGTCGCGCTGACGGTGCGCGTGTGGGGCGAGTGGCGAACCATCGCCGTCACGTTCGCCGGGCTCGCGTGCGTGGCCGGGCTGTCCGCGTGGCTGCCGTCGCGGCATGCGGCGCGGCTGTCGATCGTCGATGCGCTGCGGCACGTGTGAGGTCGCCCGATTGCCGCGTTTTTCGTTCACTTCACTTTCGGGAGAGCGCCCGTGCGTCGCCTGTTCGTTTCATGCTGTCTGAGTCTTTCGTTCCTGGCCGGCGTCGCGCCTGCGCAGCCGGCGCCCGATCCGCAGAAGGTGCTCGCCGCGAGCGACGCGATCCGCACGCCGGAGAAATCGTTCGTGTTGACCGCGACGCTCGTCGAGTACCGGTCCGGCAAGCAGGTCGACGGCAATACGCTGTCGATCCATTCGAAGCCCGACGCGCCCGGCGGTGCGTTCCGCACGCTGGTGCGCTTCGTCGCGCCGGCGCGCGACACGGGCAAGCTGATGCTGAAGAACGGCAACGACCTGTGGTTCTACGATCCGGTGAACCAGGCCAGCGTGCGGATCTCGCCGGACCAGCGGCTGCTCGGCCAGGCCGCCAACGGCGACGTCGTGACGGTCAATCTCGCGCACGACTATACGGCCGCGCTGAAGGGCGTCGAGGACATCGTCGACGGCGACCGGCAGACCCGTCGCGCGTACCGGCTCGCGCTCGCCGGCCACGGCGACGGGCTCACGTACCGGCGCATCGAGATCTGGATCGACGCGGCGAACAACCGGCCGCTGAAGGCACGCTTCTATTCGGAAAGCGACCGGCTGCTGAAGACCGCGTTCTATCGCCGCTACACGATGCAACTGGGCGTCGAGCGGCCGACCGAGACCGTCATCGTCGACGGGCTCGACAGCAACTGGGTCACGGTCATGCGCTTCTCCGACTACGCGTGGCGCGACATTCCCGATGCATGGCTGCAGCGCGACTACCTGTCCCGCTTCCAGGCGCAATGACGGCGCGGCGCCGAGGCCGGATCGCGGCGCTCGCGTTCGTGCTGCTGCCCGCGCTCGTACATGCAGCGGATGCGGGTGGGGAGGGTGGAGCGGGTGCGGCGGATGGCACGGCCGGCGTCGACGCGGCCGATGCCGCGGCGCTCGCGCTGGCCGACCAGCCGGCCGCGCCCCCCGCCGATACCGCGAAGCCGTGGAAGCTGAACGTGCAGGACGCGCTGCGCACGAGCCGCTATCGCGACGGCGGCGAGGCCGGCCGCAACCAGCTGTCGATCGAGTTCGAATACGGCCAGTGGCTGACGCCGTCGTTCGCCGCGCATTTCTCGATGCGCTTCGACCGCTTCGATCCGCTCGGCACGTCGCGCACGTCGTCGCGCGACGTGACGCTCGTGAAGGAAGCGTATGCGAGCTGGCGCGCGTCCCCCGCGTTCGTGGTCGACGCGGGGCGCGTGAACGAGCGGCTCGGCGCGGCGATCGGCTACAACCCGACCGACTTCTTCCGGGCCGGGGCGGTGAGTCTCGACGTGCCGCCCGATCCGGACAGCCGGCACACGAACCGGCTCGGCACGGTCGGGCTGCGCGCACAACAGGTGTGGGACTCGGGCTCGCTCGCGGCGCTGCTGTCGCCGCGGCTCGAGCGCCGCAGCCTGCCGGGCGATCCGGCCGCGTCGTCCGACCTGCAGCGCACCAACGGCGTCGACCGCTGGATGCTCGTCGCGAGCCAGCGGCTCACCGCGGCGATCCAGCCGCAATGGATCGTCTACGGCGAAAGCGGGCAGGCGCCGCAGTTCGGCCAGAATCTGAGCGTGCTGCTCGGCAACTCGGTGGTCGCGTACCTCGAATGGACGGGCGGCTACCGGCGCTCGCTGATCGCGCGTGCCACCGGCGCGGCCGACGATCGTGCGTTTCGCACCAGTTCATCGGTGGGCGCGACGTGGACGCTGCCGGTCGACCTGTCGCTGACCGCCGAATTCCAGAGCAACGGCGGCGGCGCAAACGCGGCGCAATGGCGGTCGCTGCAGCGCGCGAACCCGCTCGCATGGGGCCGT
This sequence comes from Burkholderia sp. Bp8994, assembly GCF_003853805.1. Classification (NCBI taxonomy): domain Bacteria; kingdom Pseudomonadati; phylum Pseudomonadota; class Betaproteobacteria; order Burkholderiales; family Burkholderiaceae; genus Burkholderia; species Burkholderia sp. Bp8994. The sequence continues at coordinate 178,389 of NZ_QTQH01000014.1, forward strand.
GCGGTGCAGACCTCGATTGCCGCGCAGGAACTGCAAACCCGTCACGGCGTGTTCGTGATGGCGGCGTGGCGTAATGTCGGCGTGCGTCGCCTCGACCTGTCGGGTTTCGTGCAGGCCGATCTCGGCGGCGGCCGGCAATACTGGCTCGAGTTGCGGCGACGTTTCGACCGCTTCGACGTCGCGCTGCAATGGCTGCATCAGGGCGGGCCGTCGTGGAGCCGCTTCGGCGCGATGCCGGAGTCGACGAGCGTTCAGGTGCTGGGCATTTTTTATCGATGACGCAAGGAGAATTCGAATGAGCAAACGCGCGCTTCAGGCGGCGACCGCCGTGCTTGCGCTGGTTCCGACGATCACCGGGGTGCTCGGCATGATGGGCATCCACGATCCGCTGTACGCGTCGCTCGGCATCGCGCTGCCGGCCGACGCGACGCTGGACGGCAACCTGCGTTTCTATGCGGGCGTCTGGCTCGGGCTCGGGCTCGCGGCGTTTTCGGTGATCCCGCGCATCGAGCATCAGGGGCGGCTGTTCGCGACGCTGTGGACGATGATCTTTCTCGGCGGTATCGGGCGGCTGATTTCGCTCGCGGCGCTCGGGCTGCCGTGGCCGCCGTTCGTCGGTTTCACGGCGCTCGAAGTCGTCGGCGCGCCGCTGTTCATCGCATGGCAGCGGCGCGTGGCCGCGCATGCCGCAGGGGAGCACGCGAATGCATGACATCGACATCGACCAGCGCATCGCGCCGCGTCGTGGCGCCGACGCGGCCGTGCGGGGCATCGCGGTGGCGTTCCTGCACGCCGTGTCGGCACGCTGCGTGCCAATCGGGTACGCGCGGTTCATCGCCCGTATTGCCCTGCTCGCGTGGGTCCTGCTGGGCCCGGTGCAGGCTGATGCGCAGACGGCCGTCGACGACTACGCGGCGACCCGCTATCCGATCGTCCTCGTGCACGGGTTGACCGGGACCGACGACTATTTCGGCGTCCTGCCGTACTGGTACGGCATCCAGGCCGATCTTCAGCGGCATGGCGCGACCGTCTACGTCGCCGACCTGTCCGGTTTCCAGGGCGACCTCGGCCCGAACGGGCGCGGCGAGCAGTTGCTGGCGTACGTCAAGCAGGTGCTCGCGGTCACGGGCGCGGCCAGGGTGAACCTGATCGGCCACAGCCAGGGCGGGCTGACGTCGCGCTACGTGGCGTCGGTCGCGCCCGCGCTCGTCGCGTCGGTCACGACGATCGCGACGCCGCACCGCGGCTCGCAGTTCGCCGATTTCGTGCTGGGCGCGCTGAAGCTCGACCCGACCGGCCTGTCGACGCCGATATTCGGTGCGCTGCTGAACCTGTTCGGGATCCTCACCAGCGACACGCACAACACGAACCAGGATGCGATCGCCGCGCTCAACGCGCTGAGCACGCCCCGTGCCGCGCAGTTCAATCAGCTGTTCCCGAGCCCGGGGCTCGGCGCCGGCGCGTGCGGCACCGGCGCACCGATCGAGACGATCGGCGCCAACGTGCATCTTCTGTACTCGTGGAGCGGGGCCGCGTATCAGCCGGTGTCGCTGCTCGGCATCGTGACCGGCGCGGTCGACACCAGCGTGATTCCGGTCATCGATCCGGCGAACGTGCTGGATCCTTCGACGCTCGTGTTCCTGACGGCCGGCAACGTCATGGCGCTGGCCGGCGCCGGCCCGAACGACGGTTTCACGTCGACCTGCAGTGCGCGGTTCGGCACGGTGATTTCGACGCGCTATCGCTGGAATCACTTCGACGCGATCAACCAGCTGCTCGGCGTTCGCGGCGCCTATGCGGAAGACCCGGTCGCCGCGCTGCGCGTGCAGGCAAACCGGCTGAAGCAGCAGGGCGCCTGAGCGATGGAGGTCCGGACCATGCTGTCCCGCGCGGTGTTGTACGGCGCGACCGGGGCGATCGCCGCGGCCGCCGTTTGGCACGCGTTCGGTCGTCAGGCTGCGTCGACGGCTGCCGTGGCCGCCACGGATACCGCGCCGCCCGGCCACGCCGCGCCGAGCGGTGCGGCGGTGCCGCGGCCGGTGCTTGCCGTGTCGGATGTCACGCTGCCGGCATCGCTCGCGGGCGCGCGTGCGCCGCGCCTGCCGGTCGGGCCCGGCGGGCGCCTCGCGCACGCGCATGCGGTGCGGGAATTCTTCGATTACTTTTTGCTTGCGCAGCATGACCTGACGCCCGCGGCGCTCGATGCGCTGGTCGCGCACGAAATCGCATCGCAGCCGATCGGCGAGCCGGCCCGCCGCGATGCGCTCGATCTGTGGCCGCGCTATCGCGCGTGCATCGCCGCGTTCGACACGCTGCCGGGCGCGCTGCCGGCAGGCGCCGGTCTCGATCCGGACGGCATCGCAGGCGAACTCGAGCGGCGTGCGGCGCTCGCGCGCCGCTGGCTCGGCGACTGGAGCGCGCCGTTCTTCGACGCGGAATTGCGGCGGCAGCGCGGCGATCTCGACCGGATCAGGATCGCGCGCGATCCGACGCTCGACGACGCGCAGAAGCGCGCACGCCTCGCCGCACTCGATCAGGCGTTGCCGCCGGACGAGCGCGACGCACGCGAGCGCGCGGCGCGCCAACGCGATGCGCTTGCAACGCTCGCGCGGCTCGACGGCCAGCGCGCGACGCCCGATGCGCTGCGTGCGCAGCTCGGCGCCGAAGTCGCCGCGCGCGTCGAGCGGATGCAGCAGGGCGACGATGCGTGGCGGGCACGCTATCGCGATTACGCGGCCGAACGCGACCGGCTCGACGCGCAGCCGCTTGCGCCCGACGCGCGCGATGCGCGGCTCGCGCAATTGCGGCAACGCGACTTCCCGGATCCGGCGGACGCATTGCGGGCCGCATCGCTCGACGCGGGCCGGGCCACGGCATCGGCGCACTAGCACCCGTCTCGGACGTGCACGCCGTCACGGCGCTCACCTGACGAGGGAGAAGTGTGGGATAACCCACACTTTCCGCATTCTTTTCGATTCGGGAATGATTTTAATTTCCAGTGTAAATCGCATTACCGCGCATTGACATTCATGCACCGTTTTCAATGATTCATTGCGCAATCCGTTTTATATGGGTGGGATTTAAATCGCCAATTTTTTATTGACAATGCAAGTATCTTCGGATGGCGAGCCGAACTGTCAAATTACTTCATGTAACAAAAGCGGAGTGTCGCGTACGGTTGGGCTGCGTGATACCTTTTTGCTCAATGTCACCGCGCTGAAAAGGCGGAGAAACCGTTAAACCGGTGCGGTGAAAACAGCAGGAAGGTCCGGTGGCCGAGGGGCAGGGATACAACGTACGAGGTGCGCCGTGATACATCAGGCCAACAACGTCATCGAGTTGCCGCATGCACTTGGTGCCAATCATTTCCTGTCAGCGCTCGACGGAATTAACCGTTCCGAATTGGCGCCTCATCTGATGCTTTCGAATCTCGAGACCGGCCAGGTGCTGTGCGATGCCGGCGAGAATCTGGAGGCCGTCTATTTTCCGGTGACGGCGGGCATTTCCCTGCAATACACGGCGGGCGGCAAGACGACACTCGGCGTGACGGAAATCGGCCGCGAAGGCATCGTGTGCGACGACGTCATCGGCAGCGCGATGCAGCGCCGCGTCGTCGTCTATCGCGGCGGGTTCGCGTACCGGCTGTATGCGCGCCGCTTCGCGGACGCGTGCGACGTGTCGGCGGCGATCCGGCGGCAGGTCTTCGTGCGGATGCAGCTGGCGTTGTCCCAGGCGTCGCAGGTCATGTTCTGCAGCCGTCATCACGTGATGCGGCAGCAACTGGGCCGCTGGCTGCTGATCGCCTACGAGCGCGCACGCAGCATCGAAATCCCGGTCACGCACGGCATGCTGGGGCAGATGCTGGGCGTGCGCCGCGAGACCGTCACCGATGCCACGCGGCAGCTTCACGAGCTTGGCCTGATCCATCAGCATCGCGGTGCCATCGTGCTCACGGATCTCGCCGGTCTCGAACGGCAGGGCTGCGATTGCCATCGGGTCGTGCGCGACGAAACACGCCGCATTCTCGCGACCGATGCCGGTACGGATGCCGGCGCCGAGTTGTCGCGCCGCGTCCGGACGACATAGTCGCCGGCACCGCGTCGTGGCGCGATGGCATGCACGGCGGCGCGGCGCGCAAAGGGAACGGGGAGGTGCCTGGCGCAGGCGGTGCGGCGACGCGTCGGGCAGGCGGCATCGACAAGAATCAGAAAAACAGTCATTCAGGTATGGAAAACATTTCGAAGCTCCAGAGTCAGCGCAGCTCGTTCCACGTGTGGCCATGGAGTCCGGCGCTCGGCATCCTGCCGATCGTCGTCGTGGTCGTCGCGCTGGCCGGGTTCGTCGCCGTCAGCCTGATCGTGATCATGTCGTTGCGCGTGTACGTCGGCGGCGAAAGCAGCTGGTCGAAGGCGCAGAAGGACGAGATCCTGCTGCTGAGCCGCTACGGGCAGACCGGCGACGAAAAGCTGTTCGACGAATACCTGGCGGTCGACCGGACCCTCACCTTCCTCGGCGCCGCGCGCCGCGCGATGACCAGTACGCCGCCGGACCACGGCGTGGCGCGCCAGGCGCTGATCGAGGCGGGCATCAATCCGGTCGATGCGGCGGCGGTGGTGTGGTTCTACCCGATCCTGAGCAGCTTCGCACGCCTGAACGCCGCGTTGCAATACTGGGAGGACGCGGACCGGCAACTGGTCGACCTGCGCAGGATCGCCAACGCGCTGCACGCGTCGGTGCATGCGGACGACGTCCGACGCACGAGCAGCCTGAACCACGCGATCTGGGATCTCAACGCGCACATCGAACCGCTGCCGAAGCGCTTTTCCGACGAACTGAGCGCCGAATTCCGCTCGGCCGTCATCCAGCTGTTCCTGTCGTACATCGTGGCCTCGCTGCTGATCATCCTGCTGTCGGTGCGGTGGGCGAGCCGCGCGCAACGCCAGCAGGTGTCGATGCAGACCGAGCTGGACCGGAGCCAGGCATTCGCGGCAGCCGCGCTGCGCTCGGTCGCCGATGCGATCGTCACGATCGGCCTCACGCGCGGTATCGAGACCGTCAATCCGGCGGCCGAGCAGCTGCTCGGCACGTCGTCGCGGCAGTGTGTCGGCAAGCCGATCAACGACGTGCTGGACCTGATCGACACGTCGACGGGCATGTCGATCAAGCTGCTCGCGTCGCTCGGCAACCGCAGCGACCCCACGTTCACCCGCGATCTCGACCTGATCCGCGTGTGCGGCTCGGCGGTGTCGGTGCGCGCGTCGCTGTCGAAGATGGACAACGCCGCGGGCCGCTGCGTCGGCTACGTGCTGATCCTGCGCGACATGACGCGCGAACACCAGTTGATCGAGAAGCTGACCTGGCAGGCGTCGCACGATGCGCTGACCGGCCTCATCAATCGCACGGCGTTCGAGCGACGCCTGGGCGACGCGCTGGCGCAGCGCGGCGGCGGGATGCTGCTGGTGCTCGACCTCGACGGCTTCAAGGAAGTCAACGACGTGTGCGGCCACGCGGCGGGCGACGCGCTGCTGCGCGACGCGACCGCGGTGTTCGCGCGCAGTCTCGGCCACGACGACGTGTTCGGCCGGCTGGGCGGCGACGAATTCGGCATCCTGCTGCCGGCCGGCCGCGACGGCGCGCCGGACGGCGGCAAGGCGGAACGCCTGCGCGCGAGTCTCGAGGACTTCACGTTCCTGTGGGAAGGCGAGCCGTTCAAGCTCAGCGTGAGCATCGGCGTGCTGGATCTCGCGTGCCGGCCCGAGAGCGTCGAGAAGGCGATGCAGATGGCCGACGTCGCGTGCTACGTCGCGAAGGATCGCGGCCGCAACCGCGTGCATGTCGCGGATTCGCGCGACATGCATTCGAGCCGCCAGGCGTATCACACGCAGTGGAGCCGGCGCGTGAAGACGGCGCTCGAGACGAATTCCTTCCAGTTGTATGCGCAACCGATCGTGCCGATCCAGCCCGCGCTCGGCGCGCGGGAGCGCGCGGAGATCCTGCTGCGCATTCCGGACGCCGACGGCAAGCTGATCTCGCCGGTGTTCCTGCCGGCCGCCGAGCGCTACGGCCACATGACGATGATCGACCGCTGGGTCGTACGCACCGTGATCCGGCGCCTCGCGCGGCTCGAACAGCGCCGCTACGTCGAATACAACGTGAACCTGTCGGCGATGTCGATCACCGACGAGCGCTTCGTGGAGTTCGTGATCGCCGAACTGTCGGCGTCGGGGCTCGACCCGTCGCTGCTGTGTTTCGAGATCACGGAGACGAGCGCCGTGCGCAACCTGGAGGTCGCGTCGCGCTTCATGTGCGAGCTGCGCGACCTCGGCTGCCGCTTCGCGCTCGACGACTTCGGCGCCGGCATGTCGTCGTTTTCGTATCTGCGCCAGTTGCCGATCGACTACCTGAAGATCGACGGCGGCCTCGTGTCGACCATGACGTCCGACAGCATCAAGCGCGGCATCGCGTCCGCGATCAACGACATCGCGCACGTGATGCAGTACCGCACCGTCGCCGAGCACGTCGAGGATACGGCGACGGCCGAGATGCTTCGCGCGCTGGGCGTCGACTATTGCCAGGGCTATTACTTCAGCCGCCCCGCGCCCTGGCAGGAAGGGGGATTCCATTGAACCAAGCGAGGAACGAACGCATGAGTGCTCCATTTGAACTGACCGGCGACCTGATGGACCTGGCGAGCTATCCGGCCTGGCTGCGCGACGTGGTCGGCGCGACCGACGAACTGAAGGCGCGCGTCCGTGCGCATCCGGTGTTCGCGGCGATGAGCGGCGGGACGCTGCGCGCGTCGCAACTGCGCGCATTCTTCGTGACCGGCTGGGCGGTGGTCAGCCAGTTTCCGGAATACATGGCGATGAACCTGGTGAAGACCGCCGCCTACCGGTCGCGCGGCGACGAGAAGGCGCGGCGCTATCTGATCCGCAATATCCGCGTCGAGCAGAACCACGTCGATCACTGGGCCAACTGGGCGGCGGAATCGGGCGTGACGATCGACATGCTGCTGCGCGGAGACGCGCCGCTGGCCGGATTCTCGCTGAGCCACTGGTGCTGGAAGAGCGGCAGTACCGACGCGCTCGCGCCGAGCATCGCCGCGACCAACTATGCGATCGAGGGCGTGACGGGCGAGTGGAGCGCGCTGCTGTGCGCATCGCCGTACGAACGGCAGTTCGAACCGGCCGTGCGGCATCGCGCGATGCGCTGGCTCAAGCTGCACGCCGACTACGACGACCGGCATCCGTGGGAGGCGCTCGACATCGTCGCGACGCTGCTCGGCCAGTCGCCCGCGGCGCGCGACGTGCGGGACGTCGAGACGTCGATCCGCAAGAGCCTGAGCTATTTCCTGACGAGTCTCGATTGCTGCATGCATGTGTAGTCGCCGGCGTCGTGCGCGCGCGGGTTCGTGCGGGCCGCACCCGGCCGTTCCGGCTGGAAGGCGGGCCGGCGTGACGTCGCGATGCGCCGTGCGGGCCGTCGTGCTGGACGATTTTCCATGGCCACCCAAGTTCTCGTCGTAGAGCCCGATCCGCGCATGCGCGACAGGATCCGCGTGCTCCTGCGCGGCTGCCAGATCGATACGTCGGCGCTCGACGATGTGTCGATGCTGCTCGCGCACGTGAGCGCGGCACCGCCCACCCTGATCGTGTTGCGGGTCGAACGGCCAGCCACGACGTTCTACATGGCGCTCGGCGCACTGCGGCGGGCCGGTTACGACATGCCGGTGATCGTGATCAGCCGCGACGCGCAGGTGGTCGACAAGGTCGTCGCGCTCGAGATCGGCGCGGACGACTATGTCGTGGAGCCGTTCGAGCCGATGGAGCTGGTCGCACGCGTGCGCAGCGCGATGCGCCGCTACGCGCCGAACCGGCCGGAGTCGCCGCGCGGGCCGCGGAATGCCGAAACCTATGCGTTCGGCGACATCGAGGTGAATTTCGTCACGCGGCGCGCGACCCGCGCGGGAGACGACCTCGGGCTGCGCGCGAGCGAATTCGCGCTGCTCGAACTGTTCATCTCGCAGCCGCTGCGCGTCCTGTCGCGCGCGGAGATCCTCGCGCTGCTGGGGCTGACCGTGGCCGGGCGCTCCGAGCGCGGGCTCGACGTGCTGATCTTCCGGCTGCGCAACCTGATCGAGCAGGCGGTCGGCGACTATCGCTACATCCGCACGGTGCGCGGCAAGGGCTACATCTTCGTGCCGCTCGGCACGCTGGCAGACGACGCGGCCCCCCCGCCGCACGCGTGAGCGGGGCGCGGGCACGTCGGGCATCGCGCCCGGTGCGTCGCGCGCCGGCATCGACCAACCTTCGCCTGCGCATGCCGCCATCGCCCCGGTTCACCATCGGGGCGACCCGCCATTGTCGGTTTAGAACGACCGTGCTAAATTTCCCGCCAGCATTGGCAGTCGCCGACCCGATCATCCGGTTTCGGAGCCTTTGGTCATCGGGTCGTCGCGTGGCCGTGGCTCGACGTGACGCTCGCCGCGCACGCGTGCGATCGCGATTTCCACGCCGGCAAGCGTGCCGCCGCGCGTTACTTCTTTCGCCGGGAGCTGCCGAAGGTGGATGCGCAGCTCGACCTGCTGGCGAGCGCCGATACGACGACGCTCGAGATGCGCGACGCGTGGTTCAGAGCGCCGCGCAGCACGAATGATGGTGACGCGGCGCGGGCCGATGCGCGTGCGCTGCGCGCCGATCGCGCGGGCGCGTCCCGCTGCCGTATCGATGCCGTATCGCTGCGCGACGACGTCGCGCGAGGAGAGAGGAGAGCATGAAAGCCCTGTTGTGTACCGCATTCGGCCCGATCGACCGCTTGCGCATCGAGGACGTCGCGGTTCCCGAACCGGCCGCCGGCCAGGTGCGGATTCGCGTGAAGGCGGCGTCGCTCAACTTCCCCGATGCGCTGATCGTCCAGGGGCTCTATCAGGTGAAGCCGGCGCTGCCGTTCTCGCCCGGGGCGGAATTCGCCGGCGTGATCGACGCGGTCGGCGACGGCGTGAGCGCCTGGCGGCCCGGCGACGAGGTGGTCGCGTTCACCGGTCATGGCGGTTTCGCGGAGCATTGCGTGGCCGACGTGCAGCAGATCGCGGCGCTGCCGCCGGGGATGACGTTCGAGCAGGGCGCGGCGCTCGTGCTGGCCTACGGCACGTCGCTGCATGCGCTGCAGCAGCGCGCGCGCCTGCAGCAGGGCGAGACGCTGCTGGTGCTGGGCGCGGGCGGCGGTGTCGGGCTCGCCGCGATCGAGATCGCGAAGGCGCTGGGCGCACGCGTGATCGCGGCCGCGTCGAGCGCGGACAAGCTCGCGCTGTGCCGCGCGGCCGGCGCCGACGACACGATCGACTATGCGACCGAGGACCTGCGGCGCCGTGTCGACGAACTGACCGGCGGACGCGGCGCGGACGTCGTCTACGATCCGGTCGGCGGCGCGTACAGCGAGGCGGCGCTGCGCGCGACCGCGTGGCGCGGCCGGTTCCTCGTGGTCGGCTTCGCGGCCGGCGAGATTCCGAAGATCGCGCTGAACCTCGCGCTGCTCAAGGAGCGCGACATCCTGGGCGTGTTCTGGGGCGACGCGGTGCGGCGCGACCCCGCGCAGCATGCGGCGAACATGCACCAGCTCGCGCAATGGTTCGCGGCCGGCAAGGTGCGGCCCGCGATCACCGAGCGCGTGCCGCTCTCGGGCGCGGCCGACGCAATCGCGCGCATGGCGAGCCGGCAGGTGAAGGGCAAGGTCGTGATCCTGCCGGACGCGTGACGACGCCGGCGCGGCATCATGCGGCGGCGACCCGAGCGGGCGCCGCCTTCGAGCGGGTTTCTTTCGTGTGACGTTACCGGAGTCGTTGAGCATGCAACCCCTGTCGAATCTGCAACCTGCCGTCGCGACATCGCTCGCGACGTGGCACGCGATGCTCGCGCGCAAGGATTTCAGCGAACTCGACACGATCGTCCATCCGGACGCCGTGTTCCGCTCGCCGATGGCGTTCAAGCCGTACGGACCGGCGCCCCCGCTGCTGCTGGCGCTGCGCACGGTGCTCACGATCCTCGAGAACTTCGAATACCACCGCGCGTTCGCCGACGACGACGGCACGAGCGTCGTGCTGGAGTTCAGTGCGACGGTCGGCGACAAGCGGCTGAAGGGCATCGACATGATCCACTTCGACGTCGACGGGCGGATCGTCGAATTCGAGGTGATGATCCGGCCGTTCAATGCGCTGCAGGCGCTCGGCGCGGCAATGGGCGCGCGGCTCGGGCAGCAGTTGCCGGGGTTCAAGATCGGCGGGTGAGCGGCGGGCCGCCGGCCGGTGCGGAAAATGTCGCCGGCGCAACGCGACGGTCGCGCTCGCGTGCGGCGCCGGCCGGGCGCGCGTCAGTGAGTCTTGATCCTGACGCTGTAGCCCGCATCCTCGAACGCGACGACGAATTCCTCGGGGAACAGCCACGACTCGACCTTCACGTGCGACGTCGCGCGATCGATCTCGACCTTGGCGTCGGGATCGACGCGCCAGATTTCATGTTCGACCGCGCGGGCGGTATCCTCGTCGAGCGAGTGGTCCAGTACGAATTCCATGATCAATTTCCTGTTTTGACGGCCGCATTCACATGAGCGAGAGCGGCCGGTTGGCGAACGAAGCCGATGACGTCGACGGGATCGGACAACATGGGTCGACGATACGCGCGATCGCGTCGAACGATAAGCCGGCATGCGCGTGACGCACTGTCGCCCGTTGATCAACGAATCCGGTGAAGCGTGTGCGAACGGGCCTCGGGAGTGCGAAAGATGCGTTGCAGCCAAGATCGACTTGGCTCGCAGCGATGCGCGGCTCGCTTCGCGCCAGTGAATTGCCGATGAAGCAAGTACCGTTCCGCGCGATCGATGTTGCACGACACGGCACCGCATCACACCACGCACAACGCACAACGCACAACGCGCTCCGCGCATCACGCATCACGCATCACGCATCGAGCGACGCCACCGCATCTGCCGCGATCATCGCGAGGTGATTCGCGGGCCGCGGCCGGCCGGTCGGACGAAACACGGCCTCGCCCTGCACGATGGCGCGGCCCGAATACGCGCACCGTCCGTCTCGCCGGGCGACCGCGCGGCGCCATTTCTGTTCGCCGTAGTGCAGGCGGCCGCTTTCGACCCAGCGGACCAGTAGCGAATCGTGCGACCACTCCAGCAGCGTGACGTGAATCTGGCTGCGACCGGGTGACGAGATGCGCGGCGCGATGCCGACGAAAGAGACGTTCAGCATGATCGATTGCTTTCGGCGCGACCGCCGCGGCGCCGATCCGCATCGCGCGGCAACGAACGGCACTGCATCGGCCGCCCGGTGCGGCGCCGGAGTTCGTGAGTTAAGCTGAATGCCATTGCCAGTCTCCTGCCGGCCGGCGAGGCCGGCGCGGGGTCGATCGAGGCCGCGCGCGCTCGACGCGGCCGGTTCGGGATGCGTCGACGGAGCGGGTGCGCAGTACATACCGCTCGCATCGCCGACGAATGCCCAGTGTAAAAGCGCATGCCGGGCCACCGGAAGGCGCGCGAACAAGAACACGGTGTTGCCCGATATCGAACACGGGCGTGTGTGCCTACGGCCGCACCACGGCATCAAGTGCGCGTATCCGGCGCCGCGCCGCGCGCCATCGAGTGCGGCATCGGGCGCAGCGTGACCGTGCAGGTCGTGCCCGCCGCGAGGAAGCCGTCGCGCGGCATACCGTCCAGCCGGATCCGGACCGGCACGCGCTGCGCGAGCCGCACCCACGTGAAGATCGGGTTGAGGTCGGCGAGCAGCGTCGCGCCGGCCGGATTGTCGCGATCGCTGAGGCCGCGCGCGACGCTTTCGACGTGTCCGGTCAGCGACGGCCCGCCGGACAGCAGCCGGATCGCCGGCATCATCAGGATCACGACCGTCACCATCGCCATGCGCGGCGCTGCCAGCTCCAGCCGCATCGACACGCCCACCGCCAGCACGACGGCGACGATGGTCTTCGCGACGTGGATCAGGCGCGCGCCGTCGGTTCGGCCGTATTCGCGGCTCATGCCGAGCAGCATGCGAGCGAACGCCGCTGCGTTGACAGGCCTGGCCAGCGCGGGCTTGGTCGGCGGCATGGCGTGACGGCAGGACGGATCCGGCGGGACGGCGGCGACACGGTGGCGCGCATCGCGTCAGACGGAATCCGTCGACAGCATTTCGACATGCAGCTCCTTGTCCGTGCCGGCGGACGGCGGCGGATCGAGCAGCGCGATGCGCACGTGTTCGATGAACAGCTTCAGCTTGTTGCTCGCGTACGGATTGCGCGGATAGACCGCGTAGATCACTTCGTCCTGCGGTGCTTCATCGGCGAGCACGCGCACCAGCCGGCCGTCGCGCAGGCAGTCGTCCGCGATGTAGCGCGGCAGCATCGCGATGCCGATGCCTTGCACCGCGGCGTCGCACAGCGTTTCGCCGTTGTTGGACAGGAACACGCTGCCCGGGCTGATTGCGCGCGGCTTGCCGAGGCTGCCGGGCGTCGTGAACGTCCAGGTGGCCGACGGCGCCGTATGGCTGTAGTTCAGGCAGCGGTGCTCGAGCAGCGCGTCGATCGAGTCCGGTTCGCCGTGAGCGGCGAGGTAGTCGGGACTGCAGACGACGACGCGCTCGCATGCGGCGACGCGGCGTGCGATCAGCGCGCTGTCGGGCAGTCGCGCGGAGCGGATCGCGACGTCGAAGCGCTCGACTTCGAGGTTCATCGTGCGATCGTCGGTGTCGAGCGTGACGCGCAGCTGCGGATGCGCGGCGGCGAAGGCCGCGACCGCCGGCCCGAGCAGGCGGCGAGTGAGACTCACCGGCGACGTGATGCGCAGCTCGCCGCACAGTCCGTGCGAGCGTTCCGCGATTTCTTCGGCGACGTCGACGAGCCGGCGCATCGATTCCGACGCGGCACGATAGAAGATCATGCCGTCTTCGGTCGGCGTTACGTTGCGGGTCGAGCGCATCAGCAGCTGCACGCCGAGCGTGCGCTCGAGGTCGCTGATGCGCTTGCTGACGACGGACTTCGACAGGCCGAGCCGGCGTGCGGATTCGGTGATGCTTTGCCGCTCGACGGCGAACAGGAAGGCCTGGATATCGTCTATGTTCAGGGATTTCATGATGCTGTCCGAGGGGCGTCGGGCATGAGTAAAGGGCGGCCGTTTGCTGCGCTGCCACGCATGCCGAGGCGATCGACGGGCGACGCGACGGCGGCGGCCGGCCGCGCGAATCGTGTGACGAAAGCGCGGCGCGCGGCGGCATGCGCCGAAACGGCTGCAACGCGTGGGAAACGCGACGCGCCGCCGGCATGTCGCAGCCGCGCGAACGACTTCGCGCGGCTGCGCTGCAACGCGGCACGAACGGGCGGTTCGGGGGCGTGGCGGGTTACGCGAGCTTGATGCGAGTCCGATGCCGTTGGCAATCCGTATGAGTCCAAGCGTAGTGGAACGTGTCGCCTGTCGATAGCCGGGCCGGATGGTCCTCAGTGTTCCGTGCAGGGAACAATCGATCGCGCCACCATCGGGGACGGCACGATCTGCGAATCGCTGCCGGTGCTTGCCGGCGCGGCGGCGGGCTTCAGGCGATCTGATCGAGGCGATAGACCTCCACCGTGTCGACGGCATCCCAGTCGCGAGCCTGGAACGCCGCGATGTGCGTGCGTATTCGTAACGGATCGGAGGGAATGCGTCGACGCAGGGTGGTGTCGCGGTTGCGACCGCCGGTATCCGGACGGTCGCAACCGCACGAAACGGCATGCGCCGTCGCGGCTCAGTTCTTGTCGTACGAGAACTGGATGCCCGCGGTGCCGCCGGTTTCGATGAACAGGTTGATGAATGCCGGAACGGTTGCGCTGCGCGCCCAGTCGCGCTGCAGTTCGCAGAACAGCTGCGCGACGCTGATCATCTGGCCGCCGGC
>NZ_QTQH01000015.1:0-190126 GCF_003853805.1 Burkholderia sp. Bp8994
TTCAGGCGCACCGCTTCTTCCACCGCGATTTCGTCGAACGGGTTCATCGACATCTTCACGTTCGCGATGTCGACGCCGGTGTTGTCCGACTTCACGCGGACCTTCACGTTGTAATCGACCACTCTTTTCACCGCGACGATTATCTTCATGTATCTTCCGTTCAGTCTTTTCGTAGAATCCGACCAGCATTCAGTACGCCTGCCGGATCCAGCAGGTCCTTGATCGCCTGCATCAACGCAATCTCGTCAGCAGAACGGCTATGGTGCAGAAAGTCTCGCTTCACGACTCCGATGCCGTGCTCAGCAGAGATCGAGCCGCCCACGTCGGCGACTGCCCGGTAGACGAGATCTTCAACGCGATGCAGGTCGTCCGGGCTGTCGTGGGGACCCGAAAGCACGTGAAGATTTCCGTCGCCGATATGGCCGAAGAACAGGTGACGTTGGCGCGCAAACTGCTGCGTCAGCGCTTTGCGCGTCGAATCAACGAACCGCTCCATTGCTGCCATCGGAACGCCAACATCGAAAGCGGCATGCGGCTTGAGGTGCGCCAGCAGTTCGCCTATGGCTTCGCGATAGGCCCAAAGCCGCTGCGCGTCGTCGATCGATTGGGCTACGACGGCATCGGTCGCGAGACCGTGGTCGAACGCATTGGCCAGAAACTCCTCGAGTTGTCGCCGTTCGTCTGCTTCGTCGGTACCGAGCGTCTCCAGCAATGCGTACACCGGCGCGGGGGCATCGAAGGCTGGCCGCAACTCGTGGACTTCGCGAGCGGCGGCCATGAAGTCGTCCCACATGACCTCGAACGCGGAGAGGCCCGGCAGTGTGGCGCGAGCGTCGCGTATGAGCTGCGTTGCGGCGTCAAACGACGGAAGCGCACAGAGCGCAGTGCATGCGCTCGTAGGCAGCGGAGAAAGCTTGAGGACGAGTCTGGTAATCACGCCCAAAGTACCTTCGCTGCCGATGAACAGGTGCTTCAGATCTACGCCGGTTGTGTTTTTCGTGACGCGATTGAGCATGCTGAGCAGACGCCCGTCGGGCAACACGACTTCGAGGCCAAGCACCATATCGCGCATTGTGCCGAACCGGATCACACGGTTACCACCAGCATTGACAGCGGCGTTGCCGCCGATCTGGCATGAACCGCGAGCGCCGAGATCGAGCGGAAAGTACCAGCCTTGTTCTTCGACGCGTTGCTGCAATTCTTCGAGAACGACGCCAGCCTGCACGGTGGCGGTGCCGCCTACGGCGTCGATTTCCTCGATTGCATCGAGCTTCGATAACGAAAGCGCGATTTCCCCTTCGCGCGGCGTCGCGCCACCGGCGAGACCCGTCAAGCCGCCTTGCACGACAGCACGGCGACGAAAGCGGCTGCAGATCTCAAGTGTCGCCGCCACCTGTTGCGGCGTGCGCGGGAACACGACGATGCCCGGCATGCAATGTGGTGCTTCACTCCAGTCGCCGGCGTGAGCCGACGCGACAGACGAGTCGAGCACGACCGAGCTGTCGCCGAGCGTGCTTTCGAGCGCCGCGACGAATAGGTCGACAGGCTGTTCGATGAACGGAGTCATTGAGTATGTCCGATGTTGAGTTGCCGATCCCGCCCGGCATTGCGCGGCATCGCAGCGACGATGCCGGCCGACAGCAGCAGAAACACTGCGGTGACGTAAAGCGCGACGCTCGCGCTGCCCGTGCGGTCTACGATCCAACCGATCATGTAAGGGCTGACGAACCCGGCAAGGTTGCCGATCGAATTGACCAGTGCGATGCCAGCGGCCGCAGCAACCCCACCCAGCAACGAAGTTGGAATGCGCCAGAACACAGGCGCAAGGCACTGCAATCCCATGCAGGCAACCGTCAGCGCCACAAGCGAAACCACCTGCTGGCCGCTGTACAGCGCACTCGCGACGAGCCCGAGAGCCGCGGCAGCGCACGGTATGAGATAGTGCCAGCGATGCTCACCGCTTCGATCCGCGCTACGCCCGACCACCAGCATCGCGCCGATGCCGAACGCGTATGGAACTGCCGACAGCAGGCCCACATTCAGCGCAGACGCGACGCCCATGTGTTTGATGATCGACGGAAGCCAGAAACCGAAACCATACTGACCCATCGCGGCACCGAAGTACGCGAACGCCAGCAGCCATACTGCGGGCCGACGCAACGCTTCGGAAAGCGATACCGTTTGTTTGTTCTTCGACTCTGCTTCGATGTTTGCAATCAGCCGGACGCGCGCTTCGTCGTCCAGCCACTTCGCGTTGCGGATACTGTCGTCGAGATAGAACAATGCAGCGATACCGACAATCAGCGACGGTACGCTCTCGAGCACAAACAGCCATTGCCACCCGGATAAACCAGCCGCGCCGTGAAACGTCGACAGAATCCATCCTGAGAGAATGCCGCCGCAGACGCCGGCGATCGGAATGGCGGTCATGAATGTTGCGATCACGCGGCTTCGGCGCTTCGCTGGATACCAATATGTCAGGTAGAGGATGATCCCAGGGAAGAAGCCCGCTTCGGCGGCGCCAATCAGGAAGCGGATCACATAGAAGGCCGTCGTCGTGTGCACGAATGCCATGAGGCCCGTCAGCACGGCCCAGGAAATCATGATTCGGGCGATCCAGCGGCGTGCGCCGACCCGATGCATGATCAGATTGCTCGGAACCTCGCATACGAAATACGCGAGAAAAAAGATTCCGGCGCCGAAACCGTAGATCTGCTCGCTCCAGCCCAGCTCCGACACCATCTGCAATTTCGCGAACGCGATGTTGACGCGATCGAGGAACGCGATGACGAAGCACAGGCAGAGGAACGGCACAAGCCGCCAGGTAACGATCGAGTAAGCGCGTTCTTCGAGCTGTTCCTCCTGCTCGAGGTGCGCGGTGAATGATTGCGCCACAGTGTGTCTCCTGAGTTGGAATAGTCGGTCTTTGTGGCGAAAGTTTGCGTCGGGCTATTCAATAAGACAAACGATGATTTCTGACCTATTATCGAGAAAAACTGTTCAATGGAGGGGGCATGTCCGGGGCCAGATTCACGCCGAGGCAGCTTGCTGCTTTCCTTGCCGTGGCGGATGTTCGCAACTTTGCGCGAGCTGGCGAGCGCCTGAACTTGTCGCCGTCCGCCGTAAGTCTGCTGATTGCGGAACTCGAAAGCGGTGTGGGATTTCGCCTGTTCGATCGCACCACGCGTAGCGTGGCACTGTCGCCGGCCGGCCGGGAGTTCGTCGTTCACGCGAAGAGCGTGATGAGGAATATCGAACTGGCTCAGGCCGCGGCGGACGATATACGGAATCGCGCCGCAGGGATCGTTCGGATTGCAGCTCCGCTTGTAATCGCGACGACGATGATGCCCACTGCGATTAAGAGATACGGGCAAACGCATCCCAAGGTGGTGATACGGATTCGGGATGCGGCAGTCGATAACCTTGTAGACATGGTTGCCAACGGAGACGTCGACCTCGGAGTCGGCCCCGATCAGACGGTCGGTGATGACGTGGCGCGTATCGAACTGTTCAAAAGCCCCTGGGTGCTCTGGTGCGCGCCGGACAATCCTCTCTCTAAACGTGGACGGATTACGTGGTCCGACCTGCGAAAGCAGCCGGTTGTCGCGGCGGGTCGAGACTATGAACGTAACGTTTCACTCATGCGCGCAGGCGTCGCTGACGACGAGCGTATCGCGCCTATGGACGTCGTCGACAACATCAGCACCGCTCTTGGGATGGCAGCGGTTGGACTTGCGTTGACGCTGGCGCCGGCGTATGTCGGCCTGCTGGCGCGACCGCTTGGTTTGGTTATGCGCCGGATTGTAGAGCCGGAAGTCATGCGCCAAGTATGTCTTTACCATTCGGCAAGCCGCGCGGTCTCGCCAGCCGCTGAGGGCTTCCGTCAATACCTTGTAGACTCGTTGAGTGGTATGGAGTCGCTTGGAATAGCTCGGCGACGCGTCAAATGTTGATCCAGTGCTGTCGCACGGGTACGTCCGTCCAACGTGCCGATTCGAAATCGGAGCCACGATGTGAATTTGGGAAAATGTCGCGAGCTTCGGTTGTCCGGAATGTATCGATACAAGGTTGATCCGCGCTCGAACAGCCGCTCTTGGATATCACGCAGGCTGAGCTGAAACCTGTTGACCGAACGACAACCCTCCATGCTGTCCCAAAGCAGGATCGGGAAACCGGGATAGGGCCGGCTGCTGATGAGGAGTCGCTGGTCGCGGAGTTCAGCCGCATTCAGGTTCTCCTGGCGATCAGCAAGGACGAAGGCTGTCGATTCGCGGTTGCATGCGCCCTACCTGAGAATCGAAGCTGCGGCCATCCAAGCGTTGCGTTCTCCGCCGTCGCATGTATCATTCGCCCTTCCTCAAGATATTCATCAGTCGCCTACCTCTAAGTGGCTGATAAATATGCATAATTCCTAGCCTATGCAAAGTTCCTGAACAAACCGCGCCATGGAAACTTACGACATCGCCGTGATCGGCGCGGGCGCCGCCGGGATGATGAGCGCCGCGGTCGCCGGGCAACTCGGCCGCCGCGTGGTGCTGATCGACCATGCGCCGCGGCTCGCCGAGAAAATCCGCATCTCGGGCGGCGGCCGCTGCAACTTCACGAACCTCCATGCGGGTCCCGACAACTACCTGTCGTCGAATCCGCATTTCGCGCGCTCGGCGCTTGCGCGCTACACGCCGCGCGACTTCCTCGGGCTGCTCAAGCGTCACCACGTGACCTGGCACGAAAAGCACAAGGGGCAGCTCTTTTGCGATCACGGCAGCGACGCGGTCATCGACGTGCTGAAGCATGAATGCGACGCGGGCGGCATCGCCTGGCGCCGGCCGGTGGTCGTCGACGCGGTGCGCCACGCGCCGTCCGACGGCTTCACGCTCGACACGCAGCAGGCGGGGCCGATCCGCGCACGCGCGCTGATCGTCGCCACCGGCGGCCTGTCGATCCCGAAGATCGGTGCCACCGACTTCGGCTACCGGCTCGCGAAGCAGTTCGGCCACAAGCTCGTCGATACGCGGCCCGCGCTCGTGCCGCTCACCTTTGCGTCGCAGGACTGGGAGCCGTTCGCGGCGCTGTCCGGCGTGTCGCTCGAAGTGCGCGTGTCGACCGGCGACAAGAAGCGCGGCGGCGAATTCGTCGAGGACCTGCTGCTGACCCATCGCGGCCTGTCGGGCCCGGGCATCCTCCAGATCTCCAGCTACTGGCAGTCGGGCGACCCGATCCGTATCGACCTGCTGCCGCAGCGCGACGCGGTGGCCGACCTGCTCGACGCAAAGCGCACGTCGAAGCGGCAGATCGGCTCGCTGCTCGCGGACTGGGTGCCGTCGCGCCTCGCCCACGTCTGGCTCGACACGCACCGCGTCGCGGCCGACGCGCGGCTCGCGGACCTGCCCGACAAGACGCTGCGCCAGATCGGCGACGCGCTGTCCGGCTGGACGCTGACACCGAACGGCACCGAGGGCTACAAGAAGGCCGAGGTGACGAAAGGGGGCGTCGATACGCGCGAACTGTCGTCGGCGACGATGATGAGCGCGCGGGTGCCGGGGCTGTTCTTCATCGGCGAGGCGGTGGACGTGACGGGCTGGCTCGGCGGTTACAACTTCCAGTGGGCATGGGCGTCCGGCACGGCGGCCGGGCAGGCTGCGGCGGAGTTCTCGCGCGGCGCCTGACACGGCTGCGCGCCCTGCCGTTGACGGGACCCGGCCCTTATGTCTTTGCACGACGCTCTGCTATACTCGTAAGTCTTCCCTGCAAACCTTTATTCGTGTCGGATCATGACGATCATTCGCGTTAAAGAAAACGAGCCGTTCGAAGTCGCCATGCGTCGCTTCAAGCGCACGATCGAGAAGAACGGTCTGCTGACCGAGCTTCGTGCGCGGGAGTTCTACGAAAAGCCGACCGCCGAGCGCAAGCGCAAGAAGGCTGCTGCGGTGAAGCGTCATTACAAGCGGATTCGCAGCCAGACGCTGCCGAAGAAGCTGTACTGAACGATTGAGCGCCGCGCGGTTCGCTGAGCGGCGCACCGGCGACCTCCGCACGATCGGCCTCGTTCCGGGGCCGCGAGTCGCCGATGCCGGATTCGAGCAACCCGCTTGAGACTTAGTCCCAAGCGGGTTTTTGTGTTGACGCCCGTTCGCGGGCGTCGAAGTCACGTTTCCATCCCGGGTGCAAGATGAGTTTGAAAGAGCAGATCAGCGAAGACATGAAGGCCGCGATGCGCGCGAAGGAAAGCGAGCGTCTGGCGACGATTCGCCTGCTGATGGCCGCGATCAAGCAGCGCGAGGTCGATGATCGGGTGACCCTCGACGACGCGGGCATCACCGCGGTGATCGACAAGATGATCAAGCAGCGCAAGGACTCGATCAGCCAGTTCGAGGCCGCCGGCCGCGACGATCTCGTCGCGAAGGAGCAGGCCGAACTGACGGTGCTGGGCGCCTACATGCCCGCGCAGCTGTCGGACGCCGAAGTGGCCGCCGAAGTCCAGGCCGCGGTCGCGGCAACCGGCGCAGCCGGCCCGCAGGACATGGGCAAGGTGATGGGCGTGCTGAAGGGCAAGCTCGCCGGCCGCGCCGACATGACGGCCGTTTCCGCGCAGGTCAAGGCCGCGCTGTCGAAGTAAAACCCGCTTCCCGGCGCGTCGCATGCGCGTGCGCCGGGGCGTCGTATTGTCTTTTTTTCGCTCGATCCCACGGTGATTCCGCATTCGTTCCTGCAGGATTTGCTGAACCGCGTCGATATCGTCGACGTGGTGGGCCGGTACGTGCAGCTCAAGAAGGGCGGCGCCAACTTCATGGGGTTGTGCCCGTTCCATAACGAGAAGAGCCCGTCGTTTACCGTCAGCCCGACCAAGCAGTTCTATCACTGCTTCGGCTGCGGCGCGCACGGCACGGCGATCGGCTTCCTGATGGAGCATGCGGGGCTCACGTTCCCGGAAGCCGTGCAGGAGCTCGCGCAGTCGGTCGGGCTGACCGTGCCGCACGAGCCGTCGATGCGCGGCGGCGGCGGTGGAGGCGGCGGCGACTATCCGGCGCCCGTGTCGAAATCGGTCGCGACCGCGCTGTCCGACGTGATGGCCGCCGCGTGCGACTACTACCGCAAGCAACTGCGTGGCGCGACCGTCGCGATCCAGTACCTGAAGAACCGGGGCCTGACCGGCGAGATCGCCGCGCGCTTCGGGCTCGGCTATGCGCCGGACGGCTGGCAGAACCTCGAAACGGCGTTCCCGGACTATCGCGACGACTCGCTCGTCGAATCGGGGCTCGTGATCGTCAGCGAGAAAACCGACGCGCAGGGTGTGGCGCGACGCTACGACCGGTTCCGCGAGCGGATCATGTTCCCGATCCGCAACGTGAAGGGGCAGGTGATCGGGTTCGGCGGACGCGTGCTCGGCAGCGGCGAGCCGAAGTACCTGAATTCGCCGGAAACGCCGCTGTTCAACAAGGGCAGCGAACTGTACGGGCTGTTCGAGGCGCGCCTCGCGATCCGCGAGCGCAAGTACGTGCTGGTCGTCGAAGGCTACATGGACGTCGTCGCGCTCGCCCAGCTCGGCTTCCCGAACGCGGTCGCGACGCTCGGCACGGCATGCACGCCGATCCACGTACAGAAGTTGCTGCGCCAGACCGACACGGTCATTTTCAGCTTCGACGGCGACTCGGCCGGCCGGCGCGCGGCGCGCCGCGCGCTCGAAGCGTGCCTGCCGCATGCGGCGGACAACCGGACGATCCGATTCCTTTTCCTGCCGGCCGAGCACGATCCGGACAGCTATGTACGCGAATTCGGTGCGGACGCGTTCTCCGAGCAGGTCGAGCGCGCGATGCCGCTGTCGCAATTTCTGTTGAACGAAGCAATCGCGGGCAAGGCGCTCGATCAGCCGGAAGGTCGCGCGAAGGCGCTGTTCGACGCGAAGCCGCTGTTGCAGGCGCTGCCGGCGAACGCGTTGCGCGCGCAGATCATGCACATGTTCGCCGACCGTCTCGATATCCCGTTCGAGGAAGTCGCGGGATTGTCGGACGTCGATGCGCGCATCGCGGCGCCGCCGCGCCAGGCGCCCGCGCGCAGCGAGCGGCGGCGCGTGACGGACAGCGAAAAGCGCGCGTTGCGCACGCTCGTGATGCATCCGCGGATCGCGTCGCAGCTCGACGACGAACAGCTTGCGACCCTGCGCGCGCTGCCGCGGATCGGCGAGCTGTTCGCCGAAGTCGTCGAGCATGCGCGTGCGCTGGGTGACGGCGCGGAGTTCCGGCTGCTGTCCGATGTCCTGCGGACCTCCTCGAACGGCGCGACTTACGAGGAAATCTTCCGCGAAATTCTGGACTATGATGAAAACGTCCGCGATTTGCTGTTACAGAATCCGGAAGACGAGACGGTGCCCGAGCGGCAGCGTGAACAGGAACGGATCGCGGGGGAGGAACTGCAGGCCGCGGTGCTCAAGATGCGCTATGACGCCTGCTGCGACCGGCTCGATCGGCTGGCGCGGCAATCGACCTTCACACCCGAGGAACTGGCCGAATTGACGGAATTGAACCAGCAGCGAACCGACATGAAACGTCGGCTCGGGCTGTAGGCGGCCGGGGCGCTGAGAGAGGGCGCCCCAGCGTGCTATAATATAAGGTTTCCAGCGGTTTGTTTTCTAAGCAGAGGCGAGATTCGCGATGGCAAAGACGACAGGCGGAAAGAAAGCAACAGGCAAGGGCTCGACGGAGCCGACCACCAAGGTCACAGCGGCCAAGTCTGCTTCTTCCACCAGGACAACGTCTTCAGCCACGTCAGCCCCTGCAGGAAAGAAAACCGCGGCCGGCACTGCTCAGGCTGCGCCGGCGCCGGCAGCCAGAACACGGGCTGCCGCCAGACCCGACTCCGGGCCGGCCCAGCCGGCGGCGAAGCGGGCAAGTGCGAAAAGCGCAAGGGACACGACTGCCGCCGCGGACGAAACGGCAGTACGTACTACTCATGCACCTACGGTTCAACCGGCTGTCGTCCAGCAGCCGCGAGTCGATATAGCCGGTACGGCGAACTCCATGACCAAAAAGCTGAACGAAGTATCCGTCGATGACGACGCAAATCAGAGCGACGAGCAGCCCGCAGCCGCGGCTGCCCCGGGCAAATCCAAGGTGCGCGATCGTCGCGCCAAGGAAAAGGCGCTGCTGAAGGAAGCGTTCGCGACGAGCACGCCCGGCACGGCCGAGGAGCTCGAAGAGCGCCGCGTGAAACTGCGCGCGCTGATCAAGCTCGGCAAGGAGCGCGGCTTCCTCACGTATGCCGAAATCAACGACCATCTGCCGGACAACTTCACCGAGACCGAAGCCCTCGAAGGCATCATCGGCACGTTCAACGACATGGGCGTGGCGGTTTACGAGCAGGCTCCGGACGCGGAAACGCTGCTCCTGAACGACAACGCGCCGGCCGCGTCGTCGGACGATGAAGTCGAGGAAGAAGCGGAAGTCGCGCTGTCGACCGTCGATTCGGAATTCGGCCGCACGACCGATCCGGTCCGGATGTACATGCGCGAGATGGGCACGGTCGAGCTGCTCACGCGCGAAGGCGAAATCGAGATCGCGAAGCGGATCGAGGACGGCCTGCGCCACATGGTGATGGCGATTTCCGCGTGCCCGACGACGATCGCCGACATCCTCGCGATGGCCGAGCGCGTCGCGAACGAAGAGATCCGCGTCGACGAGCTCGTCGACGGCCTGCTGGATCCGAATGCTTCGGACTCCGCCGATACGGACGGTTTCTCCGCGAAGGAAGCGGAAGCGATCGAGAACGAGGACGAGGAAGCCGAAGAGGAAGAGGAAGAAGAGGAAGAGGAGGAAGACGACGGTGCCGCTCAGGCGTCGGCCAATGCCGCCCAGCTCGAAGCCCTCAAGCGTGCCTCGCTCGACAAGTTCTCGCAGATCAGCGAGTGGTTCGACAAGATGCGCCGCGCGTTCGAGAAGGAAGGCTACAAGTCGAAGTCCTACCTGAAGGCGCAGGAAACGATCCAGACCGAACTGATGACGATCCGCTTCACCGCGCGTACCGTCGAGCGTCTGTGCGACACGCTGCGTGCGCAAGTGGACGAAGTGCGTCAGGTCGAGCGTCAGATCCTGCACATCGTCGTCGACAAGTGCGGCATGCCGCGTTCGGAATTCATCGCGCGCTTCCCCGGCAGCGAGACGGATCTCGACTGGGCCGAGAAGATCGCGGCCGAAGGCCATGCGTACAGCGCGGTCCTGTCGCGTAACGTTCCGGCGATCCGCGAGCAGCAGCAGCGTCTGATCGACCTGCAGGCGCGCGTCGTGCTGCCGCTGAAGGACCTGAAGGAAACCAACCGCCAGATGGCGGCCGGCGAACTGAAGGCGCGTCAGGCGAAGCGTGAAATGACCGAGGCGAACCTGCGTCTCGTGATCTCGATCGCGAAGAAGTACACGAACCGCGGCCTGCAGTTCCTCGACCTGATCCAGGAAGGCAACATCGGCCTGATGAAGGCGGTGGACAAGTTCGAATACCGTCGCGGCTACAAGTTCTCGACCTATGCGACGTGGTGGATCCGCCAGGCCATTACGCGTTCGATCGCGGACCAGGCGCGCACGATCCGTATTCCGGTTCACATGATCGAAACGATCAACAAGATGAACCGCATCTCGCGGCAGATCCTGCAGGAAACCGGTCTCGAGCCGGATCCGGCAACGCTCGCCGAGAAGATGGAGATGCCGGAAGACAAGATCCGCAAGATCATGAAGATCGCGAAGGAGCCGATCTCGATGGAAACGCCGATCGGTGACGACGACGATTCCCATCTCGGCGACTTCATCGAGGACAACAACACGGTCGCGCCGGCGGATGCCGCGCTGCATGCCAGCATGCGCGACGTCGTGAAGGACGTGCTCGATTCGCTGACGCCGCGTGAGGCGAAGGTTCTGCGGATGCGCTTCGGTATCGAGATGAGCACCGATCACACGCTCGAGGAAGTCGGCAAGCAGTTCGACGTTACCCGCGAGCGGATCCGTCAGATCGAGGCCAAGGCGCTGCGCAAGCTGCGTCACCCGAGCCGTTCCGACAAGCTGAAGTCGTTCCTCGAAGGGAACTGATTTCCAGCGTCTCACTTGCGAACGCCGCCGGTATCCGCGTGATGCCGGTGGCGTTTGTCCTCTTTAGCGGCTTTGTTGTTACAATGCCGGCCCGGCTTCGTTGCCGGGGTGGCGTGTAGCACAGGTTGCTTCCCGTCTGGGCCCCTAGCTCATGCTTGGTTAGAGCAGCGAACTCATAATTCGTTGGTGCCGGGTTCGACTCCCGGGGGGCCCACCAGATTCGCTTTGTTCGAGAGTTTCCACGCGGTGCAACCGACCGCGATTGGACGCGAAAAGCCGGCCCGGTGGGCCGGCTTTTTCGTTTCCGGGCTTCAACGCGTCGGACCCGGGCAATCCATGGCTCCGGACTACCCGAACGGGTAGGGACCGTTCGTGTTCCCCATCCCTAAACTGCCTTCCCGAAGATTTCGCGGCGAGCGATCGCTTGTCTGCGTATTCGACGACAGACCGGTGCGCATCGAAGCCGACCATCGGCATACGCAGGCGAGCTCGACGCACTCGCTACCACCTATAATCCGAGCAAGCGCGCCTCCTTGTACGGCACGGTCGCACACGTGGACAACAGCAAGAACGGTAAATTCCCGGTGTTTGCGACGGCTCGCGATTCCAGCTTCCAGCTCGCCGACCCGTCCGAACATGGACGAAGGGCAAACCGGCGCGTACGTCGGGATGATGCACGTCTTCTAAAGCAACAGGCCGTTTCGCGGAGCGTTTTCCGCACAGCCGGCCACTGCGGGCACAGCGCAGTGGCTGGACGACTCGCCGGTGTTCGCGCGGGCGAGCCTCGCCACAGGCATCGCGTGACAAGCGATGCTGGCGCCGTCCTCAAAAGAAGGTTGAGATCATCATGACCAGATCAAGCGAATCATCATCGCCGGGGTTCATCGGCGTCGTAACGCTCCTGTTTATCGCGCTTACATCGCTCTTTCTGCTGATAGGCGGCGCGTACTTGCTCTCGCTCGGTGGCTCGGCGTATTACGTCGTGACCGGCGTCGTGCTGCTGGCAGTGACGTGGCTGCTGTATCGCCGCAGTCCCACTGCGCTCGTGCTCTACGCGCTCGTGCTCGGGGGCACTGCCATCTGGTCGCTGTGGGAGTCGGGTCCCGACTTCTGGGCGCTCGCGCCGCGCTCGGGGGTGCTCGTCGTGTTCGGCGTGTGGTTGCTGCTGCTCGTGAGCTGGCGTCTCGACGCGCCACGCAAGTTCGGCGTGCAGTCGCTCGTCGGCGCGCTGGTGATCTGGGCGGGCGTGCTCGTGTACGCCTGCTTCAACGATCCGCAGACGGTCAATGGCACGATGGCTTCGTCTGTCGGTTCGCCCGCCGCGAACGCCAACGGCATCGACGCCTCGGACTGGCCCGCGTACGGCCGCACTCAGGAAGGCACGCGCTACGCGCCGCTGCAGCAGATCACGCGGGACAACGTGAAGAACCTGCAGGTGGCCTGGACGTTCCGCACGAACGACATGAAAGGCCCGAACGATCCGGGTGAAATCACCGACGAAGTCACGCCAATCAAGATCGGCAATCTGCTCTACCTGTGCTCGCCGCACCAGAAGCTCTTCGCGCTCGACGCACAGAGCGGCGCGCTCAAGTGGACCTTCGATCCGAAGCTCAAGACCGATCCGTCGTTCCAGCACGTGACTTGCCGCGGCGTGTCGTATGTCGATCTGACGGCGAGCGCCGATGTATCGGCAACGGCTGTTCCGGCTAGCGACGCTGCTGCTTCGGCGCCGCAGGCCGCCGCACCGGCAAGCGACGCAGCCGTATCGGCTACGGGGGCGTGCTCGCGCCGTATCTACCTGCCGGTCAACGACGGCCACCTGTACGCGCTCGACGCACTGACGGGCGAGCGCTGCGCGGGCTTCGGCAGCAATGGCGACCTCGATCTCCAGCATGCCATGCCGGTCACCACGCCGGGTATGTACGAGCCCACTTCGCCGCCGGTCGTCAC
The DNA here is from genome assembly GCF_003853805.1 of Burkholderia sp. Bp8994. NCBI lineage: Bacteria > Pseudomonadati > Pseudomonadota > Betaproteobacteria > Burkholderiales > Burkholderiaceae > Burkholderia > Burkholderia sp. Bp8994. The sequence goes on from NZ_QTQH01000015.1 coordinate 13,017, forward strand.
CAGCAAGGTGATCGTCGTAGCGGGCGCGGTGGAAGACAACTTCTCGAATCGGGAACCGTCGGGCGTGATCCGTGGTTACGACGTGCGCACGGGCCAGCTCATGTGGGCGTTCGATCCGGGCGCGAGTGATCCGAACCATATCCCGGGCCCGGACGAGCACTACACCTGGAACTCGCCGAACTCATGGGCGCCCGCCGCCTACGACGCGAAGCTCGACATCGTCTATCTGCCGATGGGCGTGCGTACGCCGGACATTTGGGGCGGCGACCGTACGCCGGAGATGGAGCGATACGCAAGCGGCCTGCTCGCGCTGCACGCGTCGACGGGCAAGCTGGCCTGGTTCTACCAGACCGCTCACCATGATCTGTGGGACATGGACATGCCGTCGCAGCCGACGCTCGCCGACATCACGACCAAGGACGGCAAGACCGTGCCGGTCGTGTACGGGCCGGCCAAGACCGGCAACCTGTTCGTGCTCGACCGCCGCACCGGCGAAACCGTCGTGCCGGCTCCGGAACTGCCGGTGCCGCAAGGCGCCGCGCCTGGCGACCGTACTTCGCCGACGCAGCCGTTCTCCGAACTCACGTTCCGTCCGAAGAACCTGCTCACGGACAAGGACATGTGGGGCGCGACGATGTACGACCAATTGGTCTGCCGCGTGATGTTCCACAAGCTGCGGTATGAAGGCACCTTCACGCCGCCGTCGCTGCAAGGCACGCTGGTGTTCCCGGGCAACCTGGGCATGTTCGAGTGGGGCGGCATTGCGCTCGACACCGATCGTCAGATCGCCATCGCCAACCCGATTGCGCTGCCGTTCGTGTCGCGTCTGATCCCACGCGGTCCGGGCAACCCGATCGAACCGGCATCGGGTGCCAAGGGGAGCGGTACGGAATCGGGTATCCAGCCGCAGTACGGCGTGCCGTTTGGCGTGACGCTGAACCCGTTCCTCTCGCCGCTTGGCCTGCCCTGCAAGCAACCGGCATGGGGCTACATCGCCGGTATCGATCTGAAGACCAACGAGATCGTCTGGAAGAAGCGTATCGGCACGGTGCGTGACAGCTCGCCGATCCCGCTGCCGTTCAAGATGGGGATGCCGATGCTGGGCGGCCCGATGATCACGGCCGGTGGTGTGGCGTTCATCGGCGCAACGGCGGACAACTACATCCGCGCGTTCGACGTGAACGACGGCAAGCAACTCTGGGAAGCCCGCCTGCCGGCAGGCGGCCAGGCCACGCCGATGAGCTACTCGATCAACGGCAAGCAGTACGTCGTGATCGCCGCAGGCGGCCACGGCTCCTTCGGCACGAAGCTCGGCGATTACGTGATCGCTTACGCGCTGCCGAACTAACACGCGTTGCTGTTCGCACGGAGCGCCGGACAGAGGTATCGCTGCGCACGGTCCGATCCCCGAAACGGCATGCGTGGCATGCCGCTTTTTTTCCCGCTTTCTGGCGACTCTTTGGCCTTCGGCAAAATCTCGAAACCCGCGACGCCGCAAGGCCTCGCGGGTTTTTCTTTTGCGCGCCGCCTGAACGTGGCGAACGTGTCGAACGTGTTCACGTCCGTGTCGCATGTCGTATCGCCGCCACCGGGAAACACGGAGCGCGTGCCGTCCCGATGTCAATCGAAGTATGCTGTGGCGCGACCGGCGCGCGCGCTCGGGATTCGTCCAGCGCGCGGACCGGGGATCCGCGCCGCGCCCCGTCCGGCAGCCAGAACAAACACAAACAGACTTCGCCCGACCGTGGGGGTGGCCATCATGATCATGTTGCGTTCGTGGAGTGCGATTCTTGCGTTGCTGATGCTTGCCGCGTGCGCCAGCCTGCCGCCGCAGGCTGATCGTGCGCCGACGCATGCGTTCTCCGATACCGAGAACACGCGCCTCGGCGCGGCGTTCCGCCAGCAGGCCGCCACCCATCCCGGGCAGGATGCGTTTCATCTGCTGCGCGACCCGGTCGATGCGCTCGACGCGCGCGTGCTGCTCGCCGATCGCGCGGACCGCTCGCTGGACCTTCAGTACTACATCTGGCACGACGACCTGACCGGACACGAGCTCGCGGATGCGATCATCCGCGCGGCCGATCGCGGGGTCCGCGTGCGCGCGCTGCTCGACGATCTCGGGACGAACGCGGACGACCGCAAGCTGCTCGAGATCAGCTCGCATCCGAACATCGAGATCCGGCTCTTCAATCCGGTCGCCACGCGCCACTTCAAGAAGATCGGCACGGTGCTCGAGTTCTCGCGGGTCAACCGGCGCATGCACAACAAGGCGATGATCGCGGACAACCAGGCGGCGATCGTCGGCGGCCGCAATATCGGCGACGAGTACTTCGGCGCGTCGTCGATGCTGGAGTTCGGCGATCTCGACGTGGTCGTGCACGGCCCGGTCGTGAACGACATCTCGACCGAATTCGATACGTTCTGGAATTCGCCGTATGCATATCCGGTCGATGCGCTGGTCGGGCACGACGCGGCGCCCGGCGGCCTCGACCGGGAGCGCGAACGGCTGCGCGATTACCTGCGCGCGATGGAGGACAATCCGTACGTGCTCGAAGCGCGGCAACGGCTCGACCAGATCGTGCACGGGCAGGGGACCGAGCTGTCGTGGGGGCAGGCGACGGTCCTGTACGACGATCCGGCGAAGATCGCACGCTCGCCGAAGGACAGCGACGGGCACCTGATGCCGCAACTGCGCGCACTCGCGCTGCGGCCCGAGCAGGAGCTGCTGATCGTGTCGCCGTACTTCGTGCCGGGCAAGGACATGGTCGAACGGCTGCGTGCGCTCACGGCGCGCGGCGTCCGAGTGACGATCCTGACCAACTCGCTCGCATCGACCGACGTCGCGGCCGTGCATGCCGGCTACCGGCGCTATCGGCGCGATCTCGTCGAAGCCGGCGTGCGGCTTTACGAGCGACGCCCGTCCGGCGACAAGAGCATCTCGAAGCAGGTCATCATCGGCTCGTCGCGCGCATCGCTGCATGCGAAGACGTATGTGTTCGATCGCAAGAGCATCTTCATCGGGTCGATGAATCTCGACCCGCGCTCGCTGAACCTCAATACCGAGATCGGCGTTTACTGCGAGAGCCCGGCGATTGCATCCGAAGTCGCGATGGATCTGGAGCCGCGGCTCGATCGAATCGCGTGGCGCGTCGAGTTGCGGACCGATCCGGCCGGGAAAGGGCGCCTCAAGTGGATTCAGACCGACGCGGACGGGAAGGTGACCGAACTCGATCACGAACCGGAAGTGTCGGCGGCGCGGCGCATGGAAGTGTGGTTTCTCGGCTTGTTTCCGATCGAATCGCAGCTGTGATTTCGCCTGCGCGCGACAGCCGCGGGCGACGTGTGCCGACGGTCGTCGTCGATCGGGACGCGCCGCATGCACAGCCGCCGACACGGTTCCGGGTGCGCGCAACGACATGCACCCGGAACCGCACCTCATCGCACGATCAGCGCGCGAAATCCGCCGTGCTCTGGATGAACGCGTTCAGCTTCGAGATGTTCACGCTGCCGAAGCCCGTCGTCGCATCCCAGCCGGCCTTCGCCTTGTAGCCGTACGTGCCGCTGCCGTTGTTGCCGGACGTCACGTCGTGCAGCAGCGCCGCATTGCTCGGAAAGTACTTGTAGATGCTCGACGCCGGGAACCCGAGCGCGTTGTTGTTCGCCGATTGCAGCCGCGCCCAGATGCCGGTGAAGATCGGCGCGGCGAGGCTCGTGCCACCTTCGTTGTTCAGGTAGCCCGAGCCCCACAGCGTGTCGGACGTCTGGCCGTTCACCACGAGGATCGCGCCGGTGCGCAGGTCGGCGTCGAAGCCGACGTCCGGTAGCGCGCGCTTGGTCGACCCGGTGAGGCTCGACGATTGCCACGTCGGCGCAGCTTCGTACTTGCTGTAGCCGCCGCCCGTCGACCACACGGTGCCCGGCTGCCAGCTCGGATCGTTCCAGACGATTTCGCTGTTGTACGCATTGGTCGACGTGGTGGTGAACAGCGTCGTGCCGCCCACCGCGATCACGTACGGCGACGTCGCGGGCTCGCTCACGGTGTAGGTCGAGCGCGACGGCGTGCCGCTCGCGCATTCGTACGCGCCGTGGTCACCGGCCGACACGGAGAAGGTTTGCCCCTGCGCGACGGCCTGCTTGAAGATCGTGTCGTCGGTCGCCTGCGAGCCGGTGCTGTACGAGGACGATTCGCACACGCCGAGCGACACGTTGATGACTTTCGCGACATTGTCGCTCACCGCCTTGTTGTACGCGGCGGTGATCGCCGTGAGCGTCATCGAGGGTGCCACGTAGAACACGACCTGCTTCACGCTGCCGCCGGCGGCGCCGACGATCGACTGGCTGTCGAGGTTCCATTCGACGGTGCCGGATGTATCGGTGTACGAACTGCCTGACGGACCCGTCGGCACGACGCTGCTGCTGATCGTGCCGAGACCGTTGTTCGCGGCGAACGTGTTGAGGTCGCTGACGGTCTGCGACAGGTCGCCTTCGGCGATGATGCCGACCGTGGTCTGCGAGGCCGTCGGCGTGCCGTCGCCGCCGTAGAGCGACGAGAATTCCGTCGGGTTGTGCGGCACCGCGGATGCGCCCGCGGGGATCGTCAGGTTGCTGGTGTTGCCTTGCGGCTTGCTGCCCGCGCCGGTGTGCATGAGTTCGACGTTCTGCAGGCCCAGCACCGCGCCGACGATGCCGCCGATCGCGTTCGGCACCTGCGCGGCATCGGTGTTCGCGTAGACGCTGCGGCCGTTGCGCGTGAAGCGCTTGAGCGTCGTGCGGAACGCCGACTTGATCGTTGCCGCGGTGCCGGAGGCGGACACGAGCAGGCGGTTCGGCGCAACCACGATGTTGACGAAGCCGGCCTGGCGCAGGTGCGCGACGACGGAGGCGACCTGCCGGTCGGTCGGCGCGTACTGCGCGGCGAACTGCGCCGGCGTGAGGAACTGCTTGTAGTGCGGCGAGCCGGGCGTATGCAGGTCGTGCAGGTACTGGTCGAGTTGCGCTTCGTTGCGCAGGTTCAGCCCGAGCACGATGTCGACCGATTCGCCGGGCGCCATCTCGGTGGCAGCCGCGGCAGCGGCGGCGGTGCTGGCCGCCGGCGCGCCGGCGGTACTGCTGCTTTCACCTTGCTGGACGAGCGGCAGGAAGCCCTTGGTGCGCGTTTCCGTCCAGCCGGCGGCCGGTGCGGCATGGACGCTCGCCATGCCGAACGAAGCGGCTGCCGCGGCGGCGAAGGCGAGCTTGACGAAGCGGATGTGCTTTTGTTTCTTGTCTGCAACCTGATTCATGTTGAATTACCCCTCCGGTTGAACATCGAACGGCACGAACAACGACGGTCGACAGCGGCGCGGATCGTGCGCCGCCGATATCCGCCGCGCTCGCGCGGATGGCGCGGACGCGACGGGGCCTTTCGCCCGATCCGCAAGGGTGGTGATTCTCCGGGGGCGAAATGCTGGAATGCTCGGCAATGGAGGCGCTGCGCCGCGAAGCAGGCGGCCGCGCCAGCGGGTTTGATGCAGGCGGGATGACTAGAGCAACAGTTTCGGTGTCCTGCTCATTCGGTTCGGTCCTTCGGCCTGCTGCCGGACGGCAGCTGCCCAATCAATTGCATCGGGATGTTGCATGCGCCAACGGAAGAAGAGGCGGTCGGCGGCGAGAACGTCGGTGCGGCGCAAGCGCAATGCGTCGAGCGGAATCGATTGCGTGGTGGACAATCCGTCAGATTGCTTGAATCGGACGGTATCAAGAACGAAAGTTCGGTGTCAAACTTTTTCTGATTATATGAAACAAAATTAAATTGAATAAGCTGAAATAATTTTGAAAAGTTGTGGGGTATTTTGTAATTTTCAAGGGCGCTGTCGGATGTAATGCCGGATCGGCGCGCCGGATAATTGACGATTCCATTCGTAATGAGCGAATGGTTGTGGAGGAAACATTCGAGCCGTAGACACCGGCTGAGCCGGTCACGCGTCGCGCAGCGCGCTCGCCGGCGAATGCGTAACGCAATCCGGTCTGCCATTCGCACGGAAACTTCAACGGCGCTCCCGTCGCCGAAGCTCGAGCTTCGGCGTGTCGTGCCGCTCGACGGCCTGCAGGTCGTCGACGAGCCGGAACAGGCCGTCGATACAGTGCAGCAGGCGTTCGTCCGGCGCGTCGCCGCTTGCCGACGCAAGTGTCTTGATCTCGTCGAGCCGCGCTTCGAGTTCCGCAAGCGGCGCGCGCACGATGCAGTCCGCATCGGCGGGCGAGGTCGTTTCGAAGGTAATTGCGTGCTTGAGGCGAACGGTCATGGCATTGAAGTCCTCGATGAATTGCGACATGGCGCTCGGGCAACCGTCGCGGTAAACCGCGCGCACCGAAAGATCGTCGGCGGCGATCCGGCCGGCAGCGTGCGCGGCGGTGAGCGGGATGCCGGCGCGACGCCGGCCGCGCCGGCGAACGCAGCGAAGCGCGTTCGGCGCGCGAAGAAAACCGCCGCGCGTTGAGCGCGGCTATCCGTCGTTCGTTGGCGCGCGCACGGCGCGACCGGCGGTGGTCGCGCCAGCGGCATCCGTACGATCAGTCCGGCTTGCGCTCCGGCGCAACGGGCGGTGGCGGTTCGGCGTCCGGCGTGCCGGCGGCGTGGTCGCTGTTCTCATCGTTCTCGGGCGCGACGGGCCGCGAACCTTCGTCATACGCGACCAGGCTGCGCTGCGGATTCGCGATCCGGATTCCGCGTTCGCGGAACAGCACCGCGATGCGCCGATTGAATTCGCGCTGCACGCCCCAGCGCGCCGAGTCCTTGCACTGGATCTGTCCTGCCAGCGCGATCGCCGCGCCGTCGACCTGGTCGATGCCCCAGTAGCTGAAGTCCGACAGGATGCCGTCCTTGTAATCCGGATCGTCGCGCAACGCGGCGCCGATCTCCTTCAGTGTCGCGATCGCGCGATCGATGTCCTGGCCGTAGGCGATGCTGACCTTGACGGCCGCGTTGCCGAGCCCACGATTCGTATTGTTGACGGTCGTCACCGAGCTGAACGGGATCGTGTACAGCGATCCGTCGCCCGCGCGCAGCCGCACGGTGCGGATCGACAGATATTCGACCGTGCCGGATACGCCGGCGAGCGTGACCCAGTCGCCCACCTGCATCGCGTTCTCCATCAGCAGGAAGATCCCGGTGATGAAGTCCTGCACGAGCTTCTGCGAGCCGAAGCCGAGCGCGACGCCGAAGATGCTGGCGCCGGCGAGCAGCGGACCGATGTTCACGCCGATTTCGCTGAGGCCGGTCAGCACGACGACGAGCGCGATCATGATGAACAGCAGCGAACGCAGCATCGGCAGCAGCGTGCGCAAGCGCGCCGCGCGCACGAGGTTGCCTTCGCGTGTCCACTGCTGCAGGCGGCGCTCGATTGCGATGTTCGCGGCTTCCCAGACGATCAGCGCGACGACGGCTGCAATCGCGATCGTGATCAGCGCCGACGCGAGCCGATGGCCGATCGTGCCGGTCGCGAACGCGTGGAAGATCGGCACGCCCCAGGTCTGCAGCAGCAGCACGACGGTCACGACGGCGATCGCCGCCGACACGACCTGGCGCACCAGCGGGTAGTAGCGGTACGCGTGCAGGTGGACGAGCGTGCGGTCGTCGTCGCGGCGCTGGAACACCCGCGCGAGCGCGCCGAACACGACGATCGACACGATCCGCATGCCGATCATCACGGCGATCGAGCGGCCGCCGAGCGTGATCAGCACGCGGTAGCCGTTGTGGACGTCGAGCGCCCACACGAACCACAACGCCATCACGACGAACACGGACACGGGCGCCCACGCGTCGGCGAGCGCATTGCCGACCATCGCGAAGGCCGGCCGATCCTCGCCGGCCGCGCGGATGCGCGCGGCGACCGGCTGGCGGGACCGGAGGATCAGCGCCGAGATCATCAAGTGGCCGACGAGCGCGACCGCCTTCAGCAGCGCGACGTGACCGGCGTCGCTGAGGCCGAAGCTCGCGGCGATCTCGACCGCGGCCGTGCTGGCGCCGACGACCATCACGATCCGCGCGATCGCGCGCTGCGCGAACGCGGCCCATGCGTCGCTGATGTGCAGCAGCCGCAGCTGCCGCGCGTCGGGCTGGAAGAACAGCCGGCTGACGATCGTCACGAGGCGGCAGATCACGTAGATGTCGATCAGCGATTCGAGTGCCGTTTGGGTCGGCGTGCCGGCGCCGTCGAGGACCGACATCGTCAGGCTCGCGATGCCGACGAATACCAGCAGCGGTATCACCCGCAGTGCGAGGCTGACCAGTGCGCGCGGCATCCGGCGCAGCAGCGTGGTGTGGCGCCGCGCATGGCCGCGACCTTGCGACGACGTATCGGGCGTGCCGGTGCCGTCGGCACGGGCAGCGGTGGCGGCCGGTTCCGGCGTCGAAGCGCGGTCGCCGGGACCGGGCGGTTCGGGTTCAGCTGAATCGGCGTCGGCATCGGCCCGGCGCGACGATTCGGTGCGGCGCGCGCTCAGCGCGGCCAGCGCGCGCCGCAGCAGCCGCTTCGCGAACCATTCGACGGCGAGTGCGGGCACGAGCACGGCGAGGATGATCAAGATCGCGCGCGTGAGATCGGCACGTTGGTCGGCGCGTACGAGCCGCTCGTGCCACCAGTTGCCGACCGAGCCGACATCGAGCAGCGAGCGCAGCGATTCGTTCAGCGCGCCGCCGATTTCACCGGCCCAGCGCGATCCCTGCCGCACGAGCATCGACGCGAGCCCGTTCGTCGTGAGTGCGGCCGGAGCGGTGCCAGCCGATGCCGCGCTGGCCGGCGCCGCGGCGCTCGCCGCAAGCGCGGGCGTGCTCAGCACGCCGACGGCCGCGATCGCGCGCAATGTCGTTTCGACCTGCTCGCGCTCGCGCGGGTTTTGCAGGACGGAGAGGGCCTGCTGCGCCTGCTGCGGCGTCAGCGCGGGCACGGCGCCGGAGGCGGCCGAGGCGGCGGCCGGGGCAGGGGCGGCCGCGTGGGCGGCCGATACGACGGCGGCGAGCAGCCAGCCGAGCAGGAAATATCGCATGGGTAGGCGTGCGGGCGCGCATCGGAACGTGACCCGCCGGTCTGGACGATGGACGGAAGTTAACATGATTGCCAGCGGAACCGGATAGTTCCGTCGACGAATATTCGAATCGGGCATGCGGCAGGCGGTGCGTGCGTTTGCGCGCTGCCGTGCGGTTCCTTTCGCGTGGCGGTGTCTCGCGCCGGCCGTTCACGATCCGTGATGAGGGCGGGTCGTCGGGTGTTGGCATGCGGTCCCGCCGCAAGCGAAAGCGCAGGATCGGGAACGAGACGTGCTCGCCGGTGATTCGATGGGTGGCCAACCGTGGCTTCGACTATGGGCTATGGGTGGAGAATTCCGGATTCCTGATGAATCACCCCTGATCGTCGTGAAAGACCGGCAATACATGCTCGGCGATTTCCTCGATGACCTCGCGCACGGGCCGGTCCGAGCCGGGATTCAGCGTGACGTGGTGCGTGCCGGCTGCCCGCATGTCCCGCAGGATGTCGATGAGCGCATTCCGACCGGTCGCATAGCCGAGCGGCAGCGCGGTGGGCGGTGCATCGCGATTCGCATCGAGATCGAGCCGCATCGATACGCCGAACGCGCGAAAGCCCGGCGGTGCAAGCCGGTCGACGGCCGCGCGCCACATTGAATAACGAGCGCGCTGCGTATCCGGGTCGCGATGATAGGTCATCCAGCCGATCGCGTTCCGTGCGATCCAGTCGACGCTCTGTCCGCCGGAGCCGACGGCAAGCATCGGCACCGCGTCGTCGCCGCGCGGCATCAGCGTGAACTCGGGCGCGTCGGGTGGCGTCTCGTCGGGCAGCACACGGGACGGCACGCCGAGCGCGGCCGCGACGATGTCCCAATGCCGGCGATACCGGTCGCGCCGCGTTTGCGCGTCGACGCCGAACGCCGCATATTCGGGTGGCCGGTCGCCCGAGCCGAGGCCGAGGAGGAAGCGCCCGCCGGACAGCGTCGCGACCGACAGCGCGCCTTTCGCGATATGCAGCGGATGACGCAGCGGCAGCACGATCGCGCCGCTGGCAAGCACGATCCGGCGCGTGCGTGACGCGAGCGCGCCGAGCAGCACCCACGGATCGAGATGCCCGACCGGGTCGGGATAATCGGCGCTGTTGAGCGGCACGTCGCGAACCCACAGTGCGCGAAAGCCGAGCGAATCGGCCAGCGCCGCGAGTTCGAGCTGCTCGTTGAAATCCGCGACGGTATGGCCGCTGCGCAGCAGCGGCAGCGTCAGGCCGATCGACAGCCGCTCGGCCGAGAAAACGCGCCGCGCGACGTCGGCGCGGCCGGAGGCGGGCAGGGTCATGTTCGTTCCTTGGAGACGAGGCGAAGCCGGTGCGCGCGCCGCACCGTGTCCGAATGCTAACGTGTTTGCGCGCCGCTTGCGGCGCGCGGCGGTATCGGCGGTATTGGCATGATCGGCACCTTCGGTCATCCGGCAATCAATCGGCATGAACGTACGTCAGCGCGTGGTGGCCGGTCTTGCGGCGAGCAGCGTGCTGTCCGTGGTTGCAGGCGGCGCTCACAGGTTCGACGAGCGCGTTCGACCATGCATGCGCGACCAGGGTCGCGCGACTGTAAGCGGATCGTCGGCATCGAACCGACACAAACGCGCCGCCCGCGCACGCGTCACATGCGTGCAACACCGACGTCGTGTCCGGCGCGATCGATCGCGCGGGCCGTTTCCCCTCGTTTCACTTTCGAAACGTTCGCGCCTGTCTGTCGTCGTGCGATTTGCATCGGGGTCGTTTCACGGCCCGCGCAGCCTTGCACGGCGAAGCATGGTGCGCTCCTTGCATGTCTGTAGGCGCCGTGAGCGCGATCGCCGGGCGCAGCAGGGGCCCGGCCGTCGCTTCAGTAGGTCGGACGCATCGAAGACGGGGACAAGAGAATGAGAACAGACCGAATCGCAACGTGCCATGTTGCAAACATGAATCGCCGACCTGCCCGTGATTTCGCGTCGCCGTTGATTACGGCGACATGAGCGCGCGGCTTTTTGCTTCATCCGGACCCATCCGGTTCGTTCCGAACGACGACGTGCAGGCGTGACGCACGAGGCCGACCCGTGCCGGTCGGCCGTCGGGGATGAACCGCCGGTGCGCGGATGGGCGACCATGACTTCCGGATCGTCATGCCGACGCGCGAAACGCACGCGCGCCGCACGCGAAGCATGCGTGCGTGTGCCGTGCGCCGTGCCGCGCGGCGATCCTCGCAAACATCAGGGCAATTTCAGGAATTCGAAGGTGTAGTCCCGGGGAAGGTCTGCCGGCAGCGCTGCGGCGGATCCGACGACATTGTGCTGTCAGTTGATCCACTACCCCGATGGATCAATTGTTGATGCGCCCATCGCCATGTGGTCGATGGGCGTCTTTTTTTTGCGGCGCCGGTGTCGCGCGCGGACCGCCGGCCGGATCGCGCGGCGTTCTGTATCATGTGCTGGCGCGCCGGCCGCACGGCCGGCCACTGCGCCCGATCACGCGCCGCCAACATGAACGACATCGCCTTGCCCGACCCCTCATCCGCCGGCATCGAACCGGCCGCGCTCGATGCGCTGCACGCGTTCGTCGAGCGCCATCCGCGGCTGCTCGTGCTGACCGGTGCGGGCATCAGCACGGATTCCGGCATTCCCGGCTATCGTGACCGCAACGGTCAATGGATGCGCTCGCCGCCGATCCAGCTCCACGAATTCCTCGGTTCCGACGCTGCGCGCCGCCGCTACTGGGCGCGCAGCATGATCGGCTGGCCCGTGGTGGGCCGTGCGCAGCCGAACCGCTCGCATGTCGCGCTCGCGCGGCTCGGCGGCACCGGCCGGATCGAGCGCCTCGTCACGCAGAACGTCGACGGGCTGCACCAGCGCGCGGGCAGCGGCGACGTGATCGAACTGCATGGCGGCATCAACGGCGTCACGTGCCTCGACTGCGGCGCGCATCACGCGCGCGCGACGATCCAGGCCGTGCTCGAAACGGACAACCCCGAGCTGCTCGGCGCGCACGCGGAACCCGCCGCCGACGGCGACGCGCATCTCGAATGGGCCGCGCTCGACACGTTCCGCATCCCGGCCTGCCCGGCCTGCGGCGGGCTGCTGAAGCCGGCGGTGGTGTTCTTCGGCGAGAACGTGCCGCGCGAGCGCGTCGCGCTGGCGTCGCAGGCGCTCGATGCGGCCGATGCGCTGCTCGTCGTCGGCTCGTCGCTGATGGTGTATTCCGGCTACCGGTTCTGCGTGTGGGCCCAGGCGCAGAACAAGCCCGTCGCCGCGCTGAACCTCGGCCATACGCGTGCCGATCCGATGCTGACGCTGAAGGTCGAGGCGCGTTGCGCGCCCGCGCTCGACGCGCTGAACGCGCGGCTGGGCGTCGCCGGCAGCGCGCCGGAGCACGCATCGTGACCGGGCCGACGTCGTCGTCGGATCCGTCCGCGCGGCTGTCGGCGCCGGCGGCCGAGCGCAATCGCGGGCCGATCCTCGACGTGTTGCGCCGCGTGCTGCCGGCTACCGGCGACGTGCTCGAGATCGCGAGCGGCACCGGGCAGCATGCGGTCCATTTCGCGCAGGCGCTGCCGGGGCTGCGCTGGCAGCCGAGCGATCCCGACGCGCACGCGCGCCGCTCGATCGCCGCGTGGGTCGCGCATGCCGGCCTCGCGAACCTGGCCGAGCCGTTGGCATTCGACGTGCGCGACGCGTCGTGGCCGGCCGCGGCGTTCGACGCGATCGTCTGCATCAACATGATCCACATCTCGCCGTGGGCCTGCACCGATGCGCTGTTCGCCGGCGCGTCGCGCGTGCTGCGTCCGGGCGGCGTGTTGTTCCTGTACGGCCCGTATCGCCTCGCAGGCCGGCACACGGCGCCATCCAACGAGGCGTTCGACCAGCAGTTGCGCAGCCGCGATCCGTCGTGGGGCGTGCGCGATCTCGAGGCGGTCGTCGCGCTCGGCCTCGACCGCGGGCTCGACTGCATCGAGGTCGTCGACATGCCGGCGAACAACCTGAGCGTCGTGTTCCGGCGCCTGCCGCACGCGGAGCAATGACACGCAAGCGCGCATCGCGGCCGGGTTTCCACTATCCTTTCGCCTGTGCGCGCGGCCCGGCTCGGGTCGCGCCCCGTTTTTTCCGGAGAATTGACTAATGGGCAAACAAGCAATCGGTGTGATCGGGCTGGCGGTGATGGGCCGCAATCTCGCACTCAATATCGAGAGCCGCGGTTACGCGGTGTCGGTGTACAACCGCAGCCGCGAGAAAACCGACGAACTGATCGCCGAATTCCCCGGCCGCAATCTGGTGCCGACCTATACGCTCGAGGAGTTCGTCGCGTCGCTCGAGACGCCGCGCCGGATCCTGATGATGGTGAAGGCCGGCGAAGCGACCGATGCGACGATCGCATCGCTCAAGCCGCTGCTCGAGAAGGGCGACGTGCTGATCGACGGCGGCAATACGCACTTCACGGACACGATCCGCCGCAACCAGGAGCTCGCGCAATCGGGCCTGCATTTCATCGGCACCGGCGTGTCGGGCGGCGAAGAGGGCGCGCTGCGCGGCCCGTCGATCATGCCCGGCGGCCAGCGCGACGCGTACGACCTGGTCGAGCCGATCCTCAAGCAGATCGCCGCGAAGGCGCCGTCGGACGGCGAGCCGTGCGTGGCGTACATGGGGCCGGACGGTGCGGGCCACTACGTGAAGATGGTCCACAACGGCATCGAGTACGGCGACATGCAGCTGATCGCTGAGAGCTATGCGGTGCTGAAGGACGTCGCGGGCCTGACCAACGACGAACTCGGCGCGGTCTACACCGAGTGGAACCAGGGCGAACTCGACAGCTACCTGATCGAGATCACGTCGAAGATCTTCGGCAAGAAGGACGAAGAGACCGGCAAGCACCTCGTCGACGTGATCCTCGATCGCGCCGCGCAGAAGGGCACCGGCAAGTGGACCAGCCAGAACGCGCTGGACCTGGGCGTGCCGCTGCCGCTGATCACCGAGTCGGTGTTCGCGCGCGTGCTGTCGTCGCTGAAGACCGAGCGCGTCGCGGCCGGCAAGATCCTGTCGGGCCCGGCCGCCGCGCCGTTCGACGGCGATCGTGCCGCGTTCGTCGAAGCCGTGCGCCGCGCGCTGTACCTGAGCAAGGTGATCTCGTACGCGCAGGGCTTCGCGCAACTGCGCACGGCATCCGAAGAGTACGGCTGGAACCTCGATCTCGGGACGATCGCGAAGATCTTCCGCGCGGGCTGCATCATCCGCGCGCGTTTCCTGCAGAAGATCACGGACGCGTACGCGAAGGATCCGGCGCTCGCGAACCTGCTGCTCGACCCGTACTTCAAGGACATCGCCGCGAATTACCAGGCGTCGTTGCGCGACGTGGTGGTGGCCGCGGTGAAGGCAGGCGTGCCGGTGCCGGCGTTCGCGTCGGCGGTCGCGTACTTCGACAGCTACCGTTCCGAGCGGCTGCCGGCGAACCTTGTGCAGGCGCAGCGCGACTTCTTCGGCGCCCACACGTTCGAGCGTACCGACAAGCCGGGCAGCTTCCACGCGAACTGGTCGTAACCGGCAGGCGAGGACGGTATTGTTGCGAAATTCTATTCCTTGAGTAGGGTTTTTCGTTCCCGGATCCCGCAATTGTTGGTTCCGAGGAAACAGTGTTTTCGCTCTTTCATGGTTTTCCCTAGGTGATCTCGGGGCTAAACTTTGTTCCATCGCTGCAGACATGGTGTGTGCGGCGGAGCAAAAAAATCCCGGAGGTAATCATGAAATCGCTGATCGCAACGTTCGCTGCAGCTGCCGTCCTCGCCGTTCCCGCCGTCTCGTTCGCCCAACAGAACGCCCCCGTCACCCGTGCGCAGGTGAAGGCCGAACTGGCCCAGCTGCAACAGGCCGGCTACAAGCTGGGCAGCGACCGTACCGACTACCCGGCAAGCATCCAGGCAGCTGAAGCCCGCGTAAACCCGCAACAGAACGTCGCCGCTGCCGATACGAGCGGCTACGGTGCGCAACCGGCCGCCCAGCAAGAATCGGGCGCCCCGGCCGCTGCCAAGACCGGCTGGCAGGTCAAGCGCGTGTCGGACGGTGCACCGGTCTACAAGGGTCGTTGATCGTCATCGATCGCCGGCCGCATGGGCGGCCTGATCTGACCCCTGCGCAGTACACACAGCCCGTCGTTCCGAATCACGGAACGACGGGCTGTTTTCATTGGCGGCGCCCGCCGCGTCAGTGCAGCGGCCGCGGGCCGCGGCCGATGTCCCGGAACAGCGCGTCGCCCGGTTCCAGCGCCTGCAGCCATGCTTCGTCGTAGCCGCTCAGCGTGTCGAGCGCGTCGCGCAGCCGCTCGATCGCGAGTACCGGCAGCTCGACGCTGTGCCGGGTAGCGCCGCTCAGGTGCGCGACGCTCGCCAGCTGGACGAGGGCGTCCGCGGCTTCGGCGACGTCCGTCGCGAACAGCAGGTGCCGGTTGAGCAGTTCGACGAGGCCGCTGGAACCGGCGAAATCCTCGGCGTTGAGCTGCACGGACAGAAACGTCGCATTGTTCATGGTTTTCTCCTCGTTATCGCTGGAACGTGCGGTGCTCCTCCGAGTATAGGAGGCGGCCGGCAGCGGGGCGGCGCTCATGGGCGCGATACGGCTGCCCGCCGCGGGACGGCCGGCCCGAAGTCCGCGGGACACCCTGCGCGGCGCGGCCCGCAGCCCGCCGGCACCCGTTCGTGGCGCCGCAAGATTGTTGCCGGCTGGGGCGCCTGCCGCGGTCCTGACCGCGACAAATGGTATCTTTGCCGGTCGGGACGACGCAGAAATGGCGCGAAAAAGGGGCCGGTGAGCCCTTTCGCGTCGACGTCCCGCGGTGGAAACTGACGGCCGCGAGAGCGGTCGGATACTGGTTGGTCCGGCCGTTCGGCCGGACATCGTGCGTCGCACGCCGGAGGGCGGTGGGCGGCGCAACGACGCAAATCCGGGAGGACCCTTGAGAAAAACGATTCCGATCCACGATGCGCTCACGCGCTGGTTGCCGCAGGCGGCGTTCGTCGCCGCGGCCGCCGCGCTGACGGGCTGTACGATGACGCCGTGGACCGACAGCTGGCAGCCGGTGCGGCCGTCGACGCCGGCGTCGGTCGCCACGCCGGGTGTGATCGCCGGCTATTACCGCGTGAATCCGGGCGACACGCTCGCCGGCATCGCCGCCGCCTACGGGCAGCGCGTGCAGGACCTGGCCGGCTGGAACCACATGTCGCCGAATGACGCCGTGTATCCCGGCCAGGTGCTGCGCGTCGCGCCGCCGCCTGCGGCGACGTCGCTCGGGCAGCCGTCCGCGGCGGCCGCGCAGCCGGGCTCGCTGGCATGGCCGGCCACGGGTATCGTCGCGACGCCGTTCTCGGCCGGCAAGACGCGCGGCATCGTGATCGCCGCGTCGGGGCCCGACCGTTCGGTGCGGGCCGCGGCCAACGGGCGGGTGGTGTACGCCGGCTCCGGCGTCAAGGCGTATGGCCCGCTCGTGATCCTGAAGCACGACAACGGGCTCATCACGGCCTACGGGCACAACGGCAGGCTGCTCGTCAACGAAGGCGACGCGGTGCGCGCGGGCCAGCCGGTCGCCGAGATGGGCACCGACGCGAGCGGCCGCGCGACGTTCGAGTTCGAAGTCCGGCAGAACGGCAAGGTCGTCGACCCGATGAACTTCCTGCCGCGCAACGGCGGCTGACGCGCCGCTTCACGACGTGTGCGCCGTGCGGCGCACACGCTCCCGCCTTCACCCTTCCTCGAGCGCCGCGGCGTCGGACTGCCTCGCATGATTGCCGAGCCAGCGGATGCCTAGCGCGAGCCCTGCCGCGCCGAGCGCGATCAGCGAGCACTGGATCGCGACCGGCAGGTAGCCGTGCGGCCGCGGATCGACGAACGGATAGGGATACCAGTTCTCCAGCGCGCCGCGCACGAGCGTATAGCCGAGATAGATGACCGGAAAGCCGAGCCACGCGACCGCGCTGCGCCACGGGATCGGCGAGCGCGGCTCCACGTACAGCCAGTCGCACAGCACCACGAGCGGCACGATCCGGTGCAGGACCCAGTTGTTGAGGGCCGGCGTGACGTGGCGCAGCGCATCGAGCCGTGCGAGCAGCAGTTCGTAGACGATCGCGGTGATCAGCACGTAGAGCACGGCGGCGCCGCGCATCGATTCGTAGCGGGCCGAGCCGGGACGCGTGATGCGCGACAGCCCCGCGACCAGCATGGCCGCTGCATACAGGCTGCTCAGTTGGGTGAAGTAGCTGAGGTAGTTGCCGAGATGGAAGGCCGGCATGCCCCAGTTGCCGGCGACGCTGTGCAGCGTGGTGGACACCGCGAGCAACGCGGCGATCAGCCGGTAGGCCGCAACGAAGATCGCTTTGCTCATGATGCCCGCGCAACGTCGCACCAAAGCTTCATCGTGCCACAGCCGCGCACGCGCGCGATGCGGATTTTCCATATGGCGGCACCGTGGAACGGGCCGCGCGGATTCGTCGGATATTTGATCCGGTCGCACAACGCCGGCCACGCGCGAGGCTACAATCGGGGCAGCCGCCGGGCACCGGCCAGCCCGGCACGGGCCTCCCCCGCATACCACACGAGAAACACGAGACAACGCATGAAAAACATCCTCGCGAAACAGACGCGCTACAGCGCGCCCGCAATTTTCTTCCACTGGGTCATCTTCCTGTTGGTGGCACTCGCCTACCTGGCCATCGAGATTCGCGGACCGAAAGGCAGCGACAGCCGCGTGTTCTGGATGAACGTGCACTTGCTGGCAGGCACGTTCGTGCTCGTGCTGTCGGTGCTGCGCGTGCTGTGGCGGATGATCAGCCGCGTGCCGGACCCGATTCCGCAGGCGACGCTGCTCAAGTGGCTGTCGATGCTCGCCCATGTCGCGCTGTATGTCTTCATCATCGCGCAGCCGCTGCTCGGCATCATGCTCATCAACATGGGTGGCAAGCCCGTGTCGCTCGACTGGATCGGCGTGTCGTTCACGCTGTTCGGCCCCGACAAGGCGCTGCGGCCGACGATCAAGGAAGCGCACGAACTGATCGGCAACGCGTTCTACTTCGTGATCGGCCTGCATGCGCTGGCCGCGCTTTATCACCACTTCATCCGGCGCGACGACGTGCTGCGACGCATGGCGCCGTGATCGCCGCGCGCTGAAGCCGCGCAGCATCCGGGGGCGCATGGTTGTTGACGCAACCATGCGCCCCCGATCCGTTTACCCCGACGCGCGGCTGGCCATCGCGGCGAACATTCTGTAACATCTCGGCTGTTTTTACGTTCCGCTTACGCATCGCCGCGCATGCTGCACCGACATCGTCACCTGACCGCCTGGCTCGGCGTGTTCGCGATCTGGCTCGCGATCGCGGCGCCGCTGGTGTCGCAGTGGCGCATCGCGCAGGCGACGACTCCCGACTCAATCGTCTGTAGTGCAGAGCATGGTGCGCACCGTGCGCCCGATGCAGGCCACGCGCACGATTACGCGCGGCATCTCGATGCGTGCGGCTACTGCGGCTTCTTCGCGCACAGTCCAGCGATCGGCGGCGCGGCCGCCGTATCGTTCGCCTTCGTCCCCGCTCATGCCGTTTCCGCCGCCGCGCCGCATGCCGTCGCGGCGCGCGCCGACCGCTACCCGCGCGCATATCCACGCGCACCGCCCGAGCGCGCCTGACGCGCTGCCTTCCGTTTCTTTCATCGCCGATATCCGTGCGGTCCGTCGAGGCCGCGTGGAGGGCGTCACTCGGGCTTTCGATCATGACCATTCTTTCCTTGCGCGCGCCGAGGGCGTCGCGCCATTCCCGTGTGCGGCGCGTGTCGCGCATGCTGAAACTCACCGTTCCCGCGCTCGCCGTCGGCGCGATGACCGCGGCGGCGGCCGCGACCGAATCCGCACGTGCGTCCGGGGCGCCGACGAACGACGCGGCCACGCTGCTGCCGCCCGTCGAAGTCGTTGCGTCGCCGCTGACGACGCCGCTCGTCGTCGTCACGGATCCGAAGACGCCGCGCCAGCCGCTGCCGGCGAGCGACGGCGCGGACTACCTGAAGACGATTCCCGGCTTCACGTCGATCCGCAGCGGCGGGACGAACGGCGACCCCGTGCTGCGCGGGATGTTCGGTTCGCGGCTGAACATCCTCGCGAACGGGATGCCGACGCTCGGCGCCTGCCCGAACCGGATGGACGCGCCGACCTCGTATATCGCGCCGGAAAGCTATGACAAGGTCACGGTCGTGAAGGGCCCGCAGACCGTGCTGTACGGCCCCGGCGCCTCGGCCGGCACCGTGCTGTTCGAACGCGTGACGCCGCGTTTCGAGCGTCCCGGCATGAGGTTCGACGGTAGCGTGGTCGGCGGCTCGTTCGGCCGCAACGACCAGAACGTCGACGTGACGGCCGGCACGCCGGACGTCTACGGCCGCGTGACCGCGAACCACGCGCATGCGCAGGACTACGACGACGGCAACGGCAATGCCGTGCCGTCGCAATGGGACAAGTGGAACGCCGACGCGGCGCTCGGCTGGACCCCCGACGATCACACGCGCGTCGAGCTGACGGCGGGCACCGGCGACGGCTATGCGCGCTACGCCGGGCGCGGGATGGACGGCGCGCATTTCCGCCGCGAGACGTTCGGCCTGTCGTTCGACAAGCGGCATCTCGGCGACGTGCTCGACCGGATCGAGGCGCGCGTGTACTACAACGAAGCCGACCACGTGATGGACAACTATACGTTGCGGCAGCCCGACCCGACCAGCAGCATGCCGATGCGAATGGCATCCGAGGTGCGGCGCCGCACGCTCGGCGCGCGGGCGGCGGCGACCTTCCGTTTCGGTGACGACTTCAAGCTCGTGACCGGCGTCGACGCACAGTCGAACCGGCTCGACGCGCGCTCGGCGATGGGGCGGCAGAACTACGGCGACCAGCCGTGGAATGCGCAGGCGACGATGTGGAACGCCGGTGCGTTCGGCGAGCTGACGTGGTATGCGAGCGATGCGTCGCGCGTGATCGGCGGCGCGCGGGTCGACTACGCGAGCGCGCGCGACAAGCGTGCGACGACGAGCGGGATGATGGCGAGCAAGCCGAATCCGACTTTCGACGACGATCGCGCGCGCGTGCTGCCGAGCGGATTCGTGCGCTACGAGCGCGATCTCGCGTCGCTGCCGGTCACATGGTATGCGGGGATCGGCCATGCGCAACGCTATCCCGACTACTGGGAGCTGTTCTCCGCGAAGCGCGGGCCCGCCGGCTCGATCAACGCGTTCTCGGCAGTGCAGCCGGAGAAGACCACGCAGCTCGACATCGGCGCGCAGTACAAGAGCGATCGGTTCGATGCATGGGTGTCGGCCTACGCGGGATATGTACAGGACTACATCCTGTTCAACTACGCGGCCGGGATGATGGGAACGACCACACAGGCAACCAACGTCAACGCGCAGATCATGGGCGGCGAAGCCGGCGTATCGTGGCGGCCGGTCGCGCCGCTGCGCGTCGAGACGTCGCTCGCGTATGCGTGGGGGCGCAACGCGACGAGTGGCGATCCGCTGCCGCAGATGCCGCCGCTCGAGGCGCGCTTCGGGCTCGAGTACACGCGCGGCGCATGGTCGGCCGGCGGGCTGTGGCGGGTCGTTGCGCCGCAGCATCGCTATGCGGTGAACGAAGGCAACGTGGTCGGCAAGGACTTCGGCCCGAGCGCCGGCTTCGGCGTGCTGTCGCTGCATGCGCAGTACAACGTCAGCAAGAAGGTGCAGATCTCGATCGGCGTCGACAACGTGCTGGACAAGGCCTACACCGAGCACCTCAACCTCGCCGGCAACGCGGGCTTCGGCTATCCGGCGAACGCGCCGGTAATGGAGCCGGGGCGCACGGCATGGGTGCGCGTGAGCGCGAAACTGTGACGTGCGGCGCGCGTGTGCGATGCAGCATGCGGGCGCGTGAATGCAGCCCCCGCCCGAACGGGCGGGGCGCGTCAACCGATTAGAGAACCGTATCTAGTCAGGGCGCAAACGTTCGCGACTCGTGATTCACTCCCGCATTCGATGCACACGGTACCCGCGACCGTTCGCGACGTGCCGTGCGCGTCGATCCGATCTCATTCGCACCGGCAGCACAATAATCAGGAGAACATGCATGGCCAGATCGATGCGTTCCAGGATGGTGGCAGGGGCAGTGGCATGCGCGATGAGCGTCGCGCCGTTCGCGGGGACGGCCGCGGTGATGACGCTCGCGACGACGCACGCGGCGATGGCGGCAACCGCGCCGGCGGACAATTACGCGGCGACGCGTTACCCGATCATCCTCGTGCACGGGCTCACCGGCACCGACAAGTACGCGGGCGTGCTCGAGTACTGGTACGGCATCCAGGAGGACCTGCAGCAGCACGGCGCGACCGTCTACGTCGCGAACCTGTCGGGGTTCCAGAGCGACGACGGGCCGAACGGGCGCGGCGAACAGCTGCTCGCTTACGTGAAGACGGTGCTTGCCGCGACCGGCGCGACCAAGGTGAACCTGGTCGGTCACAGCCAGGGCGGCCTCACGTCGCGTTATGTCGCTGCCGTCGCGCCCGATCTCGTCGCGTCGGTCACGACGATCGGCACGCCGCATCGCGGCTCGGAGTTCGCCGATTTCGTGCAGGGCGTGCTCGCCTACGATCCGACCGGATTGTCGTCGTCGGTGATCGCCGCGTTCGTCAATGTGTTCGGCATCCTGACGAGCAGCAGCAACAACACGAACCAGGATGCGCTCGCCGCACTGAAGACGCTGACGACCGCCCAGGCCGCCGCGTACAACCGGAATTACCCGAGTGCCGGGCTCGGCGCGCCGGGCAGTTGCCAGACGGGCGCGCCGACGGAGACCGTCGGCGGCAATACGCACCTGCTGTATTCGTGGGCCGGCACGGCGGTCCAGCCGACCGTTTCCGCATTCGGCGTCACCGGCGCGACGGATACCAGCACGATCCCGGTGATCGATCCGGCGAATGCGCTCGACCTGTCGACACTCGCATTGTTCGGCACGGGCACGGTGATGATCAATCGCGGCTCAGGCCAGAACGACGGGCTCGTGTCGAAGTGCAGCGCGCTGTACGGGAAGGTGCTGGGCACGAGCTACAAGTGGAACCATCTCGACGAGATCAACCAGTTGCTCGGCGTGCGCGGTGCGTATGCGGAAGATCCGGTCGCGGTGATCCGCACGCATGCGAACCGGCTGCAGCTCGCGGGCGTGTGATCGATGACGACACGTGAAGGACGCGCGCCGCTCGCGCGGCGCGTCGTGGTCTACGGCGCGGTGGGGCTGGCGGCGATCGCCGGCGTCGCGATCTGGACCGGTACGGCATCGCATCGCGGTGCCGACGCGACGCATGCGTCGGCGGATGCCGCAGCCCTCGGCGGCGCGAACCCCGCGCTGTCGCAGCCCGCATTGCCGGCGAGCGCTGGCCTGCCGCCGCCGCTCGCCGGTTCCAGTGCGCCGCGGCTGCCGCTCGACACCGGCGGCCACCTCGCGAAGTCGCGCGCGGTGCGCGATTTCTTCGACTACTGCCTGACCGCGCGGAGCGACTTGAGCGCGCCCGCGCTCGATGCGCTCGTCGTGCGCGAGATCGCCGCCCAGCTCGACGGCACGGTCGCGCAATCCGAGGCGCTCGATGTCTGGCATCGATACCGCGCGTATCTCGACGCGCTCGCGAAGCTGCCGGAGGCGGGTGCGGTCGACAAGTCCGATCTCGGCGCGCTGCAACTCGCGCTCGACCAGCGCGCGTCGATCGCGTATCGGACGCTCGGCGACTGGAGCCAGCCGTTCTTCGGCACCGAGCAGTGGCGGCAGCGCTACGATCTCGCGCGGCTGAAGATTACGCAGGACCCTGCGCTGACGGAGGCGCAAAAGGCGGAGCGGCTCGCGGCGCTCGCGCAGCAGATGCCGGCCGACAAACGCGCGGCACGGCAGAAGGCTGACCGGCAGCAAGCCACGATCGACCAGATCGCGCAATTACGGAAGAGCGGGGCGACGCCCGATGCGATGCGCGCGCAACTGACGCAGACACTCGGCCCGGAAGCCGCCGCGCGCGTCGCGCAGATGCAGCAGGAGGACGCGTCGTGGCAGAGCCGCTACGCCGACTATGCGGCGCAGCGTGCGCAGATCGGCGCGGCCGGATTGTCGCCGCAGGATCGCGACGCGCAGATCGCCGCGCTGCGGCAGCGCATGTTCACGAAGCCCGGCGAAGCGCTGCGCGCGGCGTCGCTCGACCGCGGCGCGGCTGCCGCGCAGTAATGCGCGCAATCGCGCACGCGCTCATGCCGCGCGCGTGAAGCGCCGCGGCAGATGCTGTTCGATGGTGGCCGCGAGCGTGTCGAACGCGGGGCCGATGCGTTCGTGCGCGACGCACGCGTAGCCGAGCAGCAGCCCGCGCCGCGCAGTGTCCAGGCTGCTGTAGTAGCTGGTCAGCGGGCGCACGATCACGCCCGCGTCGAATGCGCTTTGCGTGACCGCGCGATCGTCGCACGTGTCGGGCAGGCCGAGCACCAGATGGAGTCCCGCCTCGTCGCCCATCACGGGCAGCGCGTCGCCGAAGCGCGCATGGATCGCATCGATCAGCAACTGCCGGCGCTCGCCGTACAGCGTGCGCATCCGCCTGACGTGCGAAGTCAGGTGCCCGTCCATGATGAACTCCGCGAGCACGGCCTGCTGCATCAGCTGGCCCTCGCGATACAGCTCCGACAGCCCGGTGCGGAACGTGTCGACCAGATGCTCCGGCACGACCATGTAGCCCATCCGCAGGCCCGGGAACAGCATCTTGCCGAGGCTGCCGACGTAGATCACGCGGCCGCCGTCGTCGAGCCCCTGCAGCGACGCGAGCGGCCGGCTGCCGTAGCGGAATTCGCTGTCGTAGTCGTCCTCGATGATCCAGCAGCGGTGCTGGCGTGCGTACTCGAGCAGCATCCGGCGGCGCGCGAGGCTCATCACCATCCCGAGCGGATACTGATGCGACGGCGTGACGAGCACGAGCCGCGGCGGATGCTGCATGTCGCCCGCGCTCGGATCGAGGCCTTCCTGGTCGACCGGCACCGGCGTGAGCGCGAGGCCGGTCGCCTGCAGCACGCTGCGCACGCCCCAGTAGCACGGCTCCTCGACCCACGCGCGATCGCCGATATCGGACAGCAGCCGCACCGCGAGATCGATCGACTGGTGGATGCCGGTCGTGATGATCACCTGGTCCGGCGTGCATTTGACCGAGCGCGCGACGCGCAGGTAGTCGGCGAGCGCGCGGCGCAGCGGCCGGTAGCCGCCGCCCGGCGCATAGGTCAGCAATTCGGGATTCGCTTCCTTCCACAGGCGCGCCTGCAGGCGGCTCCAGGTGCGGCTCGGGAATTCCGACACGTCCGGCACGCCCGGCATGAACGCGCCCCACTGGCGCCGCGACACGCCCGCGTGCTCGATCAGCTGCCGGCCGCGCATCGACAGGCCGCCTTGTGCGTCCTGCTGCAGCGCCGCATCGGCATCGGACGGCGGCGGTGCGGCGGCGCCCGGCACGCGGATCGCGGCCGCGTCCGGCCGCGTGTCGGCCACGTAGGTTCCGCTGCCGGTCGTCGTCAGCACATAGCCTTCGGCCGTCAGCTGGTCGTACACGTGCAGCACGGTATTGCGCGCGATCGACAGGTCTGCCGCGAGCGTGCGCGAACTCGGCAGCTTTGTGCCTGGCCCTAATTCCCCGGTGAGAATGGCCTGCTGCATCAGTTGCAGCAGTTGGCGGTACATCGGCTCGGACGAGCCGCGGTCGAGACGGGCCGAGAGCCAGTCGCCCAGGATCACGGTATCCAAAGTGGTCCTACTAGGAATATTGAAATGGTTCCCTAGTATAGAACCGTGCGCGCCTTATAGTGGCTCGCATCTCAAAAACGTTTGTCGCGCAGCAAGGGGACAGCCACGATGAAGTCCGATGATGTGATCGTCAGCTTTCGCGGCGTGCGGAAGACCTACGACGGCGAGACGCTGGTCGTCAAATCGCTCGACCTCGATATCCACCGAGGGGAATTCCTGACGCTGCTCGGGCCGTCCGGCTCGGGCAAGACCACCTGCCTGATGATGCTGGCGGGCTTCGAGTTCCCGACGGGCGGCGAGATCCGCCTCGACGGGGAACTGCTGAATACCGTGCCGCCGCACAAGCGCAACATCGGCATGGTGTTCCAGAACTACGCGCTGTTTCCGCACCTGACGGTCGAGCAGAACGTCGCGTATCCGCTGACGGTGCGCAAGCTCGCGGCCGCCGAGCGCGCGGAGCGCGTCGCGCATGCGCTGAAGATGGTGCAGATGGAGCGTTTCGCGAAGCGCTATCCGGCGCAGTTGTCGGGCGGCCAGCAGCAGCGCATCGCGCTCGCGCGTGCCCTCGTGTTCGAGCCGAAGCTGGTGCTGATGGACGAGCCGCTCGGCGCGCTCGACAAGCAGTTGCGCGAACACATGCAGTACGAACTGAAGGCGCTGCACGAGAAGCTCGGCGTGACCTTCGTGTACGTGACGCACGACCAGGGCGAGGCGCTGACGATGTCCGATCGCGTCGCCGTGTTCGACAAGGGCATCGTGCAGCAGCTCGATACCGTCGACCGCCTGTACGAATCGCCGTGCAACGAATTCGTCGCGAACTTCATCGGCGACAGCAACCGGCTGCGCGGCACCATCGCGCGCGTCGACGGCGAATTCTGCGAATTCCGGCTGGACGACGGTACGCAGCTCGTCGGGCGCCGCATCGGCGACGCGGCCGAAGGCGCGCCGGCCGTCGCGTGCATCCGCCCCGAACGCATGAGTCTCGCGAACGGGCACATGAACGGCAGCACCGCCAACCGCGTCACCGGCGAGGCGCGCAGCCTCATCTATTTCGGCGATCACGTGCGCATGCGCTGCGCGCTGCCGGGCCAGGACGAATGCTTCGTGAAGGTGCCGCTCGGCACGGGCGCGCTCGACGCGTTCTCGCCCGGCGCGCCGGTATCGCTCGCATTCGCGCCCGAGCACCTGCGCGTGTTCGCCTGACACAGGGTTTTCCCGCTTTATCGCTGCACGTCGTCAACAACAACTGCCCACTTCCACCACGAGAGGAGAGGAACCATCATGAACGGAGCAAGCACTACCGCGCGTCGCACCGCGCTCGCACTGGCGCTCGCCGTCGTCGGCGCATCGGCCACGGCGGCCGAACTCACGGTCGTCAACTTCGGCGGCGCGAACGGCGACGCACAGAAGGCCGCATTCAACCAGCCGTTCGAGAAGGCGACCGGCAACAAGGTCACGGCCGTCGAGTACAACGGCGAGCAGGCGAAAGTGAAGGCGATGGTCGAGGCGAAGCACGTCAACTGGGACGTGGTCGAAGTCGAGTCGGGCGACCTGAACCGCGGCTGCGACGAAGGGCTGTACGAGAAGCTCGACTGGTCGAAGATCGCGAAGAAGTCCGACCTGATTCCGGAATCGCCGCAGGTGTGCGGCGTCGGTTTCTTCGTGTGGTCGACCGCGCTGTCGTACAACGCCGACAAGCTGAAGACCGCGCCGACCGGCTGGGCCGATTTCTGGAACGTGAAGAAATTCCCCGGCAAACGCGGGATGCGCAAGGGCGCGCGCTACAACCTCGAGTTCGCGCTGATGGCCGACGGCGTCTCGACGAAGGACGTATACAAGGTGCTCGGCACGAAGGCCGGCCAGGATCGCGCGTTCAAGAAGCTCGACGAACTGAAGCCGTACATCCAGTGGTGGGAAGCGGGCGCGCAGCCGCCGCAGTTCCTCGTGGCCGGCGACGTCGTGATGTCGACCGCGTACAACGGCCGCATCGACGCCGCGCAGAAGGAAGGCAAGAACCTGAAGGTCGTGTGGAACGGCAGCATCTACGACCTCGACTACTGGGCGATTCCGAAGGGCTCCCCGAACAAGGCGCTGGCCGAACAGTACATCGCGTACACGCTGACGCCGAAGCCGCAGCAAGAGTATGCGCATCACATCGCGTACGGCCCCGCGAACGTCGCGGCGATCAAGTCGCTCGACGCGAAGACGCTCGCGAACCTGCCGAACTCGCCGGCCAACGGCAAGAACGCGGTGCTGGAGGACATCGGCTTCTGGACCGACCACAGCGACGAGCTCGAGCAGCGCTTCGCCGCGTGGGCGACGAAGTAACCGCTACTCAGGTGTCCTGATGCAACCTGCCGCGCGGCGCGTCGAACGCGTCGCGCGGCATTCCGCCGGATCGAGCCCGGCCGGAGAGAACCGTTGAACACGATGACGATCGCTCCTTCCTCGCCGTCGACAGCCGCGCTCAAGCGCGAGCTGAAGGCCGCCGAGGCCCGCAAGCGCACGATGGCGTTGCTGCTGATCGCGCCGCTCGCGATCTTCCTGCTGCTCATCTTCGTCGTGCCGATCGGCACGCTGCTCACGCGCGCGGTGCAGAACCCGGAGATCGCGACCGCGCTGCCGAACACGGTGGCCGCGCTGTCGGGCTGGGACCGCAAGACACCGCCGGCCGATGCCGCGTATGCCGCACTGGCGGCCGACATGACGAAGGTCGCCGACAGCGAGGCGATGGGCGCGCTCGCGCGGCGCCTGAACACCGAGATTCCCGGCTACCGCTCGCTCGTCGCGAAGACGGCGCGCGCGATGCCGCTGAAGGGCGAGGAGGGCGCGGGCACCGCGGCGCTGACACCCGCGCAGACCCGCGCGAAGCTGATCGACCTCGATTCGCGCTGGGGCGAGCCCGCGTACTGGCAGGCGATCGCGAAGAACGGCAGCCAGGTGTCGCCGTTCTACCTGCTCGCCGCGCTCGACCACAAGCAGGACGGCTTCGGCCAGATCGTGCGGGCCGATCCGGACCAGTCGATCTATCTGGCGATCTTCGGCCGCACGTTCGTGATCGGCGTCGCGGTCACGCTGTTCGCGCTGCTGCTCGGTTATCCGCTCGCGTACTGGATCTCGACGCTGTCCGAGCGCCGCGCGAACCTCGTGATGATCCTCGTGCTGATTCCATTCTGGACCTCGGTGCTGGTGCGCGTCGCCGCATGGATCGTGCTGCTGCAGAGCGAGGGGCTGATCAACACCGCGCTGATCGGCGCCGGGCTGATCTCGCATCCGCTGACGCTGCTGTTCAATCGCGTCGGCGTGTACATCTCGATGACGCACATCCTGCTGCCGTTCATGATCCTGCCGCTGTACAGCGTGATGAAGTCGATCCCGCCGACCTACCAGCGCGCGGCCGTGTCGCTCGGCAGCCATCCGTTCGCCGCGTTCTGGCGCGTGTACGTGCCGCAGACCTATCCGGGCGTCGGCGCGGGCGCGCTGCTCGTGTTCATCCTCGCGATCGGCTACTACATCACGCCCGCGCTGCTCGGCGGGCCGAACGACCAGATGGTCAGCTACTACGTCGCGTACTTCACCAACGTGACGATCAACTGGGGCATGGCGTGCGCGCTCGGCGGGCTGCTGCTCGCGGCGACGCTGGTGCTGTATGCGGTGTACGGGCGCTTCACGCGCACCAACGTGAGCCTCGGCTGAGCGCCGGGGACAGGAAAACGGGAAGGGGAAGCCGACCATGAAACTCGCCAGGCCGCTGTTCGCGCCGCACATGTCGTTCGCCGAGCGCGCGTGGTACGTCGCATTGCGCGTGCTCGTCGTGCTGACGCTGCTGTACCTGATCCTGCCGGTGCTCGCGATCGTGCCGCTGTCGTTTTCGTCGAGCACGTTCCTCGTCTATCCGATTCCGGGCTTCTCGACGCGCTGGTATGAGAACCTGATCGCATCCGACGAGTGGCGGATGGCCGCGAAGAACAGCTTCATCGTCGCGCCGTCGGCGACCGTCGTCGCGACCGTGCTCGGCACGCTCGCCGCGATCGGCCTCACGAAGGCGGACTTCCGCGGCAAGGGGCTGCTGATGGCCGTGCTGCTGTCGCCGATGATCGTGCCGGTCGTCGTGGTCGGCGTCGGCATGTACCTGTTCTTCGCGCCGCTCGGGCTCGCGAACACCTACACCGGCCTGATCGCCGCGCACGCGGCGCTCGGCGTGCCGTTCGTCGTGACGACCGTGGCCGCGACGCTGCAGGGCTTCAACCAGAACCTGGTGCGCGCGAGCCTGTCGCTCGGCGCGAACCCCGTCACGACGTTCTTCCGCGTGACGCTGCCGGTGATCGCGCCGGGCGTGATGTCGGGCGCGCTGTTCGCGTTCGCGACGTCGTTCGACGAAGTCGTCGTCACGCTGTTCCTCGCGGGCGCGGACCAGACGACGCTGCCGCGCCAGATGTTCACCGGCATTCGCGAGAACATCAGCCCGACGATCGCCGCGCTCGCGACGATCCTGATCATCTTCTCGACGAGCCTGCTGCTCGCGCTCGAATGGCTGCGCGGCCGCAACGCGCGGCGCGCGGTGTCGTAACGGCGGCCGGATGCGTGACGTTGAGCCGGCTGCCGGGCCGGCGATCGTTGCGTTCTCGACGAAGCCGCGCGCCTGACCCGGCGCGGCGAAGCTTTCGTTTCGCTGACTGACGAAGCGGTTGCCTGCACGTTCGATGCGGCTCTGCAACAATACGGCTCGTGGTGCCGCGCGTTCCGTTGCCGTCGCACGCACGGAGCGCCCGTTGCCGCGCCGCTCAATCCGCGACGCCGCGCGTCGCTCGTCAGTCAGCCGAGCCTCATCTTGTCCGAATTCGCATCCCCCGCCGGCACCCGGGAGCCGGCCGTCAACTGGCGCGCGATGTCCGCCGTGCTGCTGGCCGTCGCGCTCGCGACGCTCGACACCGCGATCGCGAACACCGCGCTGCCTGCGATCGCCGCCGACCTGCACGCGTCTCCGGCCGCGTCGGTGTGGATCATCAACGCGTACCAGCTCGCGATGGTCGCGACGCTGCTGCCGCTCGCGTCGCTCGGCGACATCGTCGGCCACAAGCGCGTGTATGTCGGCGGCCTCGCGGTGTTCACGCTCGCGTCGCTCGGCTGCTCCCTCGCGGCGACGCTGCCGCAGCTGACGGCGGCGCGGATCGTGCAGGGCTTCGGCGCGAGCGCGATCATGAGCGTGAACGTCGCGCTGATCCGCAACCTGTTTCCCGCGCACCGGCTCGGGCGCGGCGTCGGCTTCAACGCGCTCGTCGTCGGCGTGTCGTTCGCGGTGGGGCCGACGATCGCGTCGCTGATCCTGTCGCTGGCCGCGTGGCCGTGGCTGTTCGCGGTGAACGTGCCGCTCGGCGTGCTCGCGCTTGCCGTGGCGATTCCGTCGCTGCCGCAGACGGCGCGGGGCAAGCACGCATTCGATCCGCTCGCCGCGCTGTTCAACGTGATCACGTTCGCGTCGCTGATCTTCGCGCTCGGAGAGTTCGCGCAGCGCGGGCCGCTGTCCGTCGTGTTCGCGGCCGCCGCGGTCGCGCTCGCGTTCGGCTGGCTGCTGATCCGCCGCCAGGCCGGGCACCCGGCGCCGATGCTCCCGGTCGACCTGTTTCGCCGACCCGTGTTCACGCTGTCCGCGCTGACGGCCGTGTGCGCGTTTGCCGCGCAGGGGCTCGCGTTCGTGTCGCTGCCGTTCTACTTCGAAACCGTCCTGCATCGCGACGCGGTCGAGACCGGATTCCTGATGACGCCGTGGTCGGCGATCGTCGCGCTCGCCGCGCCGATCGCGGGCCGCTTGTCCGACCGTTATCCGCCCGGATTGCTCGGTGCGATCGGGCTCGCGCTGCTGAGCGCGGGGATGGTGTCGCTCGCCGCGTTGCCGGCAGCGCCGAGCGTCGTCGACATCGGCTGGCGGATGATGCTGTGCGGCGCGGGCTTCGGCTTCTTCCAGTCGCCGAACCTGAAGGCGCTGATGTCGAGCGCGCCGCCCGAGCGCAGCGGCGGTGCGAGCGGGATCATCGCGACCGCGCGGCTGATCGGGCAGGCGACCGGCGCGGCGCTCGTCGCGCTGTCGTTCGGGATCGCGGGGCGTCACGGGCCGACGCTCGCGCTGATGTTCGGGGCGGGTTTTGCCGGGGCGGCGAGCGTGGCGAGCGGGCTGCGGCTCTTCGCGCCATCGCACCGGGCCGGCGCGCCGGTCGCGTCGGTCGCGACGACAGCGACGACAGCGACGACAGCGACGACAGCGACGACAGCGACGACAGCGACGACAGCGACGACAGCGACGAACGAGCGGGCGACGGAGTAGGGCTCCGCGCCCGCCCGCTGCCCGAATCTTTCCCGGCCGGTGCGCGGCGAACGACCGCCGCGCGCCGGCCGTCGCGTCGGGCTCAGAAGCCGCCCGTCTGGATCAGCTTATTGAGGTTCGCGATGTTCAGGCTGCCGAAGCCGGTCGTCAGATCCCAGCCGGTGCCTGCTCTGTAGCCATACCCCTGATAGCCGTTGTTCCCTGACACGACGTCATAGCGCACGAGCGACGGATTCGACGGGATGTCCGCATAGAACTTCGCAGCCGGGAAACCGATACCCGTGCCGTTCGCCGCGAGCAGACGCGCCCAGAAGCCGGTGAAGATCGGCGCGGCGAGGCTCGTGCCGCCGATCTGCTGCAACTGGCCGTAGTTGTAGATGTACGCGCCCGTGCTTTGCGCGGCATCGAACGATACGTCGGGCAACTGACGATTGCTGCCCGATTGCCACGCCGGCGCCGGCAGCACCGTGCTGACGCCGCCGCCCGTCGCCCACAGCTTGCCGTTGCCGTCGAGGCCTTCGTTCCACACCGTTTCGTTCGAGAACGCACCCGCCGACGTGGTGTACAGCGTCGTGCCGCCGATCGCGAGCACGTGCGGCGACGCGGCCGGCCACGACACCGTGTAGTTCGCGCCGTCCGGATAGCCGCGGTTGTTGCACTCGTACACGCCTTCGTCGCCCGACGACACCGAGAACGTCTGACCCTGCGCGGCAGCCGTCGTGAAGATCTGCTCTTCGGCGTCGATCGTGCCGTCCGCGTTCGCGTCGGTCTCGCACCAGCCGAGCGACACGTTGATCACCTTCGCGGTGTTGTCCGACACCGCGCGGTTGAACGCCTGCGTGAGCCCCGTGTTGCCGGCGGCGTTCAGGTCAGCCATGTAGAACACGAGCTTGCCGACCTGGCCGCCGGCCGAACCGACGATCGACTGGCTGTCGAGATCCCATTCGCCCTGGCCGTCCTGGTCGTCGCTGTAGCTGCCGGTCGTGCCGGTGCCGTTGGTCTTCACGGTCTGGGTCGCGACCGTGCCGTAGCCGTTGCTCGACGTGAACTGCTTCAGGTCCTGCAGCGTCTGCGATACGCCGCCGATCGTGATGATGCCGACGCTCACGCCGGCCGCGGTCGGCACGCCGGTCGCGTTGTAGAGGCCCGGGAATTCCTTCGGATAGTGGCCGGTGGCCGTGCCGGCCGCGAGCGCCTGCGGCTTCGCGACGTTGCCGATGCGCAGCATCGGCCGTGCGCGCGCGACGTTCTGCAGCCCGAGCACCGAGCCGACGACGTCGCCGAGCGCGCGCGGCACCTGCGCGGCCGACGCGTTCGCGAAGCCCGAGCGGCCCGCGTACTCGAAGTGCACGAGCGACGTGTTGAACGCGGTCTTCACCGTGCCGGCCGTGCCGCGCGCGGACACCAGCAGCCGGTTCGGCGCGACCTCGATGTTCACGAAGCCGCTCTTGCGCAGATAGTCGACGACCGATTTCACTTGCGCGTCGGTCGGCGCGTAGCTGGCGAGGAACTGTTCGTGCGTCAGGTACTGGCGGTAATGCGCGTTGCCGGGCCGGTTCACGTCGTGCGCGAGCTGCTTGAGCTGCGCCGCGTTGCGCAGCTTCAGGCTGACGACGATGTCGGCCGTTTCGCCGGCCGCGAGTTCGAGCGACGGTGCGGCGCTGCGCGCCATCAATTGCGGGCCGGTCAGAAAGGCCTTCGTGTGGGTGTCGACCCAGTCCGTCGCCGCATGTGCCGCGCCGGCGGCGAGCACGAGCGGCCACGCGCACGCGAGGCGGCGCGGCGACGGAAGGGGAAGGGCAAACCAGGCGTTCCTTTTCATCGGGAGTCCTTTTTAGGAGAGACGACGTTGCTGGAAGCCCCGGCCCTTGTGGGGCCGCGAGCGGTGACGAGCGTAGGGCGTCGGTGCCGTTCAGGTAGCTGCCAGTTTCCATAGCTGTCAGTTCTGACATCGGCGTGCTCGCGTGCCGGCGATGCGTCGTTCATGCATGCGGCAGCGGCCCGCGGCAAAGGGAACCGGTTCGCCACGCGACCGCGCATCGGTCGCTGGCGATTGCGCGCACGACTCGTTCGTTTCGGCAGTGGATTGCGCGCGATTGCAGAGCGAAGGACCGTGTGTGAGCGGCGCTTTCGATCGCGCGTGAACGCATTGCGCGTTGCAATATGTGGTCAGGCGTTGCCGCGCGGCCGGCGCGACGACGTACGAATGCGCGAATGCATAAAAACGGAACCCGTCGATCGCGCGCGTTTCCCGAACTGTGGAACGACGTAGTGGCGAGTCTTGCAGCGTGCTTTCGGTTGGAGCGTCCGGCGAGCAGATTAGAAGAAACGCTCGAATCGGACGGTGGCGCTGCCTCGACGCGCGCGTGATGTTCTTCGCAAGTCGATTCGCCGCCATTCCGTCCGTTCCGGCGAACGGCCCCGCTGCAGGATCGCCTGATGCTTCCTGCGAAATCGCTCCTTGACGTGCGTCGATCCGGGGATATTCTTGAATCCATAACTATCGGGTTATGAATCAAGCCATGCAAAACGTTCCCGACATGCTGTTCAGGACGCTTGCCGATCCGACCCGCCGCGCGCTCTTCGAGCGGCTGTGCGAGGAGGGCGAGCTGACGGTTGCCGCGCTGACGGCGCACGCAGGCGTGACGCAGCCGGCGGTATCGAAGCATCTGGGGGTACTGAAGCAGGCCGGGCTCGTGAGCGACCGTCACGAAGGCCGGCAGACGCACTACAGCGCACAGCCGCAAGCGCTGACTCCGTTGATCGACTGGACCAGCCAGATGGCAGGCTTCTGGCAGAACCGGTTCGACGCGCTCGAAGATCTGCTCAAGAGGATGGATCAGTCATGAACCAGGCCACCACTGAAACACGCACCGTCGTCGTCGAACGGGAACTGTCGCATCCGCCGGAGAAGGTCTGGCGTGCGCTCACGCAACCGCATCTGATCGAGGCATGGCTGATGCAGAGCGATTTCGAGCCCGTCGCGGGCCGCGCGTTCAGCTTCCGCGCGGACTGGGGTTCGGTCGACTGCACGTTGCTGACGATCGAGCCGCAGCGCGTGCTGTCCTACGCGTGGGCCGCGTACGGCCTGGAAAGCGTCGTCACCTGGACGCTCACGCCGACGCCGGTCGGCACGCTGTTGCGGATGGAGCAGGCCGGTTTCCGCGCGGATCAGGAGCAGGCGTACCGCGGTGCGCAGCACGGGTGGGCGCGGTTCTTCGAGTCGCTCGAACAGGTGCTGGCCCGTCCTGACGAAGGCACGGAGGCCCGCTCATGAGCGCGGCATCGGACCCGAGCCCGTCGGAACGCATCGACGCGCTGATCGCCGGTATTGCCGACTGGCGCGGCAAGACGTTCGCCGATCTCCGCCAGACAATCCTCGACGCCGAAGCGGACATCGTCGAGGAATGGAAATGGATGGGCAGCCCGGTATGGTCGTGCGACGGGATGATCGCGGTCGCGAACGCGCACAAGGGCAAGGTGAAGCTCACGTTCATGCATGGCGCGCACCTGTCCGATCCCGACGGGCTGTTCAATGCGGGCCTTGAAGGCAATGCGCGGCGTGCGATCGATTTCCTCGAAGGCGACAAGCTCGACAAACGGGCGCTGAAGCGTCTCGTTCGCGCGGCGATCGACTACAACCGCGCGCACCTGAAGAAGAATGCGCGGCCGGCCGCAGGCGGCAGGACACGCGCCGACAAGGCCGCATGACGCGGCGGCGCGCCGGTACACCGCCCCGCAGGTAAAAAAAAGCCCGACACGAGGTCGGGCTTCCAAATCGGCCGCAACCGCCGCGAGGCGGCTGCGGCACCTGCAAAAGCCGCGCGCTTACGCTGCGAGCAGCGAGCGCAGCACGAACGGCAGGATACCGCCGTGCTTGTAGTAGTCGACTTCGATCGGCGTATCGATGCGCAGCAGCACCGGCACGCGGGTCGTTTCGCCGTTCTTGCGGTGAATCACGAGCGTGACGTCCTGCTGCGGCTTGAAGTCGTCGCCGAGGCCTTCGATGTCGTAGGTCTCTTCGCCGGTGATGCCGAGCGATTGGATGCTGTCCGCGCCCTTGAACTGCAGCGGCAGCACGCCCATGCCGACCAGGTTCGAGCGGTGGATCCGCTCGAAGCTGCGTGCGATCACGGCCTTCACGCCGAGCAGCTGCGTGCCCTTCGCGGCCCAGTCGCGCGACGAGCCCGTGCCGTACTCTTCGCCCGCGAACACGACGGTCGGCGTGTCGGCGTCGACGTACTTCATCGCCGCATCGTAGATCGACAGCTGTTCGCCGCTCGGCTGGTGAATCGTCAGGCCGCCTTCGACGCGCGTGCCGTCCGCCTTCGCCGGGATCATCAGGTTCTTGATCCGGACGTTCGCGAACGTGCCGCGCATCATCACGTCGTGGTTGCCGCGGCGCGAACCGTAGCTGTTGAAGTCGGCCTTCTGCACGCCGTTCTCCTTCAGCCACTTGCCTGCCGGCGAATCTTCCTTGATCGAGCCTGCCGGGCTGATGTGGTCGGTCGTGACCGAGTCACCGAAGATGCCCAGCGCGCGCGCGCCCTTGACCGTCGGGATCGAATCGGCCGGCTCCATCGAGAAGTCGTTGCCGAAGAACGGCGGCTCCGCGATGTAGGTCGACTTCGGCCAGTCGTAGACCTGGCCCGTCTCGCCCTCGATCTTGCTCCAGAGGTCGCCCTTCTTGGTCAGCTTCGAGTAGTTGTCCTCGAACTTCTTCGGGTCGAGCGCGAACTTGAGCAGCGCGTGGATTTCCTCGCTCGTCGGCCAGATGTCGCCGAGGTAGATGTCGTAGCCGTCCTTGCCCTTGCCGACCGGCTCGGTCATCAGGTCGCGCGTGATGTTGCCGGCGATCGCGTAGGCGACGACCAGCGGCGGCGACGCGAGGAAGTTCGCGCGGATGTTCGGGTGGATGCGCGCCTCGAAGTTACGGTTGCCCGACAGCACGGCTGCCGCGACGATGTCGTTCTTCGTGATCGCTTCGTTCAGTTC
The DNA here is from genome assembly GCF_003853805.1 of Burkholderia sp. Bp8994. Taxonomy (NCBI): domain Bacteria; kingdom Pseudomonadati; phylum Pseudomonadota; class Betaproteobacteria; order Burkholderiales; family Burkholderiaceae; genus Burkholderia; species Burkholderia sp. Bp8994. The sequence continues at coordinate 49,152 of NZ_QTQH01000015.1, forward strand.
CGGCGTCAGGTCGCCCGCGTTGCCGATACAGGTCGTGCAGCCGTAGGCGGCGACTTCGAAGCCGAGCTTCGCGAGGTAGGGCAGCAGGCCCGTCTTCGTCAGGTATTCGGTGACGATGCGCGATCCCGGCGCGAGCGAGGTCTTGATGTGCGGCGCGACGGTCAGGCCGGCTTCGACGGCCTTCTTCGCGAGCAGGCCGGCAGCCAGCAGCACACTCGGGTTCGACGTGTTCGTGCACGACGTGATCGCGGCGATCAGCACGTCGCCGTTCTTCACGTCGACGCCGTTGCTCGTCGTGTACTGCGCGTTCAGGTCGTCCGCCTTCTTCGCGAAGCCGTTTTCCGCGACCGGCTTCGAGAACAGCTCGGTGAACGTCGACTTGACGTTGCCGATCTCGATGCGGTCCTGCGGGCGCTTCGGGCCGGCCAGCGACGGGGCGACCGTGGCGAGATCCAGCGTGACCGTCTTCGTGTAGTCGATGTCGCCCGCCTTCGGAATGCCGAACAGCTTCTGGGCCTTGAAGTAGTTCTCGAACGCGGCGATTTCCGCCTTCGTGCGGCCCGTGCCTTCGAAGTATTCGATGGTCTTTTCGTCGACCGGGAAGAAGCCCATCGTCGCGCCGTATTCCGGCGCCATGTTGCCGATCGTTGCGCGGTCCGGCAGCGACAGCGACTTCGTGCCTTCGCCGAAGAATTCGACGAACTTGCCGACGACCTTTTCCTTGCGCAGCATTTCGGTGATCGTCAGCACCAGGTCGGTGGCCGTCACGCCTTCGCGCAGCTTGCCCTTCAGCTCGACGCCGACGACGTCCGGCGTCAGGAAGTACACCGGCTGGCCGAGCATGCCGGCTTCGGCCTCGATGCCGCCCACGCCCCAGCCGACCACGCCGATGCCGTTGATCATCGTCGTGTGGCTGTCCGTGCCGACGAGGGTATCCGGGTAGTACACGGTGTCGCCGCCGTCCGTCTTCTTGTGGACGCCGCGCGCGAGATATTCGAGGTTCACCTGGTGGACGATGCCGACGCCCGGCGGCACGACCTTGAACGTGTCGAACGCCTGCATGCCCCACTTCATGAACTGGTAGCGCTCGTTGTTGCGCTGGAATTCCAGCTTCATGTTCAGGTCGAGCGCGTCCTTCTGGCGGAAGTAGTCGATCTGCACCGAGTGGTCGACGACGAGATCGACCGGGACCAGCGGCTCGATCTTCTTCGGATTCTTGCCCGAACGCTCCGCGACGCCGCGCATGGCCGCGATGTCGGCGAGCAGCGGCACGCCCGTGAAGTCCTGCAGCACGACGCGCGACACCACGAACGGAATCTCGTCGACGCGCTTCGCGGTCGGCTGCCAGTTCGCGAGCTGCTCGATGTGTTCTTCGGTGATCTTCTTGCCGTCGTAGTTGCGCAGCACGGACTCGAGCACGATACGGATCGACACCGGGAGGCGCTCGATCTTCGTCTTCAGTTCCTTGCCGAGCTGCGGCAGCGAGTAGAACTTGCCTTTGCCGGAACCGCTGTCGAATTCCTTGAGGGTCTTGTGGAGATTGTGGGCCATGGTGATTTTCCTGGGTTTAAGGCTAGGAAACAAAGAGTCCTGTAGATGACGGCTATATCACATACAAGTCGACGTACTCATCGACCGGCATCGCTTCGAGCTTTGCCTGGTCCAGCGACACGTCGAGAATCGCTTGTTGCTGCTTTGCCGGGAAACGGCGGGCGAGGTTGGTCCGGAACTTCTCGACCAGGAGCGGGATGCCGTCCGCACGGCGTCGCTGATGGCCGATCGGGTATTCGACCGCTACTTCGGCAAGCGTCGACCCGTCCGCGAATTCGATCGTCAGCGCATTCGCGATCGACCGCTTGGCCGGGTCATGGTAATCCTTCGTGAACTGCGGATCCTCGACGCACACGGTTTTCGCGCGCAGCGCGTCGATGCGCGGATCGGCGGCGACCGCGTCTTCGTAATCGGCCGCGGTCAGCCGGCCGAACAGCAGCGGCACGGCGACCATGTACTGGATGCAGTGGTCGCGATCGGCCGGATTGGCGAGCGGGCCCTGCTTGTCGATGATGCGGATCGCGGCCGCGTGCGTGCGGATCGTGATCCGGCTGATTTCGTCGGTCGTGCGGCCCGCCGCGGCGAGCTGCGCGTGCAGCTGCAGCGCGGCCTCGGCGGCCGTCTGCGCATGGAATTCGGCGGGAAACGCGATCTTGAACAGCACGTTTTCCATCACGTACGTTCCGTACGGGCGCTGGAAGCGGAACGGCTTGCCGTCGAACAGCACGTCGTAGAAGCCCCAGGTTTTCGCGGTGAGCGCCGACGGGTAGCCCATTTCACCCGTTTTCGCGATCAGCGCGAGGCGCACCGCGCGGGACGTCGCGTCGCCGGCCGCCCACGACTTGCGCGAACCGGTGTTCGGCGCGTGGCGGTAGGTGCGCAGCGCGTGGCCGTCGACGAATGCGTTGGATACCGCGTTGATCAGCTCGTCGCGCGTGAGCCCGAGCAGGCGGCCGACGACGGCCGTCGACGCCACTTTCACGAGCAGCACGTGGTCGAGCCCGACTGCGTTGAATGAATTCTCGAGTGCGAGGCAGCCCTGGATCTCGTGGGCCTGGATCATCGCGACGAGCACGTCGCGCATCGCAAGCGGCTTCCTGCCGGCCGCGACGGCCGTGCGGGACAGCCAGTCGGCCGTCGCCAGGATCCCGCCGAGGTTGTCGGACGGATGACCCCATTCGGCGGCGAGCCAGGTGTCGTTGAAGTCCAGCCAGCGGATCATCGCGCCGAGGTCGAAAGCAGCGTGGACGGGATCGAGCTGGAAGGACGTGCCGGGCACCTTCGCGCCGTTCGGCACGATCGTGCCCGGCACGACGGGGCCGAGCAGCTTGGTGCAGGCCGGGTAGGACAGCGCCTCGAGTCCGCATCCGAGCGTGTCGATCAGGCAATGACGCGCCGTCTCCAGCGCGAGCGCGCTGTCGATGCCGGTGTTCAGCACGTAGTCGACGATATCGACGAGTACCGTATCCGGAGCGGGGCGGACGTTGGAGACCGAGGCGGACATCGAGGAGCTCGGGAGAGCGCGCTTAGTTCGTTGCCGGCTTCAGCTCGTTCGATTGCGTCGGAGCCGGCGTGCCTTGCGCCATTTCCGGCGTCACGCATTCGTCGGCGAGACGCTCGCCGCCGTTCGCGTCGCTGAACAGCATCGCCTTGCTCGGGATCACGACCAGCTTGAAGCCTGCTGCCGGATCATAGAACGTGTCGGCGCCCGTCGTCGTGGCCTGACGCGGCAGCTTGTAGTTCTTCTTCGCCCAGTGAACCGTGACGACCTGGTCACGCTTCATGTCGCCGGCGAGGTCGAACGACAGGCCGTCCTTGCACGACCACTTGGCCGCGCCGTCCGGTACCGGATCGACCTTGGCCGCGGCACGCGCCTGTGCCTTCTTGCTGCGCGGAACGATGCGCTTGGCCGGCGCCGGGCGCTTGGCCGTCTTCTTCGCAGTCGTCGCCGTATCCTGGGCGAACGCGCTCGGAGCCGACACCAGCATCGTGGCGGACAAGGCGCCGATGGCGGTAGCGATCAGGAGTTTCTTCATGGAGTCAGAACCTTTCGATAATCAGTTGACAAGGGCCGGCAGCTGACACCGCCGGCCGGTTTGAAACTGCACGCGCCCCGGAAGCGCGCAGCGGCCGCTATTTTCACCTATTTGGCCGCGCTCATATCAGGTTTTCGGGCTCCGTTACGTTTTTTGTCGTTTCGCCAACCCGTCTCGGGTTCGCGCCCCGGTGATTCGATGAAATTCGTGTGTCGGCGCGCGCTCACCGCGCGTCTCCGGCGGCCGGGCCGAACAGCGGCGCGGCCTCGGCCGGCACCGGCTGGCCGGTCGCCCGTGCGCGGCGCAGCACCGACCAGTAATAGCGGTAGCTCGCGCGATCGTGCAGTGTATCGCCATGGCGCGTCGGGCCCCAGTCGGCGGCCTGCGCTGCCAGCAGGATGTCGGCGGCTAGCGCGACTTCATCGGTGCGCGGCGCGAACGCGTCGACGATCGGGCGGATCTGCGCGGGATGGATGCTCCACATCCGCGTGAACGCGAACTCGTCGCGCGCGCGGCGTGCGTCGCCGGCGACGACGGCCATGTCGCGCACTTCCGTCGTCACGTTGTGCGACGGCGTCTTGCCGTGCGCATGGCAGGCGGCGGCGATTTCCAGCTTCGCGCGGCGCACGAGCGGGTGGTCGAACTGGCCGGGCGAGCGCATCGCCGCATCGGGAATCGCGCCGTGATGCGCGGACACGAAGTCCATCAGCCCGAAGCTCAGCGTGCCGACCAGCGGCAGCGCGGCGAGGGCGGCCGCCTGGGCGAGCGCGCCGTGCGTCTCGACCAGCACATCCACCGGAATCGGCTGCGCGAGGCCGAGCTCGCGGCGCGTGCCTTCGATGAACGCGACCATCTCGGCCGCGTCGGCGGCGCTCGCGATCTTCGGCAGCGTGACGTAGGCCGGCGCGCGCGCGGCGCGCAGCACGATGCGCACGTCGTCGCGCCAGTGCGGATGGGAAAAGTCGTGGATGCGGACGCCGACCCGCCCGAAGCGGTTCTCGGCGCCGCCGAGGAGTTCGGCGACGAGCTGCGCGTGCGCGGCTTCCTGGCCGACGGCCGCGCCGTCCTCGCAGTCGAGCGTGATGTCGAACACGGGGCCGAGTTCGGCCTGGAGCGCGAGCGACTTGCGCATCAGCTTCTCGCTGCCCGCGTAGTGATCGCAGCAGGGCAGGATCGCGGGCGGGGACGCCCCGTCGTACAGCACTTGTGCAGGAGTGAGCGCGGACATCTCTTCTACGTCAAGGAAGCGGGCAACGTGGAGAAAATCGGATTCGGGCACGTTCTGGGCCGGCGCGCGGGGCGCCTGGAGCGGCAAAACGTGCCCGGATCGGATCGGGCGGCGGGGCCGGTTGCAGCCCCGCCGCCCGTGCCGTGGCCGGGCCGCCCGCAGGCGGCCCGGCCATGCAGCCTGCTTAGTTCTTCAGCAGGTGGGCGACGCCGTCGCGCTCTTCGAGCAGCTCGGCCAGCGTGCCGTCCATCTTCTCGCGCGAGAACGCGTCGATTTCGAGGCCTTCGACACGCTTGTACTCACCGTTTTCGCACGTGACCGGCACACCGTAGATGATGTCTTCGGGGATGCCGTACGAGCCGTCCGACGGGATGCCCATCGTGACCCACTTGCCGTTCGTGCCGAGGACCCAGTCACGCACGTGGTCGATCGCCGCGTTGGCTGCCGACGCCGCCGACGACAGGCCGCGCGCTTCGATGATCGCCGCGCCGCGCTTGCCGACGGTCGGGATGAACGTGTCGCGGTTCCACACGTCGTCGTTGATCAGCTTCAGCAGCGACTCGCCTTCGACGGTCGCGAAGCGGAAGTCGGGGTACATCGTCGGCGAGTGGTTGCCCCACACGGCGAGCTTCTCGATCGACGCGACCGGCTTGCCCGACTTGGCGGCGAGCTGCGACAGCGCGCGGTTGTGGTCGAGGCGCAGCATCGCCGTGAAGTTCTTCTTCGGCAGATCCGGTGCCGACTTCATCGCGATGTACGCGTTGGTGTTCGCCGGGTTGCCGACGACCAGCACCTTCACGTCGCGGCTCGCGACTTCGTTCAGCGCAGCGCCCTGGACCGTGAAGATCTCGGCGTTCGCCGACAGCAGGTCCTTGCGCTCCATGCCCTTCGAGCGCGGACGTGCACCGACCAGCAGCGCGACGTCTGCATCCTTGAATGCAACCTTCGGATCGTCGGTGATCACGACGCCCGCGAGCAGCGGGAACGCGCAATCGTCGAGTTCCATCACGACGCCTTTGACGGCGGCTTGGGCTTGCGGGAGGTCGAGCAGTTGCAGGATGACCGGCTGGTCCTTGCCGAGCAGGTCGCCGTTCGCGATGCGGAACAGCAGGGAGTAAGCGATTTGACCTGCGGCGCCGGTGACGGCAACGCGCTTTGCGGGCTTAGCCATTGAAAATCTCCAGGACGGGTGAAGCGGTGGACGCTAGGCAAAACGCCATTCTATGCGCGTTACGCGTAGCGTTGCATTGAAGCAGGGCGGAGGATTCGCGAAAGGCAGACGCGGTGAACCTGGAGACGGCCGTGGCACGTAGCCGGGGACGCATTTTGCACCCGCGAACCCTTGCTCGCCCCGGAGTGTAGGAGCCGATGGACCCAAAGTCAAACGGTATCATATGTCTTATATAAGACAGATGTTTTGCGGAATTTGAGTGGACGGAAAAGCGCGGTTTGTGATGAAATGCGCGCCATGACATCGAACCAGGCGAACAACGCGAATCCGACCGGCGCAGGCGGCCCAGGGCAGCCGGGCGCGGGCGATTCCGTGCCGGCGCCTGCGCCTGCCGCTTCGCCGTCGCCGACCTTCAGTCCGTTATACCAGCAGATCAAGTCATTGATCACGCAAAGTCTCGAATCCGGTGAATGGAAGCCGGGCGAGATCATCCCGAGCGAAGTGGAGCTGGCTGCCCGTTACAAGGTCAGCCAGGGCACGGTTCGCAAGGCGATCGACGAGCTGGCCGCGGAAAACCTCGTGGTCCGGCGGCAAGGCAAGGGTACTTTTGTTGCGACGCACAATGAGGATCGCGCGCAGTTCCGCTTCCTGCGGCTGCTGGCCGACGACGGTGCCGAGCATCCGCACGTGAGCCGCCTGCTCGAATGCCGGCGCCTGCGCGCGCCGGCCGAGATCGCGCGGCAGCTCGACCTGAAGCCGGCCGATCCGGTCGTGCAGGTGCGTCGCCTGCTGGAATTCGAGAACGAAGTGACGGTGCTCGACGAGATCTGGCTGCCGGGCGCGATGTTCCGCGGGCTGACGTTCGAGCGGCTGAGCGAGTACAAGGGCCCGCTCTACGCGATGTTCGAGACGGAATTCGGCACGCGGATGATCCGCGCGACGGAGAAGATCCGCGCGGTGGCGGCGGAGCCGGCGGTGGCCGACCTGCTGCACGTGCCGGCGGGTTTTCCGTTGCTGTCGGTCGAGCGCGTGTCCTATACATACGGAGACCGGCCGGTGGAAGTGCGGCGCGGCTGGTATGTCACAACCGGGTATTACTATCAGAATGACTTGAGCTGACGACGGATCGGCACAAGCAGCGTGCACGCGGGTTTCCCGTTTTCGCGTAGCACGTTTCGGGCCGCCTTTATTCCCGTTCGCGTAATGATCCAGAGCAGACTTTCGCTGCAGCGCGATATAAAAAGGCGCTAAAATCGCGGATTAGTGTGACAACATAGTAGGGGTCTAGCATGACTGACGCAGTAAGAAAGCCGAGGCCGGAATACCGGAACATCGGAATCGGCGACATCACCTTGAAATATCGCATGCCGCTGGCGGCGATATTGTCGATTCTCCACCGAGTCAGCGGCGCGCTGCTGTTCCTGTTCCTGCCGTTCCTGCTGTTCCTCTTCGACCAGAGCCTCACCTCCGAGCTCAGCTTCGAAGTCTTCAAGGCTTTCCTCTCCAACATCGTCGTCAAGCTGATCGTCCTCGCGCTGTCCTGGGCGTTCCTCCACCATTTCTGCGCCGGCATTCGCCACCTGCTGATGGACGTCAACCACGACGCCGTCTCGAAGGAAGGCGGCAAGCGGACGGCCGTCGTCGTCTTTGTCGTCTCGATCGCGCTGACGATCGCCATGGCACTCAAACTGTTCGGAGCATTCTAAGAAAATGGCAGCCAATAACCGAATCGGCTCGAAGCGCCTCGTCGTCGGCGCTCACTACGGCCTGCGCGACTGGCTCGCGCAGCGCGTCACCGCCACGATCATGGCGGTCTACACGGTCATTCTGCTCGTCCTGTTCTTCGGCGCGCATGACTTCTCGTACGAAGGCTGGGCATCGATCTTCTCCGCGCAATGGATGAAGCTCGCGACCTTCGTGACGCTGCTTTCCCTCTTCTACCACGCATGGGTCGGCGTGCGCGACATCTGGATGGACTACGTGAAGCCCGTCGGTGTGCGCCTGCTGCTGCAATCGCTGACCATCGTCTGGCTGCTCGCATGTGCGGGCTACGCCGCGCAGATTCTCTGGAGAGTGTAAAGAATGGCTGCAATCAAAACTTCCCTGCCGAGCCGCAAGTTCGACGTGGTGATCGTCGGCGCGGGCGGCTCGGGCTTGCGCGCAGCGCTGCAACTGTCGCGCGCGGGCCTGTCGGTCGGCGTGCTGTCGAAGGTGTTCCCGACCCGTTCGCACACGGTGGCCGCACAGGGCGGCATCGGCGCGTCGCTCGGCAACATGAGCGAAGACAACTGGCACTTCCACTTCTACGACACGATCAAGGGTTCCGACTGGCTCGGCGACCAGGACGCGATCGAGTTCATGTGCCGCGAAGCACCGAACGTCGTGTACGAACTGGAACACTTCGGCATGCCGTTCGACCGTAACGCGGACGGCACGATCTACCAGCGTCCGTTCGGCGGCCACACCGCGAACTACGGCGAGAAGCCGGTCCAGCGCGCATGCGCGGCCGCCGACCGTACCGGTCACGCGCTGCTGCACACGCTGTACCAGCAGAACGTCGAGGCGAAGACGCAGTTCTTCGTCGAATGGATGGCGCTCGACCTGATCCGCGACGCGGACGGCGACGTGCTCGGCGTGACGGCCCTCGAGATGGAGACGGGCGACGTCTACATCATGGAAGGCAAGACGACGCTGTTCGCGACGGGCGGCGCAGGCCGGATCTTCGCGGCATCGACCAACGCGTTCATCAACACCGGCGACGGCCTCGGCATGGCTGCCCGCTCGGGCATCGCGCTGCAGGACATGGAGTTCTGGCAGTTCCACCCGACCGGCGTGGCCGGCGCGGGCGTGCTGATCACCGAAGGCGTGCGCGGCGAAGGCGGTATCCTGCGCAACGCGAACGGCGAGCGCTTCATGGAACGCTACGCACCGACGCTGAAGGACCTGGCGCCGCGTGACTTCGTGTCGCGTTCGATGGACCAGGAAATCAAGGAAGGTCGCGGCGTCGGTCCGAACAAGGATCACGTGCTGCTCGACCTGTCGCACATCGGCGCCGAGACGATCATGAAGCGTCTGCCGTCGATCCGCGAAATCGCGCTGAAGTTCGCGAACGTCGACGCGATCAAGGAACCGATCCCGGTCGTCCCGACGATCCACTACCAGATGGGCGGCATCCCGACCAACATCCACGGTCAGGTCGTCGGCACGTCGCGCGGCCACAAGGATCCGGTCAACGGCTTCTACGCAGTGGGCGAGTGCTCGTGCGTGTCCGTGCACGGCGCGAACCGCCTCGGCACGAACTCGCTGCTGGACCTCGTGGTGTTCGGCCGTGCGGCCGGCAACCACATCGTCGAGCACGTGAAGAACCAGAAGGAACACAAGCCGCTGCCGGCCGATGCAGGCGAGTTCTCGCTGGCGCGTCTGAACAAGCTCGACAAGTCGAGCTCGGGCGAGTACACGCAGGACGTCGCGAACGACATCCGTGCGACGATGCAGAAGCACGCAGGCGTGTTCCGCACGTCGGCGCTGCTGAAGGAAGGCGTCGACCAGATGGCCGGCCTGAAGGCCCGCGTGGAAAACATCCACCTGAAGGACAAGTCGAAGGTGTTCAACACCGCGCGCGTCGAAGCGCTCGAGCTGGAGAACCTGATCGAAGTCGCCCGCGCGACGATGGTGTCGGCGGAAGCGCGCAAGGAAAGCCGCGGCGCGCACGCGCACAGCGATTACGAACACCGCGACGACGACAACTGGCTGCGCCACACGCTGTGGTACAGCGAAGGCGATCGCCTCGACTACAAGCCGGTTCAAATGAAGCCGCTGACGGTCGACTCCGTGCCGCCGAAGCCGCGCACGTTCTAAGCCGAGTCAAAGGAATCCGAAATGGCAAAACGCATTTTTGAAGTCTACCGCTACGATCCGGACAAGGACGCGGCACCGCGCATGCAGACGTACGAGCTCGAGATCCAGCATGAGCGCATGCTGCTCGACGCACTGGTCAAGCTGAAGGCCGTCGACGAGACGCTGTCGTTCCGCCGTTCGTGCCGTGAAGGCGTGTGCGGTTCGGACGCGATGAACATCAACGGCAAGAACGGTCTCGCGTGCCTGACGAACCTGAACGACCTGCCGCAGAAGATCGTGCTGCGCCCGCTGCCGGGCCTGCCTGTCGTGCGCGACCTGATCGTCGACATGACGCACTTCTTCAACCAGTATCACTCGATCAAGCCGTACCTGATCAACGACGCGCCGCCGCCGGAGAAGGAACGCCTCCAGTCGCCGGAAGAACGCGACGAGCTCGACGGCGTGTACGAGTGCATTCTGTGCGCGAGCTGCTCGACGTCGTGCCCGAGCTTCTGGTGGAACCCGGACAAGTTCGTCGGCCCGGCCGGCCTGCTGCAGGCTTACCGCTTCATCGCGGATAGCCGCGACACCGCCACCGGCGAGCGTCTCGACAACCTGGAAGACCCGTACCGTCTGTTCCGTTGCCACACGATCATGAACTGCGTCGACGTTTGCCCGAAGGGCCTGAACCCGACGAAGGCGATCGGCAAGATCAAGGAACTGATGGTTCGCCGCGCGGTTTAAAGTTTGTGATGAGCGACGATTCGCATCAATCCGACCCGCACCGTCGCGCGCGCCTCCGCTGGCGCGCGCGGCGGGGTCTGCTGGAAAACGACATCGTATTCGAGCGTTTCTTCAGCAGATACGAGCATGACCTCACCGATGCAGACGTAGGCGCGTTGTCGCGCCTGCTCGATCTGAGCGACAACGACCTGATGGACTTGCTCCTCGCGCGCAAGGAACCAGAGGGCGACCTAGACAGCCAGGATATTCACCGGCTGTTGGAGATGCTGCGCAACGTGTAACGCCAAGGTGTAACGCGCTGTGCCCGTTATCGAATCCCGTTTCTATTTTCGATTGAGGATGTGCCATGACTCCGTCTGATGTTAAAGCCACGCTATCGTTCAGCGACAACTCGCCGAGCGTCGAACTGCCGATCTACAAGGGCACGATGGGCCCGGACGTGATCGACATCCGCAAGCTGTACGGCCAGACCGGCAAGTTCACGTACGACCCGGGCTTCATGTCGACGGCAGCTTGTAATTCGGCGATCACGTACATCGACGGCGACAAGGGCGAACTGCTGTACCGCGGCTACCCGATCGACAACCTCGCGCAGAACGCCGACTTCCTCGAGTCCTGCTACCTGCTGCTGAAGGGCGAGCTGCCGAACGCGGCGCAAAAGAAGGAATTCGTCGACACCGTCACGAAGCACACGATGGTGCACGAGCAGATGCACTTCTTCTTCCGTGGCTTCCGCCGCGACGCGCACCCGATGGCGATCCTGGTCGCCGCGGTCGGCGCGCTGTCCGCGTTCTACCACGACTCGCTCGACATCAACGACCCGCGTCACCGCGAAGTGTCGGCGATCCGCATGATCGCGAAGCTGCCGACGCTCGTCGCGATGGCGTACAAGTACAGCATCGGCCAGCCGTTCGTGTATCCGAAGAACTCGCTGTCGTACAGCGCGAACTTCATGCACATGATGTTCTCGAACCCGTGCGAAGAGTACAAGGTCAACGACGTGCTCGTCCGCGCACTCGACCGCATCCTGATCCTGCACGCCGATCACGAGCAGAACGCATCGACGTCGACGGTCCGCCTGGCCGGCTCGTCGGGCGCGAACCCGTTCGCGTGTATCGCGGCCGGTATCGCTTGTCTGTGGGGCCCGGCGCACGGTGGTGCGAACGAAGCCGCGCTGAACATGCTCGAGCAGATCGGTTCGCCGGACAACATCCCCGAATTCATCAAGCAGGTGAAGGACAAGAATTCGGGCGTGAAGCTGATGGGCTTCGGTCACCGCGTGTACAAGAACTACGACCCGCGTGCGAAGCTGATGCGCGAAACGTGCTACGAAGTGCTGAACGAACTCGGCCTGCACGACGACCCGCTGTTCAAGCTCGCGATGCAGCTCGAGAAGATCGCGCTGGAAGACGAATACTTCGTGTCGCGCAAGCTGTACCCGAACGTCGACTTCTACTCGGGTATCGTCCAGCGCGCGCTGGGCATCCCGACGTCGATGTTCACGTGTATCTTCGCGATGGCACGTACGGTCGGCTGGATCGCACAGTGGAACGAAATGATCGCGGATCCGGAACAGAAGATCGGCCGTCCGCGTCAGCTGTTCATCGGCGACACGCCGCGCGAAGCGAAGCCGATCAACGCACGTTAAGTCGTGCGCGGCGCGAACGGCCGCAAGGCCGCTCGCGTCCGGCAACTGCAACGCCCCGACACCCCGGTGGGACATCCCGCCGGGGTGTTTTCATTTGCGCGGCCGACGCTGGCCCGAGCCGGCGCGGCGTTCCAGCGACGGCGGGCGTGTGTCGAGCGGCGGCGAGTCGGTGCCGGGGTCGCTGTCGGGCGCGTGGCCGTGTTGAGCGAAGAACTGCCGGTATGCGCCGGGCGTCATCCCGCGCGCGGCGAGGAACTGGCGGTTGAAGTTCGCGGCGTTCGGAATGCCGCAGCGCGCGGCGACCGTCGCGATCGGCCAGTCGGTGCCGACCAGATGGCGGCACGCATGCGCGAGCCGCAGCCGCTGCACGTAGCGGCCGACGCTTTCGCCGAGGTGCCGTACGAACAACCGCTGCAGCGTGCGTTCGGACATGTGCGCGACGGCCGCGAGCGCATCGACGCGCAGCGGCTCGTGGAACTGCCGGTCGATCGCGTCGAGCACGCGATCGAGCCGCTCTGCTTCGGGCGCGGCGGCGTTCGCGGACGGCGACGCTGCATCGGGTTGATCGTAGGCCTGCGCGGTGGCGAGCGGTTCTCCGCCGGCGTCCGCGAGATCGGCGAGCGTGTCGAGTGCGGCCGCGAGGCGAATGCGCGGCGAAGGGTCGAGCAACTGCGGCAGCCGCGCGCGCATCGCACGGGCCGTATCGGCGTCGAATGCAAGGCCGGGCGCCGCGCGCCGCAGCAGCGAGCGCAGCGGCGCGTACTCGGGGCAGCAGTCGGCCACGCGTCGTGCCCAGTCACCGTCGAACCAGACGACGAGCGCGACTTCCGGCGCCGCGCGATCGATGCGCGCATTCGACGACCACGTATGCGGCAGGTTGGGCGGCACGAGCACCAGATCGTCGTCCGCATAGCGCGCGACGTGATCGCCGATGAAGCGCTGGCCGCGGCTGTTCAGCGTCAGCGTCAGTTCGTACTCGGGATGACGGTGCCATTCGAACGGAATGCGCGCGAGCTGGCGGTGGTACACGCGGATCGAACAGCCGGGGGCGAACGTCACGTGCTCGTACTGCGGTTTCATCGCGGCCTCCGGGCGAGGGCGGGCAGCGCGCCGTGGCATGATCGTGATCGATCGTCACGACGGAGCGATGCCATGTTTTCACATGTTTGCGTGGGCGTCAGCGATACCGCGCGCGCGTACGACTTCTACGCGCCGCTGTTCGCGGAACTCGGGCTGCGGCTGAAGTTCAGCGAGCCGGACGGCTGGTCGGGCTGGATGCCGGCCGACACCGACCGGCCGCTGTTCTTCTTCGGCCGGCCGCTCGACGGCCGCGCGCCCGAACCCGGCAACGGCCATACGATCGCATTCGACGCGCCGACCCGCGCGCAGGTCGACCGCTGCCACGCGCTCGCGCTGCAGCAGGGCGGCACCTGCGAAGGGCCGCCGGGCCTGCGGCCGCACTATCACCCCGACTACTACGGCGCGTATTTCCGCGACCCGGACGGCAACAAGCTGTGCGTGGTCTGCCATCGTCCGGAGTAGCAGGTGGTTGTCAGGATTGTATCGATAGTTGGCCGGATAGTGCCGATGGCGGCGATGCGTCCGCCGTACGCTGAATGCTCATCACCACACGATTCAGCGAGGAGACGACGATGCACCTGACGATTGACGATCTGCCGGTTGCGATCCGCACGGCGAAAAGGGCGCTGCGCGCCGATCTGCCCGGTTACGCGGCCACGTTCCGCGAACTGGAGGGCGATATCGCGCGGCAGGTCGACGCGATCCGTCGCGCGCACGCGCACGGCCGCGACGTGATCCCGGTATTGCGATTCGCGGATATCGCGAACGGCACCGTCGATCCGCAGGCGATCGCCGCGATCCGCACGCACGGCGCCGCGGTGATCCGCGGCGTATTCGACGCGCAGCAGGCGCGCGACTGGAACGACGAGATCGGCGCCTATCTGGATGCGAACCGCTTCGCCGAGCGGCTGCATGCACGCGCCGAGGACCGCTACTTCGGCAATCTCGCATCGGGCAAGCCGCAGATCTACGGCGTCTACTGGTCGAAGCCGCAGGTGGCCGCGCGGCAGTCGCCGGCCCTCACGCAGGCGCGCGTGTTCCTGAACAGCCTGTGGCGTCATGCCGACGGCGCGCGCAGGCATTTCGACCCGGACCAGGTGCCGGCCTACGCCGACCGGATCCGCCGCCGGCCGCCGGGTTCGACGTCGCTCGGGCTGTCGCCGCATGTCGACGGCGGCTCTGTCGAGCGCTGGCTCGGCGCGAATTTCCGGCAGGTCTATCGTCACGTGCTGGCCGGCCGCTGGCGCGCTTACGATCCGTTCGACGCGGCGTTCCGCCCCGACGTCGAGGAGATTCCATCGCCGGCCGTGTGCTCGATGTTCCGCACGTTCCAGGGCTGGACCGCGCTGACGCCGCAGGGGCCTGGCGACGGCACCCTGCAGCTGATTCCGGTCGCGAACGCGATGGCGTATGTCGTGCTGCGCGCACTGCAGGACGACGTCGCCGACGACGACCTGTGCGGCGCGCGTCCGGGCCGCGCGCTGTCGATCCTGCCCGAATGGCACGCGCTGCTGCTCGACGCGCTGGTGCCGATCCCGCACATGGAGGCGGGCGACGCGGTGTTCTGGCACGGCGACGTCGTGCATGCGGTCGAGGATGCGCATCGCGGCAGCGGCGACAGCAACGTGATGTACATCGCGGCCGCGCCCGGGTGCGCGAAGAACGACGCGTACCTGCAGCGCCAGCGGCTCGCATTCCTGCGCGGCGACAGCCCGCCGGATTTCCCGGCCGATCATTTCGAGGTCGACTTCGACGGACGCGGCGGCGAGGGCGATCTCACGCCGCTGGGCCGTGCGCAAATGGGGTTCGCGCCCGTCAGCGCATGACGGACGCGCCGCATGCATCGGCCGCATCCGCACCGCGCGGAACGGCCGTTTGCGCCGCGCCCGGCGGCCGTCTGCCGAATCCGCTGCATCCCGCCTGCAATTCGACGCGATCGGCTGCGGGCGCGCCCGAATTCGACGCGAATTGCGCAATTTGACTTCCGATAATGGTCCGGACACAACGCAGCTGCCCCGTGCGCCGCACGGGGGCAGCGTGACCATGGAGGAGTCGATGCAATTCACGCAAGCGATCGTTCGCCGTCCCGCGCCGTCCTGCGGCGCGGGTCTCACCACCGCCGCGCTCGGCGCGCCCGACTACGACAAGACGCTCACGCAGTTCCACGCGTACTGCGACGCGCTGCGCGGGCTCGGCGTCGAGCTGACCGAGCTGCCGCCGCTGGACGCGTTTCCCGATTCGCACTTCGTCGAGGACGTCGCCGTCGTCACGCCCGAATTCGCGGTGATCACGCGTCCCGGCGCACCCGCGCGGCGCGGCGAGACGGTGCACATCGAAGCGGCGCTCGGCGCGCATCGCGACCTGCTGCCGATGCAGGAAGGCCGTCTCGACGGCGGCGACGTGATGCAGGTCGGCAAGCGCTTCTACATCGGCCTGACGGGCCGCACCGATGCCGAGGGCATCGCCGCATTCGAGTCGCTGGTGGCCCGCTACGGCTATTCGGTCGTCGCGGTGCCGGTCGGCGCGGGGCTGCATCTGAAATCGGTCGTCAACGCGCTCGGCGACGACACGCTGCTCGTGACCGAGGCGCTGGCCGCGCATCCGGCGTTCGCCGACTATCGCCGCATCGCGATCTCGGCCGCCGACGAATACGCCGGCAACACGCTGCGCGTGAACGGCACGCTGATCACGCCGGCCGGCTATCCGCGCGTGCACGACGCGATTCAGTCGCTCGGGATGCCGCTGCACGTGATCGACACGAGCGAGTTCCGCAAGATGGACGGCGGCCTGACCTGCCTGTCGCTGCGGTTCTAGCCGATTGGCGCGCGGCCGCTTCGGCCGGATAATGTGGCCCCCGCGCGGAACCGGAGGAGACGCTCCGCGCACCAGCCACGACCCGACCGGAGCGAACGCGGATGACCGACAAGAAGATGCAGCTCGACAAGATCGATCTCCGGATCCTCGACATCCTGCGTACCGACGGGCGGATTTCCTACCGGAAGCTGTCCGAGCTCGTGAACCTCACGCCGCGGCCCTGCCAGGCACGCGTGGAGCGGCTCGAGGCGCTCGGCGTGATCGAAGGCTACCGCGCGGTGATCAACGCGCCGCGCGCGACCAAGCCGATCGTCGTGATCGCGCAGATCGTGCTGGCCGACCACGGGCGTTCGCAGGCGCCGTTCGAGGACGAGATGCGGGCCAATCCGGCCGTGCTCGATTGCTGGCTCGTCAGCGGCACGTTCGATTTTCTCGTGCGGCTCGCGTGCGAGGATCTCGACGAATACCGGCGGATCGCGAACGCGTGGCTGGAAAGCCCGCGGTTCCGGATCGAGAAGATCGTGACGACGGCCGAGCTGCAGGCGATCAAGCGCAGCGTCGTCTGACGCGGCCGTGCGCGTCCGGGCCGCCGGCATCGGACGCGCGACCCGGCGGCAGGACCATTTTTTGACGCGGATAACCGGGCCGATCGATTGGTATTCCGAATCAATTCGAGCGGCCCGAATCCAACAGGGTGAACACTATGGATGCTTTGCAAGCGGCAGCGCAGACGGCCGCGCCGTCCGGAACGGCGCTCAAGCGCCGGCTGCAGAGCCGCCACATCGCGATGATCGCGATCGGCGGCTCGATCGGCACGGGGTTGTTCGTCGCGTCGGGCGCGTCGGTCGCGCAGGCGGGGCCGGGCGGGGCGATCGCCGCGTATATCGCGATCGGGCTGATGGTCTACTTCGTCGTCACCGGGCTCGGCGAGATGGCCGCGCTGATGCCGGTGTCGGGCTCGTTCGCGATCTACGGCGAGAAGTACGTCGACGAAGGCTTCGGCGTCGCGCTCGGCTGGACCTACTGGTACAGCTGGGCCGTGACGATCGCGATCGAGCTGGTCGCCGCGCAGATCGTGATGCGCTACTGGTTTCCGGCGGTGCCGGGCGTGTGGTGGGGCGCCGGGTTCCTGGTGCTGATCTTCCTGCTGAACACGCTGTCCGTGCGCGGTTTCGGGGAATCCGAATACTGGTTCTCGCTGATCAAGGTCGTCACCGTGATCGCGTTCATCGCGGCGGGCTTGCTGATCGCGGTCGGCCTGCTCGGCAACGGGCAGCCGGTCGGCTGGCGCAACTTCAGGACCGGCGACGCGCCGTTCGTCGGCGGCGTGCACGCGATGATGAGCGTCGCGCTGATCGCGGGCTTCTCGTTCCTCGGCACCGAGCTGGTCGGGATCACGGCGGGCGAGTCGGAAAACCCGCGCAAGACGATCCCGCGCGCGGTGAAGCAGATCTTCTGGCGCATCATGCTGTTCTACGTGCTCGCGATCTTCGTGATCGGCCTGCTGGTGCCGTACACCGATCCGAACCTGCTCAAGAGCGACGTGACCGATATCGGCGTGAGCCCGTTCACGCTCGTGTTCAGCCATGCGGGCTTTCCGCTCGCCGCGGGCGCGATGAACCTCGTGATCCTGACGGCCGTGCTGTCGGCCGGCAACTCGGGCACGTATGCGGCCACGCGGATGCTGTACAACCTCGCGGCGGAAGGCCGTGCGCCCGCGATGTTCGCGACGCTGTCGCCGGGCGGCGTGCCGCGCAACGCGCTGTACGCGACGATGGCGGTGGGCGGGCTGTGCTTCCTCACGTCGTTGACCAACAACCAGAGCATCTATCTGTGGCTGCTCAATACGGTCGGCATCACCGGCTTCATCGCGTGGCTCGGCATCGCCGTTTGCCACTACCGGTTCCGCAAGGGCTTTCTGAAACAAGGCTACCGGCTCGAGCAGCTGCCGTATCGCGCGAAGTGGTTCCCGTTCGGGCCGCTGTTCGCGATCGCGATCTGCATCGTGATCTCGCTCGGGCAGGATTACCAGGCGTTCTTCGCCGCCCGCGTCGACTGGATGGAAGTGCTGTCGATCTATGTGTGGATCCCGCTGTTCGTCGCGATCTGGTGGGCGTATCGCCGCGTGCGCAAGAGCCGGCTCGTGCGCTACGAGGAGATGGAGATCGGGCCGTGGCTCACGCGCTCGGTCGAGGCCGTCGATGCGGCGGTCGCGCAGCACGGGCAGCCGCACTGAGCGTGACGCGGCGCATGCGCGGCGACGGGGCCGGCTCGCGCAACGCGGCCGGCTCCGGTGAAGCAGGCGTGCTGCCGCTGCGCCTTCATGAAATCCACCCGCGCGGGAGGCGTGGCGCCGCTACTTGTCCAGCTCCGGGTAGTGCCGGAAGATCCCCATGTCGTTGAACGGGATGCGGCGCTCCGACTCGAGATAGCGCGCGACGGGCGGATGCGCCGCGACGCGGTCGTGCAGCCCGACGAGCCCCGCGACCTTGCGTTCCTCGCGCTTCATCGCCTTCGGGAACGCGTAGCGCAGGCCTTCGATCAGCTGGAAGATCGACAGATCCGCGTAACTGAGCGCGCTGCCGGCGATGTGCCCGCCTTTGTGCGGATTCTGCGCGAGCACGCGATCGAAGTAGCCGAGGAATTTCGGCAGCCGATGTTCGAGGAAATCGGCCGCGCGCTCGGCGGCTTCGGCCTTCTGGTCCTCGTAGTAAAGGCCGCTGCCGATCGGGTGATGCGTGTCGTGGATCTCGGTGACGAAATCGGCGACGGTCAACTGAAGCTGATGCACCCACAGCCGGCCGGCTTCGTCGTCGGGCGCGAGCCCCAGCCGCGCGCCGAGAAACAGCAGGATGTTCGCGGCCTGCCCGACGACCATGTCGCCGGCCTTCAGGAACGGCGGCGCGAACGGCACGCATTCGGCCTTCGTGCTGTCCATCAGCCGCATCATCGCCGACACGCCCATGCCGCGCCCCGATTCGCGCGCGACGTCGACGTAGTCGGCCTCGGCCGCTTCGAGCGCGAGCCGCACGTACTCGCCGCGGCCCTGGATTTCGGGCCAGTAATAGAGTTCGTATCGCATGCAATGCTCCTGTCCGGTCGATGCGTCGGGCGATGCCAGCATCGTGATGGCGGGAAGGGCGGCGCGCGCCGCCCGTTGCGAATAGACAGTCTAGGAGATCGTGCGGGAAGTGCGGTGCTTGCCGCGCATCACGCATCGCGCTCGTCGCGCTCGCCGCCTTCCGGGCCGTAGAAGAACACCCAGGTCGAGAAGTCGTCGGAGAAGCCGACGAAGCGGTGCGACGCGAATGCGGGGACGAACAGCACGTCGCCCGTCGCGACGCCGCATTCGCGCCCGTCCACGATGAACCGCGACGTGCCGGCGGCGATCACGTAGACCTCGTCGCGCGTGTGCGGCGTCTGCAGATCCTCGCCGCGCGGCCGGTACAGCTCGATGTCGAGCGTGCCGTGTCGAAACAGCGTGGTGAACAGCGTGCCTTCATCGTCGAGGCGGGCGAGCGATTCGTTGATGCCGAGCTTCATCGTCGTGGGCTCCGGGTTACGGATCGTGGGAACGAGGGCATGCGGATTGCACCATCGTAGCGCGAAATCCGGAGCTCGGCCGGCGGTGCGCGACCCTGCCTGCGAATCGCGTCGCGCGCCATCGATGAAACGGCGGCACCACGATCTCACCACCGATGAAACGAATCGGTCCGCCGGTGAAACGGCGCGGCGATCGTCGGCATGTGTGCGACAGCTTCACCGCAATTTAATAAACGCGCACTACGATCGCGCATCGTCAATCGACGGAGCGTCGTGCTGCGTTTCACGCTTCGACGCTGCCGCCCGTCGCGGATCTCCGCGATTCGCCAGATTGCCATTTCCCCTGACCCCGCGAATTGCACCGCCGCGCCATGCCGCCGCATGCGATTCGCATTGTTTCGCATTTCTTATGAATTCGAATGCATCGACTGCTTCACGCAGAAAATTCCTTGCCGCCGCACCCGGTATCGCAGCGGTGCCGCTGTTGAGCGCATGCGGTGGCGACGACGTCGCATCGGCGCCGCTCACCGATGCGGCGCTGGCCGCGCAGATGTCCGCGAAGCTGAACGCGCAGCTCGGCGATGCGGCGACGGTCGACGCGATCCTGCCCGCGCTGACCGATGTCGGCTTCACCTGGGACCTGCCGATGGTGCCGGCCGCGCAGATCGGCGCGATCGTCGCGTACAGCTTCGGCAATCGCCCGAACGCCGTGAGCGGCAACACGTCGAGCACGGGCGGCAACCAGTCCGCGCTGCCCGATCCGGGGCCCGTCAATGAAGCGCTCGCGGACGCCGTGTACCGCATCCGCCAGCTGAAGCCGGTCAAGGTCTACGCGCAGTGGGAAATCGCGCGCTTTCTCGTGTCGAAATACGGGATGGGCGCCGACGTGCTGTCGTCGGTCGAGTCGGTGATCGCGAGCGACGGCACGATCGTGTACCTGAGCACGGCCGGCGTCGCGGCCGAGGCGGTTACGCGTGCGGGCGGCGCGGCTGCGATGGGCACCGTCGCGGTGGTCGGCCATCGCGACCATGCGAAGCGCTGCATCCAGACCTCGCAGCAGGCCGGCATGAAGGCGGCCGCCGTCGCCGAGGTGCCGCTCCCGACCGTGTACGACCCGCAATCGGGCCAGCCGTGGACGCGCAACCGCAGCCTCTACCTCGTGCACGACATGTATGCGCAGATGCTGAGCCGCGCGATCGCCGCGACGATGCAGGCGTTTCCGAAGGGCTGACGTCTGCCGTTCTCCACTCGAATCTCATGACCATGACGACCCGCCGCCATTTCCTCGCTTCCTCTTCGCTGCTCGCTGCATCGTGCGCCGCCGTCGCGCCCGCGCGCGCGAGCGGTGCTCCCGTGTCCGATGCGGAACTCCAGCGCCAGATGCTCGGCAAGCTGACCGACGAACTGAACGATCGCGCGACCGCGGCCGACGAGACCGGCTACCTGCTCGACACGTCGTTCTCATGGACGCCGCCGGGCGTCGATGCGGCCGCCATCAACACGATCGCCGCGTTCGGCTTCGGCAGCCGCGCGGGCGCGTCCGGTGCCGCGCCCGTCCCGGGCCCGGTGAACGCGGCGATCGCCGATGCGGTGTTCCAGCTTCGGCAAAAGGCCGCGGCGCCGATTTACGCGCAGCAGGAAGTCGCGAGCGTGCTCGCGTCGAAGTACGGACTGACGGCCGGCGTGACGTCGATCGCGACGCGGGCGCCGGCCGCCGGCAGCCCGATCCCGACCCCCGACGGCGTCGTCGCCGCGATCGTCCGACAGGCCGGCTCGGCCGCGGCGCTCGGCAAGGTCGGCATCGTCACGCATCGGGATCAGGCGTCGCTCGCCGTGCGCGTGTCGAGCGCTGCGGGAATGCAGGCCGCGGTACCGGCCGGGCTGACGCTGCCGGTGTTCTACGACAGCGCCGCGCAATTGCCTGCATTGCGGCGTCGCGATCTCTACCTGCTGAGCAGCGCGGGCGTGCAGCTCGGCATGCTGCGGCTCGCGCTGATCAACCGCGAATACCCGAACGGCTGACGTTCCCCGTTTGGCTGGTAATGCCGATACAGGTATTGACACTACCAGCCAAACCACTGTTTTTAATGGGTTTTTTCGCGCCGCGCCCGCGCCGCGGCGCGTTCTGCGTGGCATAATCGACCGCATCCGCAAGGCTTGTAGTCACAACGACCCCGCATACCCATGGCACAGACTCTCTACGACAAACTGTGGAATACCCACGTCGTCCACACCGAGGACGACGGCACGGCATTGCTCTACATCGACCGTCAGCTGCTGCACGAAGTCACGAGCCCGCAGGCGTTCGAAGGGCTGAACGTCGCGCACCGCCCGGTGTGGCGCATCAGCGCGAACCTGGCCGTGTCGGACCACAACGTCCCGACCACGGATCGAAGCCACGGCATCGCCGATCCGGTCTCGAAGCTGCAGGTCGACACGCTCGACGCGAACTGCGATGCGTTCGGCATCACGCAGTTCAAGATGAACGACGTGCGTCAGGGCATCGTGCACATCATCGGGCCGGAGCAGGGCGCGACGCTGCCGGGCATGACGATCGTCTGCGGCGACTCGCACACGTCGACGCACGGCGCGTTCGGCGCGCTCGCGCACGGCATCGGCACGTCGGAAGTCGAGCACGTGCTCGCGACGCAAACCTTGCTGCAGAAAAAGAGCAAGAACATGCTCGTGAAGGTCGAGGGCACGCTGCCGCGCGGCTGTACCGCGAAGGACATCGTGCTCGCGATCATCGGCAAGATCGGCACGGCCGGCGGCACGGGCTACGCGATCGAATTCGGCGGCTCGACGATCCGCGCGCTGACGATGGAAGGCCGGATGACCGTCTGCAACATGGCGATCGAAGCCGGCGCGCGCGCGGGCATGGTCGCCGTCGACGACACGACGATCGACTACCTGAAGGGTCGTCCGTTCGTGCCGACTGGCGCGGAATGGAACCAGGCCGTCGAGTACTGGCGCGAATTCAAGTCCGACGAAGGCGCGCAGTTCGACCGCGTCGTCGAGCTGAACGCGGCCGAGATCGTCCCGCAGGTCACGTGGGGCACGTCGCCGGAAATGGTCACGTCGATCGACGGTCGCGTGCCGGACCCCGAGCGCGAGAAGGATCCGGTCAAGCGCGACGCGATGGAGCGCGCGCTGGCCTACATGGCGCTCGAGCCGAACACGCCGATCGAGTCGATCAAGGTCGACAAGATCTTCATCGGTTCGTGCACGAACGCGCGCATCGAAGATATCCGCGCAGCCGCCTACGTCGTGAAGAAGCTGAACCGCCGCATTGCGTCGAACGTGCGGCTCGCGATGGTCGTGCCGGGCTCGGGCCTCGTGAAGGCGCAGGCCGAGCGCGAAGGGCTCGACAAGGTGTTCACCGACGCGGGCTTCGAATGGCGCGAGCCGGGCTGCTCGATGTGCCTCGCGATGAACGCCGACCGGCTCGAGCCGGGCGAGCGCTGCGCGTCGACGTCGAACCGCAACTTCGAAGGCCGGCAAGGCGCGGGCGGTCGCACGCACCTCGTGAGCCCCGCGATGGCGGCGGCGGCGGCGATCGAAGGCCATTTCGTCGACATTCGCCAGCTGGGGTAACGCGTGACGGCATCGAAGCTCATCGCGCGGCTGGTGGCCGCGCTGGCGCTCGCGGGGCTGGGCTTCGGCCTCGCGGGCTGCAATACCGTCCGAGGCTTCGGCCAGGACGTCAACGCCGCCGGCAATGCGCTGCAGCGCGCCGCGGACTGACGCCCACCGAGAATTTGTCGATGTGCGCCGGCTGAATGCCGGCCCTCCAACCGGATAGACGGATCATGGAAAAATTCACTGTACATACCGGCGTCGTGGCGCCGCTCGATCGCGAGAACGTCGACACCGACGCGATCATCCCGAAGCAGTTCCTGAAGTCGATCAAGCGCACGGGCTTCGGTCCGAACGCGTTCGACGAATGGCGTTACCTCGACCACGGCGAGCCGGGCCAGGACAACTCGAAGCGCCCGCTGAACCCGGACTTCGTGCTGAATCAGCCGCGCTACCAGGGCGCATCGGTGCTGCTGGCACGCAAGAACTTCGGCTGCGGCAGCTCGCGCGAGCACGCGCCGTGGGCGCTGCAGCAGTACGGCTTCCGCGCGATCATCGCGCCGAGCTTCGCCGACATCTTCTTCAACAACTGCTACAAGAACGGGCTGTTGCCGATCGTGCTGACCGAGCAGCAGGTCGATCACCTGTTCAACGACACGTATGCGTTCAACGGCTATCAGCTGACGATCGACCTCGATGCGCAGGTCGTGCGCACGGGCGACGGCCGCGAGTATGCGTTCGACATCACCGCGTTCCGCAAGTACTGCCTGCTGAACGGTTTCGACGACATCGGCCTGACGCTGCGTCACGCGGACAAGATCCGCCAGTTCGAAGCCGAGCGGCTCGCGAAGCAGCCGTGGCTCAACAACAAGCTGGTCGGCTGAGATTGCCTCCGGGCGGGCGCGCATGACGCGCGCTCGCCGACCTGCCACCCATACCTATCCAGTCAGGAATAACGCATGAAGATTGCAGTGCTGCCCGGCGACGGCATCGGTCCGGAAATCGTCAACGAAGCGGTCAAGGTGCTGAACGCCCTCGACGAAAAGTTCGAGCTCGAGCGGGCGCCGGTTGGCGGCGCGGGCTACGAGGCGAGCGGTCATCCGTTGCCGGACGCGACGCTGAAACTCGCGAAGGAAGCCGACGCGATCCTGTTCGGCTCGGTCGGCGACTGGAAGTACGACTCGCTCGAGCGCGCGCTGCGCCCCGAGCAGGCGATCCTCGGGCTGCGCAAGCATCTCGAGCTGTTCGCGAACTTCCGTCCGGCGATCTGCTATCCGCAGCTCGTCGATGCGTCGCCGCTGAAGCCGGAACTGGTCGCGGGCCTCGACATCCTGATCGTGCGCGAACTGAACGGCGACATCTACTTCGGCCAGCCGCGCGGCGTGCGCGCGGCACCGGACGGCCCGTTCGCCGGCGCGCGCGAAGGCTTCGACACGATGCGCTACTCGGAACCGGAAGTGCGCCGCATCGCACACGTCGCGTTCCAGGCCGCGCAAAAGCGCGCGAAGAAGCTGCTGTCGGTCGACAAGTCGAACGTGCTGGAGACGTCGCAGTTCTGGCGCGACGTCATGATCGACGTGTCGAAGGAATACGCGGACGTCGAGCTGTCGCACATGTACGTCGACAACGCGGCGATGCAGCTCGCGAAGGCGCCGAAGCAGTTCGACGTGATCGTGACCGGCAACATGTTCGGCGACATCCTGTCGGATGAAGCGTCGATGCTGACGGGCTCGATCGGCATGCTGCCGTCGGCGTCGCTCGACAAGAACAACAAGGGTCTGTACGAGCCGTCGCACGGTTCGGCGCCGGACATCGCGGGCAAGGGCATCGCGAATCCGCTGGCGACGATCCTGTCGGCCGCGATGCTGCTGCGCTATTCGCTGAATCGCGCGGAGCAGGCCGATCGCATCGAGCGCGCCGTGAAAACGGTGCTCGAACAAGGCTACCGCACCGGCGACATCGCGACGCCGGGCTGCCAGCAGGTCGGCACGGCGGCGATGGGCGACGCGGTGGTCGCCGCGCTGTAAGCGCGCGGCAAGGCAACAGGCAGTCAAGATAGAAAAGGGCGCGAACGGGCCGCGAAATCGGCCGGTTCGCGCGCGGTTGGCCGTTGTGCGGGCAACCGGCTTTGTGTAGACTCGAACGATGGCGCTGATTTCCCTGATCTCCCCGGTCCTGAAACTCCACGGCAACACTGCCCGTGCGGGTGCGCGCGCCATCGTCATCACGAAAACCATTACCACGAAAACGATCATTAAACGCTGATCGCCGTCGTGCCCGCCTGTTTCCCCGCGCGGTCACGCGGGGACGGAAATGGCGGGGAAGCTCCATTCAAGCAAAGGGTTAGTCATGAACGTAGGTCTCGTAGGTTGGCGCGGCATGGTCGGCAGCGTGCTGATGCAGCGCATGCAGGAAGAAGGTGATTTCGACCTGATCGAACCGGTGTTTTTCAGCACCAGCAACACGGGCGGCAAGGCGCCGTCGTTCGCGAAAAACGAGACTACGCTCAAGGACGCGACCAACGTCGACGAGCTGAAGAAGTGCGACGTGATCATCACGTGCCAGGGCGGCGACTACACGAACGACGTGTTCCCGAAGCTGCGCGCGGCCGGCTGGAACGGCTACTGGATCGATGCGGCCTCGTCGCTGCGGATGAACGACGACGCGGTCATCATCCTTGATCCGGTCAACCTCGACGTGATCAAGGACGCGCTCGTCAAGGGCACGAAGAACTTCGTCGGCGGCAACTGTACGGTCAGCCTGATGCTGATGGCGCTCGGCGGCCTGTTCCGCGAGAACCTCGTCGACTGGATGACGGCGATGACCTACCAGGCCGCATCGGGCGCGGGCGCGCAGAACATGCGTGAACTGCTGTCGCAGATGGGCACGCTGCACGGTTCGGTGCAGGAGCAACTCGCCGATCCGGCTTCCGCGATTCTCGACATCGACCGCCGCGTGCTCGCGACGATGAACAGCGACGCGATGCCGACGAGCCACTTCGGCGTGCCGCTCGCCGGCTCGCTGATCCCGTGGATCGACAAGGATCTCGGCAACGGGATGTCGAAGGAAGAGTGGAAGGGCGGCGCGGAAACCAACAAGATCCTCGGCAAGCCGGCCATGGGCGAGCCGGGCTCGATCCCGGTCGACGGCCTGTGCGTGCGGATCGGCGCGATGCGCTGCCACTCGCAGGCGCTGACGATCAAGCTGAAGAAGGACGTCCCGCTCGACGAAATCAACGGCATCCTCGCGTCGGCGAACGACTGGGTGAAGGTCGTGCCGAACGAGCGCGAAGCGTCGATGCGCGACCTGTCGCCGGCGAAGATCACCGGCACGCTGACGGTGCCGGTCGGTCGCCTGCGCAAGCTCGCGATGGGTGGCGAATACCTGTCGGCGTTCACGGTCGGCGACCAGCTGCTGTGGGGCGCGGCCGAGCCGCTGCGCCGCATGCTGCGCATCCTGCTCGACAAGTAAGTCGGGCCGCGCCGCGCGCGGTGCGCGCGTGACGCGAAACGCCTGCCAGCCCTTCGCGGGGCGGCAGGCGTTTTTTTGTCCGGCGTCAGGTCTTGTGCGGACCGCCCATTGCGCGGAAGTCCCGAACCGCTCGCGCGGCCGGGGCTTTTCCTGCATCGCCATCCTTTGGCACGAGGAATCGATGCGACGCGAAGTACAAGGAGGGGCCGAATTCGTTCCGGAACCCGATGCCGTCGTCCGGTTTTTCATCGATTGATGATCCTCTTTTGACAAAACCGGCGCGTGCGATTCTGTGCCCGGATCGGCGATGCCTTCGCGCGATTCGCGCACCGACGGCCCGACGCGGTCGGCCGTAAGGTCGCGGCGCAGGCGCGGACGGCCGCATCCGCAGGCGACGAATTCGGCCGGAACGCGATCGTGTGAAGTAAACTATGCGGTTACGACGCGCAGAGCCGCCCAAAGCGTCGCGTTCTGCGCGACGCTTTTGCATTTCTGCGGCGACTTTATTGACGCTTCCCTACGCGAATCCGAGCCGCGCCCGCGCGCGGCGATAGAGCCTACGATGTCCCGAATTTCCTTGTTTCCGCGTCAGTCCCGTCTGGCGCGCGCCGTGCGTGGCGCGCTGGCGATCCTGGCGCTCGGCGCGGCCGCTTCGGCCTGGGCGGCCGGTTCCGGCGAGCTGCCGGCGTCTGCCGCCGGCGGTGCCGCGCCGCTCAACGTGACGGTCCAGCCGGGCCAATCGTTGAACGACCTCGCGAAAGCCGCGACGCAATCGCACGATCCGGGCGTGCTCGCGCGCGCCGGCCGCGCGCTGTTCGACGCCAATCCGCAGGCGTTCATGAAGCACGACCCGAGCCGCCTGAAAGTCGGCGCGACGCTGACGGTGCCGGCGCTCGATGCGACCGGCGCGGCGCTCGTGCCGGCTGCTGCGTCGGGCACGGCGGCGGTCGCGCAGCATGGCGCGTCGGCGCCGCATCCTGGGTCGGCCGTGCAAACCGCGCCGGCCGTATCGGCCGCGCATACGGCGCCGGTCAGCGGGGCGAGCGTCACGGTTGCAGCCGGGGCAGCGGCAGGCGCGTCGGCTTCGAGCGGCGCGTCCGCCGCGCACGGCGCGTCGACGGTCGAATCCGTCCAGTCGCCAGCGGCTGCGGCCGGCGCAAGCGGGCCGCACGTGTGGAACGGCGCGATCCAGTCCGCACCGTCGTCCGCCAGCGAGGCCGTGACGCAGGCCGGACCGGGCGGTGCGGCTCAAGGGATGCACGAACCGTCTGCAGCAGCGCCCGTCGCGGGTGCGTCGCAGCCGCGGCCGTCGAGCCTGCAGCAATTGCTCGCGCTGAAGAACCGCGTGCTGATGGAACTGCAGAAGCACGGGATCGGGAAGCCGGCCGCCACGAACAACGTTGCACCGGCGCCGGCGCCCGCTGCGCCGCGTCCCGCTGCGAACGGCACGAACGGCACGAACGGCACGAACGGCACGAACGGCACGAACGGCACGAACGGCGCGAACGGCGCGAATGATGCGGCGGCGTCAGCTGCCGCGTCGTCGTCGGCTGCGAGCGAAGCGTCGTCCGGCGTGGCCGCGAGTGCGGTGCAGCCGGCCGTGCCGGCGGCGACCGCCGCGCCTGCACGCGGTTCGGAACAGATCGACTGGCGTCCGGCCGCAGCGGCCGGCGCCGCCGTGGTCGTGCTGGCGGCCGGTTTTGCGTGGCGCAAGCGCCGGAAAGCGCGGCCGACCGACGAAACCGCACCGGCATCCGGCGGGACGGCTGTTGCCGACGGCGGTGCATCGTCGTCGCCGGTCGCATCCACCGAGCCAGTGCAGCCGATTCTCCCCGAGACGCCGTTGGCCCGCGACGCGGCCGCCGATCTGAGTCTAGTCACGGCCGCGGCCGCAGCGGCGGAGACGTTCGAGACGCACGAACCCGAAATCCCGTCGCCGTCGGAAACGGCGAAGCCGCACGACGTTCAGGCGGAAGCATCGTCCGCGCGCATCGCACCCGACAGCGAAGCAACGCCGGCCCCGCACGACGAGAAGCCTGTCGCGGAACCGGCCGCGGACGAGCCGCTCGTCACGCCCGCCGCAGCACCCGCGACGAACGACGCGCAGCACGCAGCGCTGATGCAGAACGCGATCAGCGCGCTCAACAGCCTCGACATGCCGCTGCCGCCGCGTACGGCCGATGAGCCGTCCGCACGGGAAGGGCAAGCCGAAGGCGGGCAAATCGCAACTAACGGTCAATCCGCCGCGCACCCGCCAGTTGGCGCGACCGATCCGTCCCCGCAACATCCGGCCGACCACGACGACGAGTTCGACTGGGATCCGGACGCGGCAACGCCTGCCTCTCACCCGGGCGGTGCCGCCGCGCCGTCGTCGCTGCCGCCGCTCGGCGTCGCGCAGTTCGGCGCGCTGAAGCTGGATTTCGATCTCGACCTGCCGTCCGCGCCGGGTGCCGTGCTGCCCGCGCTGACGCCGGAGGAACTCGCCCGCATCGCCCGCAACAAGCTGGATCTCGCGTCGGAGTACGTGCAACTGGGCGATCTGTCTGGCGCGCGCACGCTGCTGCAGGAAGTGGTCGACGCGAACGACGCCGCCACGCGCGACGATGCGCGTGCGCTGCTCGCGAAACTCGCGGAAGAGGCGTGATGCGGATCGCGCTCGGGATTCAGTACGACGGCGCCGCTTTCTGCGGCTGGCAGGCGCAGCCGCACGGCAAGACCGTGCAGGATGCGCTCGAGCGCGCACTCGGCGCGTTCGCATGCGTGCCGCTGCACACGACGGTCGCGGGGCGGACCGACACGGGCGTGCACGGGCTCGGACAGGTCGTGCATTTCGATACGGAGCTCGATCGCGCGGATTTCTCGTGGGTGCGCGGCACCAACGCATTTCTGCCGCCGACCGTGTCCGTGCAGTGGGCGAAGCCGATGCCGGACGCGTTCCACGCGCGTTTCTCGGCGTTCGAACGCACGTACTACTACGCGCTGTACGTGCATCCCGTGCGCTCGCCGATGCTGGCCGGCCGCGCGGGCTGGATCCACACGCCGCTCGACGACGACGCGATGCGCGCGGCCGCCGCGCATCTGATCGGCGAGCACGACTTCTCGTCGTTCCGGTCGTCGGAATGCCAGTCGAAGACGCCGGTCAAACACCTGTACCAGATCGACGTGCGGCGCGCGGGCCACTTCATTCATTTCCGCTTCCGCGCGAACGCGTTCCTGCACCACATGGTGCGCAACCTGATGGGCTGCCTCGTCGCGGTGGGGCGCGGCCGCTATCCGGCCGACTGGCTCGCCGACGTGCTGGCCGGGCGCGATCGCAATCTCGCGGCGCCCACGTTCATGGCCGACGGGCTGTACCTCGCCCATGTCGGCTACCCGGCGGAATTCGCCGTCCCGCCCGCGCAGCTCGGCAGCGTGCCGTGGAGCAGCGTCTGGGCCGATCTGGACCCACAACCATGACGGATCACGCCGTGTCTTCTTCGATCTCTGCCGCGGCCGGCCTCGCGCCGCGCACGCGCATCAAGCTGTGCGGCCTGTCGCGCCCCGAGGACGTGCTGCATGCCGCCGCGCTCGGCGCCGACGCGATCGGCCTCGTGTTCTATCCGAAGAGCCCGCGCGCGGTGTCGATCGCGCTGGCGGCTGAACTCGCGAGCCTCGCGCCGCCGTTCGTGTCGGTGGTCGGGCTGTTCGTGAACGCGACCGAAGCGGAGATCGAGGCGGTCGTGCGCGACGTGCCGCTCACGATGCTGCAATTGCACGGCGACGAGACGCCCGAGCAGTGCGACGCCCTCGGCCGCGCGGCGCGCCTGCCGTGGTTGCGCGCGGTGCGCGTCGGCCCCTCGACGCAGCCGGCCGATTTGGTAGAATCGGCTCTTCATTATTCGAAAGCGCGCGGCTTCCTGTTCGACACCTTGGTGCCGGACTACGGTGGTAGCGGCAAGGTCTTCGATTGGTCTCTTATTCCCGCAGAGCTCGCGCATCGGGCCGTTTTGAGTGGTGGCTTGAGCGCGCAAAACGTCGGTGATGCGATTCGCCAGTTGCGTCCGTTTGCTGTCGATGTCTCGAGTGGCATCGAAGTGGAGGGCGCGAAGGGCGTGAAGGATCACGCCCGGATGGCGGCGTTCGTACGCGCGGTGCGCGAAGCGGACGCCGGGTGATGCAAGAAGGTGCGGCCCCGACAGCGGGGCGCACCGACCGATCGAGAGTGACACCATGTACAACCTTCCTGATGATCGCGGCCACTTCGGCCCGTATGGCGGCGTGTTCGTCGCCGAAACGCTGATTCACGCGCTGGACGAACTGCGCACGGCGTATGAAAAATTCCGGAACGACCCCGATTTCGTCGCCGAGTACGAGCGCGAACTGAAGTACTTCGTCGGCCGTCCGTCGCCGATCTATCACGCGCAGCGCTGGAGCGAGACGCTCGGCGGCGCGCAGATCTACCTGAAGCGCGAGGACCTGAACCACACCGGCGCGCACAAGATCAACAACGTGATCGGCCAGGCGCTGCTCGCGAAGCGGATGGGCAAGAAGCGCGTGATCGCCGAGACCGGCGCCGGCCAGCACGGCGTCGCGACGGCGACGATCTGCGCGCGCTTCGGCATGGAGTGCATCGTCTACATGGGCGCCGAGGACGTGCGCCGCCAGGCCGCGAACGTCTACCGGATGAAGCTGCTCGGCGCGACGGTCGTGCCGGTCGAATCGGGTTCGCGCACGCTGAAGGACGCGCTGAACGAAGCGATGCGCGATTGGGTCACGAACATCGAAAGCACGTTCTACATCATCGGCACGGTCGCGGGCCCGCACCCGTATCCGGCGATGGTGCGCGACTTCCAGCGCGTGATCGGCGACGAGTGCAAGGTGCAGATGCCGGAACTCGCCGGCCGGCAGCCGGACGCGGTGATTGCGTGCGTCGGCGGCGGCTCGAACGCGATGGGCATCTTCTATCCGTACATCGACGATGCTTCCGTGCAGCTGATCGGCGTCGAAGCGGCCGGCGACGGCCTCGACACCGGCCGTCACGCGGCGTCGCTGATCGCCGGCAGCCCCGGCGTGCTGCACGGCAACCGCACGTACCTGCTGCAGGACGACAACGGCCAGATCATCGAGACGCATTCGGTGTCGGCCGGCCTCGACTATCCGGGCGTCGGCCCCGAGCACGCATGGCTGAAGGACAGCGGCCGCGCGCAGTACGTGCCGATCACCGACGACGAGGCGCTGAAGGCGTTCCACGACTGCTGCCGGATCGAGGGGATCATCCCCGCGCTCGAGTCGAGCCACGCGATCGCGTACGGCGTGAAGCTCGCGCCGACGTTGCCGAAGGACAAGATCCTGCTCGTCAACCTGTCGGGCCGCGGCGACAAGGACATGCACACGGTCGCCGAGCGATCGGGCATCGCGCTCTGACCCCGACCGATGCGTGACCTGATCGAACAACCGGGCGGCGGCGCCGCGAGCGAAGCGGAGGCGGTGCAGCCTGCCGTCGCCGTGCCGCGCGCACGACCGTCCGGGATCGAGCTGCACAACCGCGATTTCATGACCGAAGCCGCGCGCCTGCCGGATGCGTCGATCGACCTGATCGTCGCCGATCCGCCGTACGGGCTCGGCAAGGACTACGGCAACGACTCGGACAAGCGTTCGGGCGACGATTTCCTCGCGTGGACGCGCGAGTGGCTCGAGCTCGCGATTCCGAAGCTCAAGCCGAGCGGGTCGATGTACATCTTCTGCACGTGGCAGTACGCGCCGGAAATCTTCAGCTTCCTGAAGACGAAGCTCACGATGGTCAACGAGATCATCTGGGACCGGCGCGTGCCGAGCATGGGCGGCACGACGCGCCGTTTCACGTCGGTGCACGACAACATCGGCTTTTTCGCGGTTTCCAAAGCGTATTACTTCGATCTCGATCCGGTCCGCATCCCGTACGACGCCGACACGAAGAAGGCCCGCTCGCGCAAGCTGTTCGAAGGCAGCAAGTGGCTGGAGATGGGCTACAACCCGAAGGACGTCTGGTCGGTCTCGCGCCTGCATCGGCAGCACGCGGAGCGCGTCGATCATCCGACCCAGAAGCCGCTGGAAATCATCGAGCGGATGGTGCTCGCAAGCTGCCCGCCGGGCGGCCGCGTGCTCGATCCGTTCATGGGCAGCGGCACGACCGCGGTGGCCTGCGCACGGCAGGGGCGCGACTTCGTCGGCTACGAGATCAACGAAAGTTATTGCGCGATCGCGCATGAGCGCGTGAGCGCGCTCGTCGCGCCGGCGTGCGCGTGAGTCGCGCCGCCGAGTCGCCGATCGCATCAAGGAAAATTGCCATGTCCTCCCGTATCCAGCAGACCTTCGCCGCACTCGCCGAACAAGGCCGCAAGGGCCTGATCCCGTTCATCACGGCCGGCGACCCCGATCCCGCGAAGACCGTCGAATTCATGCACGCGCTCGCCGAAGGCGGCGCCGACGTGATCGAGCTCGGCGTGCCGTTCTCGGACCCGATGGCCGACGGCCCCGTGATCCAGCGCTCGTCGGAACGCGCGCTCGCGCGCGGCGTCACGCTGAAGAGCGTGCTCGCCGACGTGAAGCGCTTCCGCGAGACCGACCAGAAAACCCCCGTCGTGCTGATGGGCTATGCGAACCCGATCGAGCGGATGGGCGTCGACGCGTTCGCGGCCGAAGCGCAGGCGGCGGGCGTCGACGGCGTGCTCGTCGTCGACTATCCGCCCGAGGAAGCGGGCGTGTTCGCCGAGAAAATGCGTGCCGCGCAGATCGATCCGATCTTCCTGCTCGCGCCGACGTCGACCGACGAACGCATCGCAGACGTGGGCAAGATCGCGAGCGGCTACGTGTACTACGTGTCGCTCAAGGGCGTGACCGGCGCCGGAAATCTGGATGTTTCGAGCATTGCGGGTAAAATCCCGGCCATCAAGTCGCGCGTGCCGGTTCCGGTGGGCGTCGGCTTCGGCATCCGCGACGCCGAAACGGCGCGCGCGGTGGCCGAAGTGTCGGACGCCGTCGTGATCGGCAGCCGCCTGGTGCAGCTGCTCGAGAGCACCGCGCCGGAGGGCGCCGCCGCCGCGCTGAAGACTTTCATCGCCGAGCTGCGCGCCGCCCTGGACGGCGCCGGCAACACGGCGCGATAAACACAACACAGGAAGCGGGAACGGGCCGGTCGGCCCGCCCCGCCACGGAACAGGAAACCATACGATGAGCTGGCTCGACAAACTGTTGCCGCCGAAGATCAAGCAGACCGACCCGAAAAGCCGCAAGGGCATTCCGGAGGGCCTGTGGGTCAAGTGCCCGTCCTGCGAGGCCGTGCTGTACCGCAACGACGTGGACGCGAACCTGCACGTGTGCCCGAAGTGCGATCACCACATGCGCATCGGCGCGCGCGAGCGCCTCGACGGGCTGCTGGATCCGGAAGGCCGCTATGAAATCGGCCAGGAAATCGTGCCGGTCGACTCGCTGAAGTTCAAGGACAGCCGCAAGTACCCCGATCGTCTGAAGGAAGCGATGGACGAGACGGGCGAGACCGACGCGATGGTCGTGATGGGCGGTGCGATCCACACGCTGCCCGTCGTCGCGGCCTGCTT
This sequence comes from Burkholderia sp. Bp8994, assembly GCF_003853805.1. Taxonomy (NCBI): domain Bacteria; kingdom Pseudomonadati; phylum Pseudomonadota; class Betaproteobacteria; order Burkholderiales; family Burkholderiaceae; genus Burkholderia; species Burkholderia sp. Bp8994. The sequence goes on from NZ_QTQH01000015.1 coordinate 83,425, forward strand.
CGAGTTCTCGTTCATGGGCGGCTCGATGGGCTCGGTCGTCGGCGAGCGCTTCGCGCGCGGCGCGCAGAACGCGCTGGAGCAGCAGGTGCCGTTCATCTGCTTTACCGCTTCGGGCGGCGCCCGGATGCAGGAAAGCCTGCTGTCGCTGATGCAGATGGCCAAGACCACCGCGATGCTGACCAAGCTGGCCGAAGCCAAGCTGCCGTTCATTTCGGTGCTGACCGACCCGACGATGGGCGGCGTGTCGGCGAGCTTCGCGTTCCTCGGCGACGTCGTGATCGCCGAGCCGAAGGCGCTGATCGGCTTCGCCGGCCCGCGCGTGATCGAGCAGACGGTTCGCGAAAAGCTGCCGGAAGGCTTCCAGCGCGCGGAATTCCTGCTGAAGACGGGCGCGATCGACATGATCGTCGACCGCCGCAAGATGCGCGACGAGATCGCGCAACTGCTCGCGCTGCTGCAGCGACAGCCGGCCGACGCGCTGGCCTGATTGGCGCGGCGTTGTGAACTGCGCGCGTCGCCCGGCTGAACCGCCGGGCGGCGCGTTTCGTTTTTTGGCGTAGTGGCGGTACCGATTCAGATTTGATCCGATGAGCACTTTTCCCACTCTCGACGCGTGGCTTTCGCATCTCGAACGCGCGCACCCGGTCGGCATCGACATGGGCCTCACCCGCATCGGGCAGGTCAAGGCGGCGCTGCAGCTCGAATTCGCGTGCCCCGTGATCACGGTCGGCGGCACGAACGGCAAGGGTTCGACCTGCGCGTTCCTCGAGGCGATCCTCGTTCACGCGGGCTACAAGGTCGGCTGCCACACGTCGCCGCACCTGCTCGAATTCGGCGAGCGAGCGCGCGTGAACGGCCAGCAGGTCAGCGACGCCGAGCTGCTGCCGCACTTCGAAGCCGTCGAAGCGGCGCGCACGTCGCTGCCGGAGCCGGTGTCGCTCACGTACTTCGAATTCACGACGCTCGCGATCCTGCACCTGTTCGCGTCGCGCGGGCTCGATGCGGTGATCCTCGAAGTCGGGCTCGGCGGCCGGCTCGATGCGGTCAACATCATCGATACCGATTGCGCGATCGTCACGAGCATCGACATCGACCATACCGAATACCTCGGCGACACGCGCGAGAAGATCGCGTTCGAGAAGGCGGGGATCTTCCGCGCGGGCAAGCCGGCGATCTGTGGCGATCCCGCGGTGCCGAACACGCTGGTCGAGCATGCCGACGCGATCGGCGCCGACCTGTGGCTGGTCGGCCGCGATTTTCGCTACGAAGCGCAGCCGGGCGCGGAGCGCCAGCAATGGAGCTACCTCGGCCGCGAGAAGCGCTATCCGGCGCTCGCTTACCCGGCGCTGCGCGGGGCGAACCAGCTGATCAATGCATCGGCCGCGCTGGCCGCGCTCGAGGCGCTGCGCCCGGTGCTGCCGGTGTCCGCGCAGGACATCCGGCTCGGGCTCGCGAACGTCGAGCTGCCGGGGCGCTTCCAGGTGCTGCCCGGCAAGCCGGCGATCGTGCTGGACGTCGCGCACAACCCGCATGCGGCGGCCGTGCTCGAGCAGAATCTGGGCAACATGGGCTTCTTCCCATACACGTACGCGGTGTTCGGTGCGATGCACGACAAGGACATCGACGGCGTGCTGCGGCACCTGAAGGGCGAGATCGACCACTGGTGCGTGACCGACCTGCCGCTGCCGCGCGCGGCGAGCGCGGAGCAGCTCGAAGCCGCGCTGCGCAAGGCCGGCGTGGAGGACGGGGCCGATTCGAGCGTGACGCGGTACGCGTCGCCCGCCGAAGCGTTTCGCGATGCACTAAAAAGAGCATCCGAGAATGATAGAATCGTGGTTTTCGGCAGTTTCCATACGGTGGCGGGTGTGATGGCCTACCGGAAATCGCAGCAACACTGACTGAAGGGCAGTTTCGGACTCAGCCATTCATGGGAATTTTCTCGTTCGGCAAGAAAGACGACGACGCGCCCCCGCGGCGCGGCGGTCGTACCGGGGCCTCCCGGAACGTGCGCACGGAGCGCACTGAACGCGTCGAGCGGCGCACGCGCCGCACCGAGCGTCCGGAATCGGACGCGCTGCTCCTCGATCCGACCCTTCCTGAAAAGCAACGCGCCCGCCGGCGCCTCGTCGGCGCGATCGCGCTCGTCGTCGCCGCGGTGATCGTGCTGCCGATGGTGCTCGATTCGCACCCGAAGCCGGTGACGGACGACATCGCGATCGACATTCCGAACCGGCCCGCACATCAGGCGGTCGCGCCGCGTGACGACGACGCGTCCGACGTGCAGGCGGGCGTCGCGCACGACGAGCCGCCGGCCTCCGACGCCGCGGTGGCGGCCGTTCCGGCCCCCGCGGAGAAGGACACGGCCAAGCCGGCCGCGAAGCCCGAACCCTCGACGACCACGGCGAGCGTGACGCCGCCGAAGCCCGCTGCGAAGCCGGCCGCGGCCGCACCTGCGCCGAAGCCGGCCGCGCCGAAGCCGGCGCCCGCGGCGGTCGCGAACGCCGACGCCGCGGCCGACAGCGGCGACGCATCGTCGCCGGCCTCGCCGGCCGGTGCGCGCTTCGCGGTGCAGCTCGGCTCGTTCAAGGACGACGCAACGGCTCGTTCGTGGGCCACCAAGTTGAAATCTGCGGGCGTGCCCGCATATGTCGAGCATCGCAAGCAGGCAGACGGCAGCACGGCTAGCCAGCTGCGTGCCGGCCCGTTTGCGGATCGCGCGGCGGCGTCCGCCGCGATCGCGAAGGTGCGCGAAGCCGGACTCACGCAGTAACGTGCGATGCTGACGGCTTTCGACTACGCTGTATTGGCGGTGATCGCGTTGTCTGCGCTGCGTGGCGCGTGGCGCGGTTTCGTCTCCGAGATTTTCGGGCTGATCGGCTGGATCGCGGCGATCGCGATCGCCGCCCGCTATGTCGGACTGGTGGTGCCGTATATCCCGGCGAACTGGCCGGGCGGCGCGCTGACGCAGTGGGTGATCGCGTTCGCGCTGATCGTGATCGGCGTCGTGTTCGTCGCCGGTGTCGCGAACGCGCTGTTGTCGCGGATCGCGCAGGCGACGGGCCTCGGCGGGGTCGATCGCTCGCTGGGCATGATGTTCGGGCTCGTCCGCGGCTGCGTGCTGGTGGTGCTGCTGGTCGCGGCGGCCGGGCTGACCGAATTGCCCAAACAGGATTTCTGGCGCAATGCGCTATTGCGTCCTTTCGCCGAACAGGGCGTGCACGAGCTGAAGCAGCTCCTGCCCGACGGCATGGCCCAGTATGTACGCGTGTGACGACGCGGCCGGGCAGGACGGAACCGATTTTGTCATCTTGAAGGACATGCCATGTGCGGCATCGTAGGTGTTATCTCCCAAGCCCCCGTCAATCAGCTGATCTATGACAGCCTGCTGCTGCTGCAGCATCGCGGTCAGGACGCAGCGGGCATCGCGACGGCGGACGGCAGCAATTTCCACATGTACAAGGCTAACGGCATGGTGCGCGACGTGTTCCGCACGCGCAACATGCGCAGCCTGCCCGGCACCTTCGGCATCGGCCAGGTCCGCTATCCGACGGCCGGTTCGGCGTCGAGCGAAGCCGAGGCGCAGCCGTTCTACGTGAACGCGCCGTTCGGGATCATCCTCGCGCACAACGGCAACCTGACGAACTGGGAACAGCTGAAGGACGAGATGTTCCGGATCGACCGCCGGCACATCAACACCAATTCCGACAGCGAAGTGCTGCTCAACGTGTTCGCGCACGAGCTGCAGCTGTCGACGACCGGCCTCGAGCTCGATCCGGCCGCGCTGTTCAAGGCGGTCGAGGGCGTGCATCGCCGCCTGCAGGGCTCGTACGCGATCGTGTCGCTGATCGCCGGCTACGGCCTGGTCGCGTTCCGCGATCCGTTCGGCATCCGTCCGCTCTGCATCGGCAAGCTCGAGACCGAACACGGCACCGAATGGATGGTCGCGTCGGAGTCGGTGGCGGTCGAAGGCATCGGCTTCGAATTCGTGCGCGACGTGCAGCCGGGCGAAGCGATCTTCATCGACAAGGCCGGCAACTTCCACAGCCAGCAGTGCGCGGAGAACCCGACGCTGAATCCGTGCATGTTCGAATACGTGTATCTTGCACGTCCGGATTCGTGCCTCGACGGCGTGCCCGTCTACAACGTGCGCCTGCGCATGGGCGACTACCTCGCCGAGAAGATCAAGCGCGAGCTGCCGAACGTGCCGATCGACGTCGTGATGCCGATTCCCGATTCGTCGCGTCCGGCTGCGATGCAGGTCGCCGCGAAGCTCGGCGTCGAGTATCGCGAAGGCTTCTTCAAGAACCGCTACGTCGGCCGTACCTTCATCATGCCGGGCCAGGCCGTGCGCAAGAAGTCGGTGCGCCAGAAGCTCAATGCGATGAGCATCGAGTTCAAGGACAAGCACGTGCTGATCGTCGACGACTCGATCGTGCGCGGCACGACCTCGCACGAAATCGTGCAGATGGCGCGCGATGCGGGCGCGAAGTCGGTGATCTTCGCGTCGGCGGCGCCGCCCGTGAAGTTCCCGAACGTGTACGGCATCGACATGCCGACGCGCGGCGAGCTGGTTGCGCACGGCCGCACCGACGAGGAAGTCGCGAAGATCATCGGCGCCGACCACCTGATCTATCAGGACGTCGACGACCTGCGCCGCGCGGTGCGCGACATCAACCCGAAGCTCGAGGGCTTCGAGGCGTCGTGCTTCGACGGCAACTACATCACCGGCGCCGTGACGCCCGAGTACCTCGACGCGATCGAGCGCGCCCGTCTCGCACCGGCGTCGCAGGCCGATCGCGACACGGCAGGCGACACCGCGCGTTCGCAGATGAACCTGCAACTGTCGGTCGAGTGATGCCGGCGCACGCTTCGGATGAAGCGTGATAGGATGTGGCCTTGCGTCGATTTGATTCAGCTTGCGGACGCGGGGCGACTTCCCAAAACAGCTAAAGCGAAGGCCGGCGGCAGCCGGCCCGAGTCGATCGCTGTCGTACCGCACCGAAGCCCGCTGATGCCGACGCATAGCGGGCTTTTTGTTTTGGCCTGATTTTTGTGGCTGGGCGCGCGCCCGATGCACGACCCTCGGCGCGACCCCTCGAATACGGATAACGGAACATGGACGACTCCCTCAACTTCGACACGCTCGCCGTGCGCGCGGGCACGCTGCGCAGCAGCGACTTCAACGAGCACTCGGAAGCGCTGTTCCTCACGTCGAGCTTCTGCTTCACGAGCGCGGCCGAGGCAGCCGAGCGCTTCGCGAATTCGGAAGACTATTTCACCTATTCGCGCTTCACGAACCCGACCGTCACCATGTTCCAGGATCGTCTCGCCGCGCTCGAAGGCGGCGAGGCCTGCATCGCGACGGCGTCGGGCATGGCCGCGATCATGTCGGTCGTGATGTCCGCGCTGCAGGCGGGCGATCACCTCGTCAGCTCGCGCAGCCTGTTCGGCTCGACGCTCGGGATGTTCTCGCAGATCTTCAGCAAGTTCGGCATCACGACGACCTTCGTCGATCCGACCGACCTGAACGCCTGGCAGGAAGCGGTGCGGCCCGAGACGAAGATGTTCTTCCTCGAAACGCCGTCGAACCCGTTGACCGAACTCGCCGACATCGAGGCGATCGGCAAGATCGCGAAGGCCGCGAACGCGCTGTTCGTCGTCGACAACTGTTTCTGCAGCCCGGTGCTGCAGCAGCCGCTGAAGCTCGGCGCGGACGTCGTGATGCACTCGGCGACGAAGTTCCTCGACGGCCAGGGCCGCGTGCTCGGCGGCGCGCTGGTCGGCTCGAAGGAATTCATCATGGGCAAGGTGTTCCCGTTCGTGCGCAGCGCGGGCCCGACGTTGTCGGCGTTCAACGCGTGGGTGCTGCTGAAGGGGATGGAGACGCTGTCGCTGCGCGTCGAGAAGCAGTCGGCGAACGCGCTGGAAATCGCGCGCTGGCTCGATTCGCATCCTGCGGTCAAGCGCGTGTTCTATCCGGGGCTCGAATCGCATCCGCAGCACGAACTCGCGAAGCGTCAGCAGAAAGCGGGCGGCGCGATCGTATCGTTCGAGCTGAAGGGCGACACGCCGGAGCAGCAGCGCGCGAACGCGTGGCGCGTGATCGACAGCACGAAGCTGGTCTCGATCACCGGCAACCTCGGCGACACGCGCACGACGATCACGCATCCGGCGACGACGACGCACGCGCGCATCACGCCGGAAGCGCGTGCGGCCGCGGGGATCACCGAAGGGCTGATCCGCCTCGCGGTCGGCCTGGAAAACGCGGGCGACCTGCGCAACGATCTCGCGCGCGGCCTCGAGGGCTGAGCGCGGCGACGCCGGTTTCAGGGCCGGCATGACGACGGGCCGCTCAGACAGGGCGGCCCGTTTTCTTTTCAGTCGGCGACGAACGCGTGTTGCGTTGCCGGAATCAGCCGGCCCGCGCGTCGCGCATCGCGTCCATCATCCAGCGCAAGGTTTCGTCGAGCGGCGTCACGGGCAGCTCGCCCACCGCGCGCCGCAGCTTGTCGCGCGACCCGCTCAGGCTCTTTACTTCGTGATGCCGAACGAAGCGCGGATCGATCGTCACGTCGATCACGTAACCGGCGATTCGCGACAGCATCGCCAGCACTTCCTTCAGCGAATACGCGCGCTCCGAGCAGATGTTGAACGTCTCGCCGGCCGGCGCGGCTTCGAGCAGCTTCAGATAGGCGGCCGTCACGTCGCGCACGTCGGAGAAATCGCGGCTCACGTCGAGATTGCCGAGCGAGATGCGCGGCGCGTTGCGCGCATAGTGCGATACCAGCTTCGGCAGCAGATACGCGTCGTCCTGGCCGACGCCCGTGTAATTGAACGGCCGCGCGATCACGATCGGCAGGCGGTCGGCCCACAGCTTCGCCGCGTATTCCATCGCGAGCTTGCTGACCGCGTAGTCGTTCGCGGGCGCGGGCGCGACGCTTTCGTCGAGCACGCCGGCCGTCGAATTGCCGTAGATGTTCGCGCTGCTGGCGAGCAGCACCGCCGACGGGCAGCGGTCGAGGCCCGCGAGCGCGGCCAGCAGGTTGCGCGTGCCGACGATGTTGACCGCGTAGGTCTGCGACGGCTCGTCCTGCGCGACGTGCGCGCGCGCGGCGAGGTGCACGACCGCATCGGGCCGCGCATCGGCGAGCGCCGCACGGGTCGCGTCCGCATCGAGCAGGTCGACCGGCAGCATCGTGCAGTGGGCGAGCGCCGGATCGTCGGGCCGCGCCGCGCCGGGTGCCACGGTGCCCCACACGTCGTAGCCGGCCGCAGCGAGCCGCTGCGCCATGTAGCGGCCGGTGAAGCCCGCCAGGCCCGTGACGAACGCCCGGCGCGACGGGCGCCTGGCTTCAGTACGTGTCATGGTGCCGGTTCCGCGTCAGGTCCGCTTCGACCATCATCTGGCAGAGCTGTTCGAGCGTCGTCTCCGGCGCCCAGCCCAGCTTGGCTTTTGCTTTGTCGGCGGAGCCGATCAGCAGGTCGACTTCGGCAGGGCGGTAGAACTTCGGATTCACTTCGACGAGCACGTCGCCGTTCGACGCGTCGAGGCCGCGTTCCTGCTCGCCCTTGCCGGTCCATTCGATCTGGTAGCCGGCGGCCGCGAACGCCATCTGCACGAAGTCGCGCACGGTCTCGGTGCGGTTGGTCGCGAGCACGTAGGTGTCGGGCTCGTCGGCCTGCAGCATCCGCCACATCCCTTCGACGTATTCGAGCGCGAAGCCCCAGTCGCGCTTCGCGTCGAGGTTGCCGAGCTCGAGCCGGGTCGCCTTGCCGAGCTTGATCTTCGCGACGGTGTCGGTGATCTTGCGCGTGACGAACTCGCGGCCGCGCAGCGGCGATTCGTGGTTGAACAGGATGCCGCTGCAGCCGAACAGGCCGTAGGACTCGCGGTAGTTCACGGTCATCCAGTGCGCGTACAGCTTCGCGACGCCGTACGGGCTGCGCGGGTAGAACGCGGTGGTTTCCGTCTGCGGGATCGCCTGCACCTTGCCGAACATCTCGGACGTCGACGCCTGATAGAAGCGCGTCTTCGGGCTCACCACGCGGATCGCCTCGAGCAGGTTCAGCGGGCCGACGCCCGTGACCTCGGCGGTCGTCGCCGGCTGGTCGAACGACACGCCGACGAAGCTCTGCGCGGCCAGGTTGTACAGCTCGTCGGGCTGCGTGCGTTCGAGCAGCCGCAGGCTGGAGCCTGCATCCGTCAGGTCGTGCTCGACGAGCGACAGGTTCGGGTGCGTGTCGACGCCGAGCTCGGCGATGCGCCAGAAGTTGACCGAGCTGGTGCGGCGGTAGGTGCCCGTGACTTCGTAGCCCTTGTCGAGCAGCAGCTTGGTCAGGTAGGCGCCGTCCTGCCCGGTGATCCCCGTGATGATGGCCTTCTTGCGAGTTTGGCTCATGGCAATGTCCTGGTCGAAACGATGGATGGAGAAAGTCAGGCGGTCGTGCGCGCGGCGGCGGGTACCGTGCTGCGCGCGGGGCCGCGGGTCAGGCGCCGCTCGAAGCCGTACCAGCTCACGGTGGCGTATACGAGCGTGATGGCCAGCGCGAGCGCGGCCGTGACGAAGCGGTTCAGGTGCAGCGGCCACAGCGCGTACAGCACGCTCAGGTGAATCAGGTAGACGGTGTAGCTGACGGTGCCGACGTACACGAGCAGCGGGTTCGTCAGCACGCGCTGCACGACGCCGCGTCCGCGCAGTGCGATCACGACGATCGACGTGCACAGCAGCAGCGAGATGCTGTAGAGCGCGGCGTTCGACAGCGGCGTGTTCGCGGCGCGGAAACGCGGGAACGACAGGTGCAGCCAGCCGAGGATCGCGAGCGACACGAGCGCGCCGACGATCGCGAGCGGATAGAACGGCTCCAGCGCGCGCCGGTCGCGGCGCAGCACGATCGCGAGCAGCGCGCCAGCGGCGAGCAGGTCCATCCGGAACGGCGTCAGGTAGTAGATCGGCCAGAACGAATCGAACCACGGCGTCGCGATCGCGCGCAGCACGGGCGCCGCGACGATCAGCGCGGCGGCGATCCACAGCAGCGCGCGCTCCGAACACCACAGCACGACGAACGGCCAGAAGATGTAGAACTGCTCCTCGACGGCGAGCGACCACAGCACGTTCAGGCTGTCGTGGCCGATGCTGCCGAGCGACAGCCCGATGTTGGTCGAGAAGAACGCGAACCACGGCCAGTGCGGCAGCCAGCTCGCGCCGAACAGCAGCGTCGACACGACCAGCAGCAACACGTACGGCGGCAGGATCCGGCGCACTCGGCGCGCGTAGAAGTGGCTGAAGTACGACTGTCCGCGCGCCTTGCGCTCGAGCAGGATGCCGGTGATCAGCAGGCCGCTCAGCACGAAGAACAGGTCGACGCCCATCCACAGCGGCGCCTTCAGCGCGTGTTGCAGGAACACGGCGCCGACGGCGATCGCGCGCAGCCCGTCGAGCTGCACGATGCGGCCGTGTTGCGGCGGGGCGAGGTCGGCGGTGCGCGAGATGCCCGTCATCGCGCCGCTCCTTCGCGACGCGCGGCCGATGCCGACGCGCGCCGCGTATTCGATGCGTGAACGTAATGCATGCGTTTAAAGGGAATATTGATTCGAAATCGATTCTAGGGAAAAGAAATCGGCAAAAAAACGCATGTCATTTATTCGGCTGAAAACATTCAAATGCCGGTCGTTTCAATCACGAGATGAAAGATTTGCAGGCCAGGGAGGCCGTCGGGCGGGCCGGAGCGGAATTTTCTACGGATCGTCGCGTGAAAGGCGGTCGTTATTTCCGCTTCGCCGGGGTTATTCCGGACGATTCCGGTTCAATATTTCAGGCGGAAACATCCCCAAATATTTCCAAATTTCTTGTGATTATTTTTGCTTGTAACCTGCATCGCGACGTTTGAAACCCATTTAGCGACAGGTCATCCAGGCACGCAGCACGCCGCGGGCGCCGGTCGCTTTTGCATCGAGTCTGGAGAGCGCATTGCGACGTCTGATTCTGGTTGGCATGACGGTATGCGCGGCGCTGTCCGCGAGCGCCGCACCGGCTGAAACCGTGTTGCCCGCGACCACGTCGTGGATCGGCAACACGTTCGGCTACGGCGACGGCAGCTGGACGCAGATCGACATTCGCGCGATCGCGGTGACGCCCGACGGCAAGGTGTATACGAACGCGCCGTGGGACGAGAGCGGCGCCGAGGCGAGCGTCTACCAGGACGGGAAGATGCTCGGCTTCGCCGGCGGCACGCATGGCTGGGGCAACCTCGGCGGCAACGCGGTCGCGGTGAACGGCAAGTATGCGTACGTCGCGATCGGCGTCGGCAACGAGCGCGGCCATCTGCAGTCGCCCGGCATCTGGCCGGACAAGGGCAAGCAGTGGTACGGCATTTCGCGGCGCACGATCGGCGACATGAAGCAGCCCGCGCCGTTCCGCGCGGCGCCGCAGGTCGCGCCCGGCGGGCGCGCCGATGCCGGCCGTGCGCGAATGGCCGCGAGCTTCATGGTGATGAACGAAGTGGCGGCACCCGCGCGTTCGGAGGTCGGTGAGCTGAAGGCGGAAGTGGGCGGCCTCGCGGCCGACGACAAGACGTTGTTCGCGACGAATCCTTCGCATGACGAAGTCGACGTGTACGACGCCGAAACGATGCAGAAGAAGGGCACGTGGAGTGCGCACGAGCCGGGCCGCATCGCGCTCGCCGGCGACGGCACGCTGTGGCTGCTCACCGATACGCTCAACGGGCCCGCGCACCTCGTGCACGTGCGCGCGGACGGCCGCAAGCTCGACGACGCGCCCGCGCTGCCCGAGCGGACCGATGCGGTGGACGTGGCGGTCGACGCGAAAGGGCGCGTGCTGGTCGCGGACAACGGCCCGCGCCAACAGGTGCTGATTTTCTCGAAAGGCGGCAACGGCTATGCGCCGTCCGGCACGCTCGGCGAGCGCGGCGGGATCTTCGCGGGCCCGGTGCCGGGCCGCCCCGGGCCGCAACGTTTCAACGGGCTGACGGGCGTGGGCGTCGATCGCGCGGGCAACGTGTACGTGTCGATGAACGGCATCGGGCCGCGCCACGACACGATCGGTGCGGGGCTCGGCGCGGTGCTCGAGAGCTACACGCCGGACGGCAAGCTGCGCTGGCAGGTGCAGGGGCTGCTGTTCGTCGACGGCGCGTGGCTCGATCCCGCACGGCCGAACAGCGTGTACACGGGCAACAAGCGCTTCGAGCTCGACCTGTCGAAGCCGCCCGGCCAGGACTGGAAATACGCCGGCTTCCTGTCGAACCGCTTCAAGTATCCGGACGATCCCGTGTTCCACACGGACCAGTACCCCGGCATGCCGTTCGCGCGGCGCGTCGACGGCCGCACGTTCCTGTACCTGACCGACATGTACGCCGATCACCTGAAGATCTACCGCTTCGACGCGAAGCGCGACGGCGAGGTCGCGATTCCGTCGGGCCTGATCGCGGGCCGTGCGCGGCCGGTCGACAAGGTGCCGAACAAGCCGCCGGGCGGCGACTGGATCTGGCGCGACGCGAACGGCAACGGCCGGCTCGACGAGGACGAGTTCACGACCAACACGACCGGCAAGGCGAAGGCGGGCGGCTGGGGCTGGTGGGTCGACACGAAGGGCGACATCTGGCGCACGAGCGACGTGCGCGGGATTCATCGCTTCGGCTACGGCGGCGTCGACAAGGCCGGCAACCCGATCTATTCGTACGACAAGGTCACGACCTATCCGATGCCGCAGCCGTTCACGCAGCTGCGCCGCGCGATCTACGAGCCGCAGACGGACACGCTGTACGTGACGGGCTACACGGCCGACGCGCCGCCGCAGCCCGGCATCAACAAGGAAGTCGGCCGCGTGCTGGTGCGCTTCGACAAGTGGTCGAGCGGCTCGCCGGTGGTGCGCTATACGGTCGCGCTGCCGTGGCAGCTCGACGCGAAGCCGATCCTCGACCTGATCGGGATCACGGTCGAGGGCCGCTACATCTTCACGGTGGAGCCGGTCGGGAAGATCCACGTGTACGACAAGGAAACCGGCAAGGAGGTCGGCGTGATGAGCCCGGGCGCCGAGGTCGGCAAGGCGTCGGGCTGGGTCGACGTGCCGTTCGGCATCAGCGCGTTCCGGCGCGAGAACGGCGAATACCTGGTGTTCGTCGAGGAAGACGCGCGCGGCAAGGTGCTGATGTATCGCTGGAAACCGTGACGGGCGGCGCACCGTCGTTGCCGTCGCCGTCACACAAGGCAGAAGCATGGACAAAGGCATACTCAAGAACGTTTCGATCAACTTCATCGGGCTGATCCTGCCGACCTTCGTGTCGCTGGTGACGGTGCCCGCGTATATCCACGCGCTGGGCGTCGAGCGCTACGGCGTCGTCAGCCTCGTGTGGACGCTGATCGGTTATTTCGGGATCCTCGATCTCGGGATGAGCATGGCCGCGCAGAACCACATCTCCAAGGCGCTCGCGAGCGGCGACGCCGACGAAAGCGCGCGCGTGTTCTGGAGCGCGTTCTGGCTGAATCTCGGCACCGGCATCGTCGGCGGGCTGCTGATCTATTTCGGCGCGTTCATCTACACCGAGTACTTCACGAAGGTGTCGGCGGCGATGCAGCACGAGGTGTATCTCGCGCTGCCGTGGCTCGCGCTCGCGATTCCGCTCGCGAACGTGTCGTGGGTGTTCGCCGGCGCGATCAACGGCGCCGAACGGTTCGGCGTATTCAACACGAACCAGACGATCGGCACGTTCCTGTTCCAGCTGCTGCCGCTCGGCGCCGCGTGGTGGATCGCGCCGAACCTGCAGACAGTGCTCGCCGCCGCGGTCGTCGCGCGGCTGATCGCGGCGGTGATGCTCGGTCACGCGAGCATCAAGGTGCTCGGGATCCGGCGCATCGACCCGCCGCAGTGGGGCACCGCGAAAGGGCTGTTCAACTTCGGCGGCTGGATGCTGATCGCGAGCATGGCGAGCATGATCGCCGACACGCTCGATCGCGTGATGCTCGGCGCCGGCATGGGCGCGAAGTTCGTCACCTACTACACGGTTCCGCAGAACCTCGTCACGCGGCTGAACATGCTGCCGAACGCGCTGGTGCGCACGCTGTTCCCGCGCCTGTCGGCGGTCGGCCGCGATCACGCCGACACGCTCGCGCGTCAGTCGCTCGAATTCCTGAACGGCGTGTTTACGCCGGTCGGCATCGTCGCGATCTTCGCGCTCGCGCCGTTCCTCACGCTGTGGGTCGGCGCCGATCTCGCCGCGCATTCGGCACCGGTCGGGCGCGTGCTGGTGATCAGCGTGTGGCTCGTCGGCCAGGCGAGCGTCACGCGGATCCTGATCCAGTCGCAGGTCAACCCGGCGCGCGCCGCGTTCGCCGGGCTCATCGAGATGCCGTTCTTCGTCGGCGGCCTGTGGTTCGGCATCCATCACTTCGGGCTGATCGGCGCGGCAGTGGTCGTCGCGACCCGCGCGCTGGTCGACTACGGCGTGCTGCTTTACCTGTCGGCGATCCGGATGCGCGCGATCCTGCTCGACATGCTCGCGCATCTCGCCTTCCTGCTCGCGAGCCTGTTTCTCGCGCAAGCGTGGTCGGGGCTCGGCGAGTCGATCGGCCTCTGCGCGGTCGTGCTGGCGCTGAACCTGGCGTGGTCGTTCACGATGACGCCGGCCTTGCGCGCGCTGGTGCGTGACTTGTTCGTCCGTCTCAATGCGAGGAAAACCGTATGAATCGCGATCTGGCGGAACACGCCATCCTGAACGTCGCCACGGCCGATGCCGCCGCGGCCGAAGCCGGCGACGCCGCTACGCTGCGCCGGGGCAAACCGGCCGGGCAGGCGAGCGCACGCGATGCGTCGCGCCCGCTGCGCGTGGCGATCGTCCACGACTGGCTCGTCACGTACGCCGGCGCCGAGCGCGTGCTCGAACAGATCGTCGCGTGCTTTCCCGACGCGGACCTGTTCAGCCTCGTCGATTTTCTCGACGACCGCGCGTTCGTGCGCGGCAAGCCGGTGACGACCTCGTTCATCCAGAAGCTGCCGTTCGCACGCACCAAGTACCGCAGCTACCTGCCGCTGATGCCGCTCGCGATCGAGCAGCTCGACGTGTCGGACTACGACCTCGTGATCTCCAGCAGCCACGCGGTCGCGAAGGGCGTGCTGACCGGGCCGGACCAGATGCACATCAGCTACGTGCATTCGCCGATCCGCTACGCGTGGGACCTGCAGCACCAGTATCTGGAACAGTCGAACCTGACGCACGGGCCGAAGTCGCTGCTCGCGCGGATGATCCTGCATTACATCCGCAACTGGGACACGCGCACCGCGAACGCGGTGGACGGCTTCGTCGCGAACTCCGCGTTCATCGCGCGCCGCATCCGCAAGGTGTATCACCGCGACGCGGCGGTGATCTTCCCGCCGGTCGACGTGGACGGCTTCTCGCTGAACGAGGTGAAGGACGATTTCTACCTGACCGCGTCGCGGATGGTGCCGTACAAGAAGATCGATCTGATCGTCGAAGCGTTCTCGCGCACGCCGGAGCGCAAGCTCGTCGTGATCGGCGACGGCCCGGAGATGCAGAAGATCCGCGCGAAGGCGGGCCCCAACGTCGAGATCATGGGCTACCAGCCGTTCGCGGTGCTGCACGACCGGATGCGCCGCGCGAAGGCGTTCGTGTTCGCGGCCGAGGAGGATTTCGGGATTTCGGTGGTCGAGGCGCAGGCGTGCGGCACGCCCGTGATCGCGTACGGCAAGGGCGGCGCGCTCGAGACCGTGCTCGAGCCGCGCTCGCACGCGCAGCCGACCGGGCTGTTCTTCGACGAACAGACGCCGCATGCGATCGTCGCGGCGGTCGACGATTTCGAGCGCGCACCGCAGCGCTTCACGGCGCACGCGTGCCGCGCGAATGCGGAGCGCTTTTCGGCCGACACCTTTCGGCGGCGCTTTCTCGATTACGTGGAGACGGCGCTGCCCGGCTCGACCGCGCAGCGCGGCACGGCCGTCGCGCCGATGCCGGCCGCGCGCGGCCCGGCGACGCTCGTGCTGGATCAGAGCGGCGTGCTCGGCGGTGCGGAGCTGTCGCTGCTGGAGATCATGAAGCACATGCGCGCGAACGCCGATGTGCTGCTGTTCGACGACGGCCCGTTCCGCGCGGCGCTCGACGAGATCGGCGCGCGCGTCGACGTGCTCGACCAGGGCGCGCTCGCCGGGGTGCGCAAGCAGGGCGGCGTGTCGGCCGGCGCGTTGAAGCAGCTGGTCGCGCTCGTGCGCGACGTCGCACGGCGCGCGCGCCGCGCCGAGGTGATCTACGCGAACACGCAGCGCGCGATGGTGGTCGCCGCGCTGGCCGGGCGGCTCGCGCGCAAGCCGGTGGTCTGGCACCTGCGCGACATCGTCAGCGGCGACCATTTCGGCAGCAAGCAGCTGATGGCGATCAAGTACTGCGCGCGGTTCGGCGTCACGCGCGTGATCGCGAACTCCGACGCGTCCGCGCAGGCATTTCGTGCGCTGACGGGCTTCACGCCGCAGCACGTCGACGTCGTGTTCAACGGCATTTCGGCCGAACCGTTCGACGCGCTGGACGATGCGAGCCAGGCCGCGCTGCGCGCGCGCTTCGGGCTGCCCGAGCACGCATGGCTGGTCGGCTCGTTCAGCCGCCTCGCGCACTGGAAGGGGCAGCACCTGCTGCTGGAGGCCGCGGCTCGCCATCCCGGCATGCACGTGGTACTGGTCGGCGCGCCGCTGTTCGGCGAGGACGAATACGCGGCGCAGCTGCACGAGATCGTCGCGCGTCACGGGATGGACGACCGTGTCCATTTCCTCGGCTTCCAGCGCGACGTGGCCGCGTGCATGAAGGCGGTCGACGTGGTCGCGCATACGTCGATCACGCCGGAGCCGTTCGGGCGCGTGATCGTCGAGGGCATGCTCGCGCGGCGGCCGGTGGTCGCGGCCCGCGCGGGCGGGGTCGTCGAGATCATCGAGGACGGCGAAAACGGGCTGCTCTGCGAGCCGGGCAACGCGGCCGCGCTGGCCGACGCGCTGGGCAGGCTGCAGCGCGACGCCGCGCTGCGCGAGCGGCTCGTCGTGAGCGGGCGGGCGACCGCGGTGCGCCGGTTCGGCACCGAAACCTATGTGGCGCGGGTCGAGAAGATCCTCGCGGATACCGCGAAGGCCGCGAAGGCGAAGAAGCGGTAGGTGGCGGCTTGCGGCGGCATGTGAAGCGTGTTGTCGTGAACCGGGCCCCCATGCGGTGATGCGCTGCATGGGGGCTTTGCGCTTTGGGCGGGGCCGAGCGCTGTCGCGCACCGGGCACGCCGCACGTGACGAATCCGTAATCTGCGCAAAGCCGAGCGATTGCGTGAGCGTGAGCGGCGGAATGCGGGGCCGGCCCGGGTCGCGGGATGCGGGCTGCAACGACGATGCACTCGGGCGGCGGAGCGATGCGTCGCAGCGGGCGTGAATCCGGCCGCCGCCCGGTTCGGAATCGCTGCGCGGGACGCCAGGAGCGGCGCCGTGCGGTCCTGCCGCGGATCGCGTGAGGGGTCGGGCGACGCGACCGCCGTGCAGCCGCCCAGGCGGCGCATGACGCCGCGGCTTGCGTACTTCGGTACGTCGTGCCCGCCGCGTCGCGACGCGCAAATGCATCCCCGCGCCATCCTGCCCGTAAAAAAGCCCTCGCCCAGCCTGACGCCGGGCGGGGGCCGCGAGCGCGCGAACGGCGCCGTTCAGGCGGCCCGTTCGGGGGCCGGTGCGACGACGCGGGCGGTGCGGGTCGGCTTCAGGCTGGCCGCCCACACCATCGCCGGGCGTTCGAACAGCCGGTAGAACACGTAGGCGACCGGAATCGCGGCGGCCATGAACGCGATCGACGGCCAGATCGACAGTTGCAGTTCGGAGTGGAACAGCACCGAGCCGAGGCAGACGAACAGCGGCAGATGGATCAGGTACAGCGAGTAGCTGAAGTCGCCGAACCAGCCGAGCACGCGCAGCAGCGGCGTCGGGCGCGGCGGGCAGGCGAGCGCGCGGTACAGGAAGCACGCGAAGCCGGCCGCCCACAGCTGGAACGCGCCGTACTGGCCGAAATGGAACGCGCCGCAGCCCGCGGCCAGCAGCACGGCCGCCGCGAGGTACCACGCGCGCGACGGCACGGCGGCCGTGCCGCGCACCGGCTGCGCGCGCACGTCGGCGATCCACGCGCCGACGGTCCAGGACAGCCAGTACGACGTGAAGAACTGCAGGTCGTGCCGTTCGAGCAGCCACGCCGACGCGACGTTGACGAGCGCGACGGCCGCCACGATGGCCGGCATGCCGATGCGCCGGCGCAGTGCGAACAGCAGCGGGTAGATGGCGTAGAACTGCACTTCGAGCGACAGCGTCCACAGCGCGCCGTTCGACCCGTACGTGTAGCCGGCGATGCCTTGCAGCGAGAACAGGTTCACGAGGAACGCGGTGATGCCGACGTCGCGGATCTTGTGGCTGACCGGCGCGATCTGCAGGCTGACCGCGTCCATCGCGAGCGTGAACAGCAGCGCGGCGAGCAGCACCGGGTAGATGCGCGCGAAGCGGCGCGCCCAGAAGTTCGGCGCGTCGAGCCGGTACGCGGGGTTGGCCGCGAGCTTGAGCGCTGCATTGCGGTGGATGCAGTAGCCGCTGATCACGAAGAAGATCGGCACGCCGGCGGAGCCCCATGCGAACGGGAAGGTCAGGTAGCCGGCGATCGCGCTCGGGTTCAGCGCATGACCGTAAGCGTGATGGAAGCTCTGCATGCCGACCCAGACGACCTGGCGGCAGTGGAAATAGGCGACGAGCAGCGCCGCGAACCCGCGCATCGCGTCGATCACGTGTTCCTTGTGGTCGGCGACGGGCGGCGCAGCCAAAGACGATCCGCTGAAAGCTTGCATGCGATTCGATTCCTTGCGACGGATGAAGGGGATGGTCCAATCGTAATGCGCAAGAATTCGCTCGAATGAATAAAAAAATCGCGCCGGGAAATAGTGGTATTTCAGATGGTGGTGTTATTCCGGTCTGAAAGCGGTTTCGCCGACGCCACAATTATTTGCCGATTTTTTTCTGATAGTTTGAAGCTCCAGTTGATTGATGCAAGGAGCGGCAAGATGGACATGCATTGGATCGCGAGCGCGGCAGTACTGCTGGTCATGGCCGTGCTGTCGGCGTACCGCGAGGCGCTGAAGAACGAGCCGATTCGCCCGGGTCTCGAGCGGGGCGGCGTCCCGTATATCGAGGAATTCGAATCGTAAGAATTTGTATCCGGAAAATCGGTAATTTGTTTCTGTATCGGCGCCGGGTTCGGCAATATCGACCGGATGCGCAGATTATCTCTTTTCCGGAAACATGGGCAATCGGTCCATATCGAAAATGAGCGGAGTGGAATTGGCCGTGCCGCCGGTTCTCGATATGCCGTTCGGAAAACAATCGCGCCGGGTCGTCCAGCGACGCGGCGCAGTCAACGCAATCAGGATGCGAACATGTTGAAAGTCACCAAGGCCGTGTTCCCCGTCGCCGGTCTCGGCACGCGGTTCCTCCCGGCAACGAAGGCGAGCCCGAAGGAAATGCTGCCCGTCGTCGACAAGCCGCTGATCCAGTACGCGGTCGAGGAAGCGATCAACGCCGGTATCACCGAGATGATCTTCGTGACCGGGCGCAGCAAGCGCGCGATCGAGGATCACTTCGACAAGTCGTACGAGATCGAGGCCGAACTCGAGGCGCGCGGCAAGGAAAAGCTGCTCGAACTCGTGCGCGGCATCAAGCCGAGCCACGTGAACTGCTTCTACGTGCGCCAGCCGGAAGCACTCGGCCTCGGCCATGCGGTGCTGTGCGCGGAGAAGCTCGTGCACGGCGAGCCGTTCGCGGTGATTCTCGCCGACGACCTGCTGCATGGCGAACAGCCGGTGCTCAAGCAGCTCGTCGACGTGTTCGACCACTATCACAGCTCGGTGATCGGGGTCGAGACGATTCCGCGCGAGGACAGCCGCTCGTACGGCGTCATCGAAGGCCGCGAGTGGGAAGAGGACATCATCAAGCTGTCGGGCATCATCGAGAAGCCGGCGCCGGAAGACGCGCCGTCGAACCTCGGCGTGGTCGGCCGCTACGTGTTCATGCCGACGATCTTCGATCACCTGCGCAAGCTCAAGCCGGGCGCGGGCGGCGAACTGCAGCTCACCGACGCCGTCCAGTCGCTGCTCGCGAACGAACAGGTGCTCGCGTATCGCTACTACGGCACGCGTTTCGATTGCGGCAGCAAGATCGGCTACCTCAAGGCGACCGTCGAACTCGCGCTCCAGCATCCGGAAGTGAGCCGCGAATTCGAGGCGTACCTGCGTACCTGCCTGCCCGCGCTGGCTGCTGTCGCATAAGCAGCCGCGCTGCTCCGCTGTTTCAGGTGGTGGTTGTTCCGTTGGCCCCGGCGGCCTTGTGCGCCGGGGCTTTTTTGCGTGCATTCGCCGCGCAGGCGTGGGGCGGCGGCTGATCGGCGGTGCTGAATCCGGGCTGCGTCGAACGGGTGCGTGCGCGACGATTCCGGTGCGCCGCTCAGCGCGGCGACGTGCCCGGCCGTGCGACGAAGTACCGGGCCAGCATCGCGGCGATCGGCTTCTTGAAGTCGAGCAGGCGTTTTTCCAGATAGCGCCACGACAGATGCGCGAGCAGCACGGCGAGTGCGAACTGCAGCAGTTCCGGCAGCACGTCCCGGGCGATTGCGGGCATCGGCACGCGCGCGAACAGCGTGGGCATCTCGCCGAGACGTGCCGGAATCAGGTTGTGGAACAGGTAGAAGCCGTAGCTGATCGTGCCGAGATAGACGAGCGGCGCCCAGTCGAGCAGTGCCACGGCCGGGTGGTCGGGTTCGGTGACGATCCACAGCATCAGCGCGCCGAGCGACGCGGACAGGCCGAGATCCGTAAGCCCCGTGACGACGTCCGGCAGCGTCGTGAGCGCGGGCAGCGCGAGGAAAAGCGCGACGCCGGCGGCGCCGAGCCAGCCGGGCGGAATGAGGCGGACGACGTCCTCGCCGCGATCGGCGAGAGCCATTGCGCCGACGCCGCCCAGCGCGATCAGCGCGAAATTCCACGGGGAAAACGCGTAGATCAGCACCGGCGATGCGTCGACCGCGTAGAGCGCGAGATGCGCGAGCGCGCACAGCGCGACGGCCGCGACGCCGAGCGTGACGTGGCGCGCGGCCGGCACCGCGAGCAGCGTGAGCGGCGCGATCAGATAGAACTGCTGCTCGACCGCGAGGCTCCAGAAGTGCGACGTGGAGCCTGGCCAGCCGTCCTTGACGACGCCGATCCAGTAGTTCGACAGGAACGTGGCGTGCCACGCGAGCCCGAGATTGACGCCGCGCTGGTAGAACAGCGCGTGCGCGATCGCGAGCGCGGCGAGCAGCAGGTAGTAGACGGGAAAGATCCGCAGCGCGCGCTTCGCGAGGAATAGCGCCAGCGCATGGCGGCGCGTCATCGTGCCGCTCTCGATTGCCTGACGGTTGCGATGCAGTTCGCCGACGATCAGGAATCCGCTGATGAAGAAGAACGTCCACACACCGAGCTTGCCCACGTCGACAGCGAGGACGTGGCCCTTGTGGGACAGGAAAACGAGGATGACGGCGAGGGCTCGCAGGCCGTCGAGTCCTTTGACGTATCTGACTTCGCGCATGAAGGCATCCGGGGCACTGAGCGAGGTCAGTATAGGCGCGCAAATATCGAACGTAATTCGCGTTCGGACGCGTTTCGACGTATACGTGAAGGCGTTTTTCGTTGCTCGAGCGTCGGCGAAGTCGGTCGCGCGCAACAAAACCTGCGGGAAACCCCGCGAAAACGCATAAAAGTACTGCACGAAGCGTCACGGCGCTTGTAGAATCCGGCGTTGAAGCGCGCGCGTTGCACGCTTCGTGTATCCAACGACCACACCTGGTAGGAGAAACATGGCGACTTCCGCAAAAAAGGTGGCCAAGAAGGCTGCCGCACCGGCCACCAAGAAAGTGGCTGCCAAAAAGGCTGCGCCCGCGAAGAAAGTAGTGGCCAAGAAAGCTGTCGCGAAGGCAGCACCGGCCGCTCCGACGCCGCTGAAGGACAAGTTCACGAAGGCATCGCTCGCAACGCACATCGCTGAGCGTGCAGCTGTCGAAGTGAAGGCGGTCAAGGCAGTGCTCGTCGCGCTCGAGAACGTCGTGCTGGGCTCGGTCCACAAGAAGGGCGCAGGCGAGTTCACGCTGCCGGGTCTGCTGAAGATCACGGCGCAAGTCGTGCCGGCGAAGAAGAAGCGCTTCGGCAAGGATCCGTTCACGGGCGAAGAGCGCTGGTTCCCGGCAAAGCCGGCCAGCGTGCGCGTGAAGGCACGTGCGCTGAAGAAGCTGAAGGACGCGGCTGCGTAATGCCGCGTAACGGTCGCCGATTGCAGGTCGGCGGCCGTTGCGATGTCCGACGATCCCCGTACGCGAAAGCGTACGGGGATTTTTATTGCGCCGCGCAAATCGAGCGGCCGCGTCGGCATCGCACAGCGCGGATACGGCATGACGTGATGCGCATCCGGTGTCGCGGGCCGCTTGCGCGGATGGCCGGATCGTCGTGTTCGTGCCGGCGCGCGGTCTTGTATCGCTGCGCATTGCGCGTGTGTCGCGCGAGTCTCGCGTGATGAACGCAGCGATCGTTCCCGTCGGGATCGCCGACCAGGCGACTGCCGCGTGTGCGGCGATCGAGCGCCATCCCGGCGCGATGCCGCAGGCGATGCATCCGTTCGGATTCGGCTCGGCGTGCGACGGCGGGCCGACACCGCGCAGCGACATCGACCTGCTGGTCACGGTCGGCGCGTTCGCGCGCTACGCGCGACGGATCGTCGAAGCGATGCTGTCGACGTAGCGGCTCGCGAGCATGCCGCCGCCCGCGATTGCGTCGCGGCGCGATGCAATCCGGTGGACGACCGCGGTCGTGCGCGAACCGCGCGCGCTGCACATGCGTGCTGCTGCCCGCGCGAAGGGCACGCAGCGTCCGTGACTTCGTCAGCCCGCCGTGCCGGCGTATGCGGCCTTCAGCGCGGCGACGTCGAACTTCGTCATCTGCATCATGGCAGCGGCCACGCGCGCCGCCTTGACCTCGTCGCGGTCGGCCATCATCGGAATCAATGCGTCGGGCACGATCTGCCACGAGACGCCGAAGCGGTCACGCAGCCAGCCGCAGCCGTCGGCCGTGCCGCCGTTGTCGAGCAGCGCGCTCCAGTAGCGGTCGAGTTCCGCCTGGTCGGCGCAACTGATCATCAGCGAGATCGCATGGTTGAACGTCTCGGTGCGCGGGTGGCTCATCGCGATGAACGGCTGCCCGAACAGCTCGAACTCGACCATCCGGGTGCCGCTGGTGCCGGCGACCGCCGTGACGCGCACGACGCGCGAGTCCGGGAAAATGCCCGCATAGAAGGCCGCGGCTTCTTCGGCTTCCGTCGCGTACCAGAGGAACGGCGTGATCTTCTGAATCGTCATGGAGCGTCTCCTGTCGGGGGTGTCGGTGAGGAACGGGGCAATCTGCGTGCCGCCATCGATACGACGGACGAAGGCCGTCGAAATCGACACGTCGAAGCATAGTGCTTCGCGTCGCGGTATCGAAATCGGCAGGGTGGACACACATGCGTCCGTTGCGACGCCGGATCCTCCAGGCGCGCGTCAGCAGGAATATGGGAGCGCGGTGGCAGCCAGGGCGGCATGCGCCTGACCGGCCGTATGCCACGGTCCGACCGTGCAGGGTATCCGGATGCCTCCGGACACGCTTCCGGCGCGCGACAGATGGCCCAGACGCCGCTCCCGGCCGGTCGCCGTACCCACGGTGCCGCCCCCGGTCGCGGCTCGCCACGGCGGCGCCGGCAACGGACGAAAAAAAACCAGCCACGGCCGAAACCGGTGACTGGTTTTGCAGTTCGGCGGCACGGCGTCGGAGACGCCATGCACACCGGAAACGTACTTCTTAGAACTTGTGGCGAATGCCGAGTGCGACCAGTTCGGCCGAGCTCTTGCCAGCGAAGCCGTACGAAGCGATCGACGCTTGCGCGCTTTGCGTCGTCGTCGCGTCCACGCGCTGGGTGCCGCTCGCGTGCTGGTATGCGCCGACCAGGTAGATGTCCGTGCGCTTCGACAGCGAGTAGTCCGCGCCGATACCGACCTGGTGGTACTTCGCGTCCGTATCGCCGCTCGCCTTCGTGTACGAGTAGCCGAGGCCCAGCAGCAGCGGCGGCGTGACCTGGTACGTCACGAACGCGCGGCCCGTGTTGTACTTTTCGGTCGAGCCGAAGCCCGAGAATGCGTCCGGCTTGTACTGTGCGTTGCTGTAGCCGAGGCCGAACGTCACCGGGCCGAGTGCGTACTGGCCTGCGACTTGTGCGATCGCGATCGACTTCGCCGTTGCGTAACCCGAGTTGATCGGGCCGTCGATGATGTTGTCCGAGGTCGTCGAACCCCAGCCGCCGCGTGCAATCGCCGTCGTCGGCGACGGGTTGGCTGCGTAGAAGTAGCCTGCTGCAACGCCGACCGGGCCGTTGTTGTAGGCAGCTGCGACCGACCACGTCTGGCCTGCGCCCGTCTTGCCTGCAACGCCGCCGAGGGCGTACATGCCTTCGACCTGGAAGCCTGCCCAGACCGGCGACGTGTACTTGATTGCGTTGCTGACGCGCAGCGAGTTGTCGTTGTTGTCGACGTCGCCCGGCGTTGCCATCACGCTGCCGAAGTAGTTGTCAGCCGTGACTGCCTGGACCAGGTCGACCAGCGGGTCGTACTGGCGGCCGAGCGTCAGCGTACCGTACTGGGCGCTCTCGAGGCCGACGTATGCCTGACGACCGAACATGCGACCGCCCTGGTTCAGGTGGCCCGTGCCCGGATCAAAACCGTTTTCCAACTGGAAGATCGCCTTCAGGCCACCGCCGAGGTCTTCAGCACCTTTCAGGCCCCAACGGCTGCCTTGCAGGTTGCCCGACAGCATTTGCCACGAGTTGTTGGCTTGGCCGTCGTTGCCGTGGACCCATGCGATCGACGTATCGATCACGCCGTACAGCGTCACGCTCGACTGAGCGTGAGCAGCGCCAGCGGCGCCCAGCAGGGCGAGCGAGAGGGTCGAGAGTGCGAGTTTCTTCATCGTTGAGTATCTCCACGCAAATGATTCGTCATTCATTATTTGTTGCGGATTGGAGAATAGCTCAGTGCCATACCTGCAAGAAAGCTTAAAAAATAAAGTGTCTCGAAAAGGTAACAGCGAGAAAAAGTCTATATATATCAAGCACATCAAGGACTGTTCCTCTTTTTGAAATAGTTGACAATTGCTGCGCCGCGATTGTTGCAGCGGTTGGTGCGTTCGGCGGCGGAGGGGCGGGTTTGGCCGGTTGGCGCACGGAAATTGACGCGTGCAAACGTTTGCTGTTGCTGGCTGCATCGCGCGCTGATGCAAAGAGCGCATCAACGCGCGGCGGCCGGGTGGGTTGCGCAAGCGAAGGCAGTCGCGTAGGGCGACGATGCGGCGCGCGCGACGCGCGGCCGCGCGGAAAAAATACGTGGGGATTCAGTTGCCGCCTGAGCGATCGGCGGTGCGATCCGTCGGCGCGGCCGCAGCCGGGACGTTGCCGTTGCGGCGATGCGCATCGCCGCGCGCGGCCGCGAATTCCGCGCCGAGCAGCAGCACGGCCGCCGAGAAGTACAGCCACATCAGCAGGACCGCGAACGATCCGGCCGCGCCGAACGCACTGGCCGTGCCCGCGTGCGCGAGATACAGCGCGAACAGCTTCTTGCCGCCGGAGAACAGGATCGCGGACACGATCCCGCCGATCGTCGCGTCGTGCCATGCGACGCGCGCATCGGGCAGGAACTTCATCAGCGCGGCGAACGCGCCCGCGAGCACCGCGATGCCGACGAAGAACTGCAACAGGTTGGTGATCGCGACATACGGTGAATCGCCGAGCAGCCAGGTGCCGATGAACGTGATCGCGGTATCGAGCACGAGCGACACGATCAGCAGGAACGCGACGCCGAGCACGAGCCCGAACGAAATGAGCCGCACGCGCACGAGCCCGAGCATGCTCGACCAGCGGCTTTCCGTACTCGGCCAGATCACGGAAAGCGCGGTGTTCAGCGACGCGAACGTCGCCGACGCGCCGATCGCGAGCGCGGCGAACGAGATCAGCGTCGCGATGCCGCCGCGCTGGCCCGCGCGATGCGCGTTCTGCACGATCGTCTGGATGCTGGCCGCCGCATCGTCGCCGATCAACTGGTGGGCCTGCTCGAACACCTGGCCGCGTGCGGCATCGTCGCCGTAGAACCAGCCGGCCACGGCGATCACCATCACGAGCGTCGGCGCGAGCGAGAACGCCGAGAAGAACGCGATGCTCGCGGCCATCGCCGAGCAGCGGTCGGAGGAGAAGCGCCTGAACGCGTTGAGTGCCCAGTTGGCCTGTTGTTGCGCGAGGCGGGTCGCCTCGGACGTGATCTGTCGTTTCATGACGGTTCGGTTGTGCGTTGAACGCAGGACATCGGTGGATCGGCAAATCGGTATTGATCCGACGAATCGATCATAGTTGCCTGAACTGTCTATAATTCCTTTCAGTTTCACCCCACCCCACAAAAACGCCGAGACCATCATGCTACAAATGTCCCGGCGCCAGTTCCTGAAGGTGACGGCCACGTCGCTTGCCGGATCGAGTCTTGCCCTGCTGGGCTTTTCTCCGACGGAAGCGCTCGCCGAGGTCCGACAGTACAAGCTGGCGCGCACAGTCGAAACGCGCAACACCTGTCCTTATTGTTCAGTGGGTTGCGGCATCCTGATGTACAGCCTCGGTGACGGCGCGAAGAATGCGCAGCCGAGCATCATCCATATCGAAGGCGATCCCGACCATCCCGTCAATCGCGGCACGCTGTGCCCGAAGGGTGCGAGCCTGATCGATTTCATCCACAGCCCGAACCGCCTGACGCACCCCGAGTATCGTGCGCCCGGCTCGGACAAGTGGGAACCCATCTCTTGGAACGACGCGCTCGACCGGATCGCGAAGCTGATGAAGGCCGACCGCGACGCGAACTTCGTCGAGACGGCGGAAGACGGCGCGAAGGTCAACCGCTGGCTGACCACCGGCATGCTGGCCGCATCGGCGGGCAGCAACGAAGTCGGTTATCTCACGCACAAGACCATCCGCAGTCTCGGGATGCTCGCATTCGACAATCAGGCGCGTGTCTGACATGGCCCGACGGTGGCAGGTCTTGCCCCGACGTTTGGCCGTGGAGCGATGACGAACCATTGGGTCGACATCAAGAACGCGGACGTGATTCTCGTGATGGGCGGCAATGCAGCCGAGGCCCATCCGTGCGGTTTCAAGTGGGTGACGGAGGCGAAGGCGCACCGCAAGGCGCGGCTGATCGTCGTCGACCCGCGCTTCACGCGTACGGCCTCGGTGGCCGACTACTACGCGCCGATCCGCACCGGCACCGACATCGTCTTCCTGGGCGGTGTGATCAACTATCTGCTGACGAACGACAAGATCCAGCATGAGTACGTGAAGAACTACACGGACTTCTCGTTCATCGTGCGCGAGGATTTCGCGTTCAACGACGGCATCTATTCCGGCTACGACGCCGAGAAGCACGCGTATCCGGACAAATCGAGCTGGGACTACGAGCGGG
Organism: Burkholderia sp. Bp8994; assembly: GCF_003853805.1. Taxonomy (NCBI): domain Bacteria; kingdom Pseudomonadati; phylum Pseudomonadota; class Betaproteobacteria; order Burkholderiales; family Burkholderiaceae; genus Burkholderia; species Burkholderia sp. Bp8994. The sequence continues at coordinate 110,038 of NZ_QTQH01000015.1, forward strand.
GCGACGACGGCTTCGCGAAGGTCGACCCGACGCTGCAGCATCCGCGCTGCGTCTACAACCTGCTGAAGCAGCACTACGCGCGCTATACGCCGGACATGGTCCAGCAGACCTGCGGCACGCCGAAGGAGAAATTCCTGAAGGTGTGCGAGATGCTCGCGACGACGGCCGTGCCAGGCCGCGCCGGCACGATCCTGTACGCGCTCGGCTGGACGCACCATTCGGTCGGCGCGCAGATGATCCGCACCGGCGCGATGGTGCAGCTGCTGCTCGGCAACATCGGCATCGCCGGCGGCGGGATGAACGCGCTGCGTGGCCACTCGAACATCCAGGGCTTGACCGACCTCGGGCTGATGTCGAACCTGCTGCCGGGCTACATGACGCTGCCGATGCAGGCCGAGCAGGATTTCGACGGCTACATCAAGAAGCGCGTGCAGCTGCCGCTGCGGCCGAACCAGCTGAGCTACTGGAAGAACTACAAGGCGTTCCACGTCAGCTTCATGAAGTCGTGGTGGGGCGATGCCGCGACCGCCGAGAACAACTGGGCCTACGACTACCTGCCGAAGCTCGACAAGCAGTACGACCTGCTGCAGGCGATCGAGCTGATGAATGCCGGCAAGATGAACGGCTACATCTGCCAGGGCTTCAACCCGCTCGCGGCGGCGCCGTCGAAGGTGAAGACGGCGGCCGGCCTCGCGAAGCTGAAGTGGCTCGTGATCATGGATCCGCTCGCGACCGAGACGTCCGAGTTCTGGAAGCATCACGGCGACTACAACGACGTCGATGCGTCGAAGATCCAGACCGAGGTGTTCCGGCTGCCGACCACGTGCTTCGCGGAGGAAAACGGCTCGCTCGTCAGTTCGAGCCGCGTGCTGCAATGGCACTGGAAGGGCGCGGAGCCGCCGGGCGAGGCGAAGAGCGACCTCGAGATCATGGCGGGGCTGTTCCTGCGCATGCGCAAGATGTACCAGACGGACGGCGGCAAGTATCCGGACCCGATCGTGAACCTGACCTGGCCGTACGCGAACCCGGAAAGCCCGACGCCCGAAGAGCTCGCGATGGAGTTCAACGGCCGTGCGCTCGCCGACCTGCCCGACCCGAAGGATCCGGCCAAGACGCTCGTGAAGAAGGGCGAGCAGCTCGCCGCGTTCGCGCAGCTGAAGGACGACGGCACGACCGCGAGCGGCTGCTGGATCTTCTGCGGCGCCTGGACGCAGGCCGGCAACCAGATGGGGCGGCGCGACAACTCGGACCCGACCGGCATCGGCCAGACGCTGAACTGGGCGTGGGCCTGGCCGGCCAACCGGCGGATCCTGTACAACCGCGCATCGTGCGACGTCGCCGGCAAGCCGTTCGACCCGACCCGCAAGCTGATCGGCTGGAACGGCAGCGCGTGGAAGGGCCCCGACATTCCGGACTTCAAGGCGGACGAACCGCCCGAGAACGGGATGGGGCCGTTCATCATGAACCCGGAAGGCGTCGCGCGCTTCTTCGCCCGCGCGGGGATGAACGAAGGTCCGTTTCCCGAGCACTACGAGCCGTTCGAGACGCCGCTCGCGGCGAACCCGCTGCACCCTGACAACCCGCAGGCGCTGAACAACCCGGCTGCCCGCGTGTTCCCGGACGACCGCGCGTCGTTCGGCAAGGCATCGGAGTTCCCGCACGTCGCGACGACGTACCGGCTGACCGAGCATTTCCACTACTGGACCAAGCATGCGCGGCTGAACTCGATCATCCAGCCCGAGCAATTCGTCGAGATCGGCGAAGACCTCGCGAAGGAAGTCGGCGTCGCGCACGGCGATCGCGTGAAGGTGTCGTCCAAGCGCGGCTACATCGTCGCGGTCGCGCTCGTCACGAAGCGGATCAAGCCGCTGACGATCGAGGGCAAGAAGGTCCAGACGGTCGGCGTCCCGTTGCACTGGGGCTTCAAGGGTCTGACGAAGCCCGGCTATCTCGCCAATACCCTGACTCCGTCCGTAGGCGACGGCAACTCGTACACACCGGAATTCAAGTCGTTCCTGGTGAAGGTCGAAAAGGCGTAAGGGGGAAGAGATGGCATTGCAATCGCTGGATATCAAGCGCGTCTCGGCCACCACGACGCCGCCGCCCACGGCGCGCGAACCGGTGACCGGGAGCGTCGCGAAGCTGATCGACGTATCGAAGTGCATCGGCTGCAAGGCATGCCAGACGGCATGCATGGAGTGGAACGACCTGCGCGACGAAGTCGGCACCAACGTCGGCGTGTACGACAACCCGGCCGACCTGTCGGAGCACTCGTGGACGGTGATGCGGTTCGCCGAATACGAGAACCCGGCGGGCGACCTCGAGTGGCTGATCCGCAAGGACGGCTGCATGCACTGCGAGGATCCGGGCTGCCTGAAGGCGTGTCCGTCGCCGGGCGCGATCGTGCAGTACAACAACGGGATCGTCGATTTCCACGAGGAGAACTGCATCGGTTGCGGCTATTGCGTGACCGGCTGCCCGTTCAACGTGCCGCGGATCTCGAAGAAGGATCATCGCGCGTACAAGTGCACGCTCTGTTCCGACCGCGTCGCGGTCGGCCAGGAACCGGCCTGCGTGAAGACCTGCCCGACCGGCGCGATCGTGTTCGGCACCAAGGAGGACATGAAGCAGCACGCGGCCGAGCGGATCGAGGACCTGAAGGAGCGCGGCTTCGAGCATGCGGGGCTGTACGACCCGCAGGGCGTCGGCGGCACGCACGTGATGTACGTGCTGCACCACGCCGACAAACCGTCGCTGTACCACGGGCTGCCCGACAATCCGTCGATCAGCCCGATGGTGAAGCTGTGGAAGGGCATCGCGAAGCCGCTCGCGGTCGCCGGCCTCGCGCTGACCGCGCTGGCCGGGTTCTTCCACTACACCCGGGTCGGTCCGAACGAGGTCAGCGAGGAAGAGGAAGCCGCCGCCCGCGACGAGGCGCGACGCATCAAGGAGGACGCAAAATGAAGCACGACGACCCCAACCTGATCGTCCGCTACACGCCGAACGAGCGCACGAACCACTGGATCACCGCGATCACGTTCGTGCTGCTCGCGCTGTCCGGGCTCGCGCTGTTCCATCCGTCGATGTTCTGGCTCACCGCGCTGTTCGGCGGCGGCCAGTGGACGCGGATCCTGCATCCGTTCGTCGGTCTCGTGATGTTCGTGTCGTTCGCGATTCTCGTGGTGCGCTTCTGGCATCACAACACGCTCGACGCGGACGACCGCCAATGGCTGAAGCAGATCGGCGACGTGCTGACCAACCAGGAAGACAGGCTGCCGCCCGTCGGGCGCTATAACGCCGGACAGAAGCTGCTATTCTTCACGTTGGTGGCGTGCCTGCTGCTGCTCCTGCTGTCGGGGATCGTGATCTGGCGGCGCTACTTCTCGTTCTACTTCCCGATCGGGGTGATCCGCGCGGCCGCCGTCGTGCATGCCGTGGCGGCCTTCGTGCTGATCGCGAGCATCATCGTGCACATTTACGCGGCGTTGTGGGTGAAGGGCTCGATCGGGGCGATGGTGCGCGGCACCGTCACGCTGGGCTGGGCCCGCAAGCATCACCCGAAGTGGTTCCGTGAAAGCGTGAAATAACGCACTGGAGCGGGGCGGCTCGCCGATCGCGGCGGGCCGTTCCGTCAGCCGTCGGAATCGCCTGAAGCGCCGACCTGTCGGCGCTTGTTTATTTGGAAGACATTTTCGTGACACAACGCATTCTCGAACCGACCGAGATCTCGGCGCTCGATCATTCGGCCATTCCGCGCTTTCGCCTGCCGGAGCGCGGCACCGCGTTCGCCGCGCGTGCCGCCCGGCTGCGCAAGCTCGCCGACCTGAACCCGATCAGCGGCTACCTGCGGCTGATGGCGACCGTTGCCGACGCGCAGCACGCGACGCTGCAGGCGCTGGAACTGCCGCTGCCGTCGCCCGAAGCGATCGCACGCGCGCAACAGCATTCGATGCCCCTCGTGCCGGCGCTCGACGGCGGGCGCAACCCGCAGTGGCGGGCCGTGCTGTATGAACTGCTCGACCGCGTCGAAAGCGCCGGGCTCGTCAATCCGTCGCTCGCGAAGCTGCTCGACCGGCTGCGCCTGATGGCGCCCGCCGAACTCGACGCGCAGGCCGACGCGATCCTCGCGTTGCGCTTCGCCGAAGTCGACCCGGCCACCGCGCCGTTCCTGATGGCCGCGCTGCAGGTCGTCTGGACCGATCTCGCGAGCCGCGTGGCACCGGCCGACGTCCCGTATCTCGACCAGCCGGGGCTGTGCCCCGTGTGCGGCACGCATCCGGTCGCGAGCGTCGTGCGCGTCGGCGGCCAGTACCAGGGCTACCGTTTCCTGCAGTGCGGGCTGTGCACGACCGAGTGGCACATGGTGCGCACGAAATGTTCGCACTGCGACTCGACCAAGGGCATCGCTTACCACGGGATCGAAGGCGGCAGCGAAGCCGTCAAGGCCGAGTCCTGTGACGAATGCAAGACCTATCGCAAGATCGGCTACCAGGAGAAGGACTACGAGTTCGAGCCGCTGGCGGACGATCTCGCGAGCCTCACGCTCGACCTGCTGATGAACGAAGCCGGCTACCAGCGCAGTTCGCCGAACCCGCTGCTGTGGCCGGACATGTCGCGCGAAGCGGAATGACGGTACGGAGCCGGGGCGCGAGCGCCTGCGCCGGCTGCCTGCCGCGCATGGAATTGGAGCCACCATTACGTGACCGAACCGGGTTTGAATGAACTGAATGCCGTCCTCGCACGCGTGCCGTCGGTGGAGCGCGTGCTGACGTCGGCGCCGCTGCAGCCGCTGCTCGCCGACTATGGCCGTACGCGCGTGCTGAACGCGGTGCGCGCCGAACTCGAACGCTGGCGCACCGCCGCGCAGCAGGATCCGCCGGCGGCCGGGCCGCTCGACGAGCCGCGCATCGCGGCGGCCGTCGCCCGCACGCTGGCCGAGCAGAGCGCGGGCACCGTGCGCGCGGTGTTCAACCTGACCGGCACCGTGCTGCACACGAATCTCGGGCGCGCGCTGTTGCCCGACGACGCGGTGCGCGCGGTGGTCGACGCGCTCACGCAGCCCGTCAACCTCGAATTCGACCTCGCCACCGGCCGCCGCGGCGACCGCGACGACCTGATCGACGATCTGCTGTGCGAACTGACCGGCGCGGAAGCCGCGACCGTCGTCAACAACAATGCCGCGGCCGTGTTGCTCGTGTTGTCGGCGCTTGCGCCGAAACGCGAAGTGATCGTGTCGCGCGGCGAACTGGTCGAGATCGGCGGCGCGTTCCGCATTCCCGACATCATGAGCCGTGCGGGTGCGAAGCTGCGCGAGGTCGGCACCACCAACCGCACTCATCTACGCGACTACGCGGACGCGATCGGTCCGCGCACGGCGATCCTGATGAAGGTGCACTGCAGCAACTACGCGATCAGCGGCTTCACCAAGGAAGTGACGCTGGCCGAACTCGCGCCGCTCGCGCGCGAGCACGGGCTGCCGGTGGCGGTCGACCTCGGCAGCGGCACGCTCGCCGATCTGTCGCAATGGGGCCTGCCGCACGAGACGACCGTGCAGGAAAGCGTCGCGGCAGGCGCGAACCTCGTCACGTTCAGCGGCGACAAGCTGCTCGGCGGGCCGCAGGCCGGGCTGATCGTCGGCGATCGCGCGCTCGTCGCGAAGATCAAGAAACATCCGCTCAAGCGCGCGCTGCGCGTCGGCAAGCTGACGCTCGCCGCGCTCGAGCCCGTGCTGCGGCTGTACCAGGCGCCGGAATTCCTGCGCGAGCGGCTCACCACGCTGCGTCTGCTGACGCGGCCGCAGCGCGAGATCACCGAGGCCGCCGAGCGTGTGCGTCCGGCGTTGCAGGCCGCGCTCGGCGGCGGCTTCGACGTGCAGGTCGAGCCGATGTTCAGCCAGATCGGCAGCGGTGCGCTGCCGGTCGACCAGTTGCCGAGCGCCGGGCTCGTCGTGCGCATGCCGGACGGCAAGCGCGGCGGCCGTGCGCTCGCGCAGCTCGAGAAACGGTTGCGCGAATGGCCGCGCCCGGTGATCGGCCGCATCGCCGACAATGCGCTGCGGCTCGACCTGCGCTGCCTCGAAGCGGCGGACGAAGCGGCATTCGTCGCGCAATGCGTGCAGGCCGCGGGGCCGGCTGCATGATCGTCGGTACCGCGGGACATATCGATCACGGCAAGACGACGCTCGTGCGCGCGCTGACCGGCGTCGATACCGACCGGTTGAAGGAAGAGAAGGCGCGCGGCATCTCGATCGAGCTCGGCTATGCGTATACGCCGCTCGAGAACGGCGACGTGCTCGGCCTGATCGACGTGCCGGGCCACGAGAAGCTGATTCATACGATGGCGGCCGGTGCGAGCGGGATCGACTTCGCGCTGCTCGTGATCGCCGCGGACGACGGCGTGATGCCGCAGACCCGCGAGCACCTCGCGATCCTGCAACTGCTCGGCGTCGCGCATGGTGCTGTCGCGCTGACGAAGTGCGATCGGGTCGACGCCGCGCGCCTGTCGGCGGTGCGCGACGAGATCGCCACGTGGCTGCACGGCTCGGCGCTCGATGGCGCGCCGATCTTCGAAACTTGCGCGACGCGCGACGACGATCCGGGCGTCGCCGCATTGAAGCGTCATCTCGCCGATGCGGCACTCGCATGGCGTGCGCGCCGCGACGACGGCCTGTTCCGGCTCGCGGTCGATCGCGTGTTCACGCTCGCCGGGCAGGGGACCATCGTGACGGGCACCGCGTTCGCGGGCCGCGTGGCGACCGGCGACACGCTCGCGGTCGTGCGCACCGGCAGTGCTGCGCGCGTGCGCAGCATCCATGCGCAGAACCGGCCGGTCGACGCGGGCCGCGCGGGCGAGCGCTGCGCGCTGAACCTGGCTGGCGTCGACCGTGCGGACGTCGAGCGTGGCGATACCGTCGCGGATGCGCGGCTCGTCGCGACGTCGCCGCGTCTCGACGTCGAACTGACGCTGCTGGCCGATGCGGGGCTCACGCTGACGCACTGGGCGCCGCTGCACGTGCATCTCGGCACGCTGCATCGCGTCGCGCACGTCGCGCTGCTCGACGGCGATACGCTCGCGGCGGGCCAGATGATGCGCGTGCAACTGGTGTTCGACGAACCCGTGTTCGCGCTGCCGGGCGATCGCTTCATCGTCCGCAATCCGCAGGCGACGCGCACCGTCGGCGGCGGTCGCGTGCTCGATCCGTTCGGTCCCGCACGCAAGCGTCGCACGCCTGCGCGCCGCGCATGGCTCGACGCACTGGCGGCGTGGCTCGACGAAGGGCGGCTCGATGCGCTGCTCGCGCAGGCGCCGCTCGGGATCGCAAGCGCGATGCTCACGCACCTGACGGGCTTCGCGCCCGACGTGCTGGCGTTGCCGGACGACGCGCTGGCGATCGGCCAGCGCGAGCGCGCGTCGAACGACGGCACGGTGATCGCGCGAGTGCATTGGGACGCGCTGCAGGCGCGGGCGATCGATACGCTGCGCGCGTATCACGAACGCGTGCCGGACGAGCAGGGGCTCGATGCGGCGCGCCTGCGGCGGATGGCGGCGCCGCTCGTCGGCGATGCGCTGTGGCGTGCGTTGGTCGATGCGCTGGTGGACGGCGGTGAGGTGGCGCGAAGCGGGCCGTGGCTGCATCTGCCGTCGCATTCGGTGAGTTTCGATGCGCGCGAGGAAGCGCTGGCGCGGCAACTGCTGCCGCTGATTCATGCGGGGCGCTTCGATCCGCCGTGGGTCCGCGATCTGGCGCGCGACACGGGCGCGCAGGAGGAGGCCGTGCGCACGCTGCTGCGCAAGCTCGCGCGGCGCGGCGACGTGCATCAGGTCGTGCGCGACCTGTTCTATCACGCGGATGTCGTGCGCGAGCTGGCCGGGCTGGTCGCGCATCTCGCGCCGACGCGCGGCGGCGGGCTCGACGCGGCGACGTTTCGCGACGCGACGGGGCTCGGCCGCAAGCGCGCGATCCAGATTCTCGAGTTCTTCGATCGGGTTGGGTATACTCGCTTCCACCGCGATCTTCACTTCCTGCGGCCTGACAGCGGTTGGGTGGGTGTACAGGCGTAGGCGCTCGTCGTTCTTTGGTTTTTTTCCCCACGGAAGGCATTCGTATCCGGTGGTACGGCCGGGCTTCAAACCCGGTTGGGGGTGTCAGACACTCCCGGGTCGGTTCGACTCCGGCTGCCTTCCGCCACGGCTCTGCACAATCTCCCCATGAAACATGGGTAGCGGGTTGGGTTTTGTGGGTAGGAAAGGAGGACAACATGGCGGGACGACACTTGCATCGGCTTAGCGCACTGCGCGTCGCGAAGGTGGCCGATCCAGGCCATTACGCAGACGGCGGTGGCCTCTACCTGCAGATCGCCGATAGCGGCGCACGCTCATGGGTGTTTCGCTTCACGATCGATGGGCGCGTGCGCGAAATGGGCCTCGGACCGCTGTCGCGGGTTTCGCTTGGGGAAGCCCGGAAGCTGGTCAGCGGATATCGCGAGATGGTCGAAAACCATATCGATCCCATCCTCGCACGGCGTGAAGAGCAGCGTCGCCACCGGCTCGATATCTCGACCGATGCCAATGTGACGTTCCGTGACGCGGCTGAATCGTTCATCCGTGCGCGTGAGCCGGAATGGCGAAACCGCAAGCATGTCCAGCAATGGGGCAACACACTGGAGACGTACGCCTATCCCATCATCGGCGATGTGCGTGTGCGCGACATCGACACCGCGATGATTGTGCGTATCCTGCAGCCGATCTGGACCAAAAAGGCAGAAACGGCACGCCGGGTGCGCGGTCGCATCAAGGCGATCCTCGACGCGGAGACCGTGATGGGGCACCGCGCCGGTGGCAACCCTGCTCGGTACGTAGATCATCTCCAACTGGTGTTACCCCGGTCAAAGAAACGCTCGCAGGTAAAGCATCATCCGGCGTTGCCTTGGGAAGACCTGCCGACGTTTATCCGGGAACTGGAACTTCGTCCCCGACGCGCGGCACGGGTGCTGCATTTGCTTATTCTCACGGCGACTCGCACGAACGAGGCACGATTTGCACGGGTCGACGAATTCGATCTCGACAGTCGTATCTGGAGCATCCCGGGCGATCGTACAAAAAGCGGTCGGCCGCTTCGCGTGCCGCTTTGTCAGCGAGCCGTCGAAGTCGTGCGTGCTGCGCTACCGAAGGCCAAATATGGATATCTGTTTCCCGGTTGCACGGAAGGGCACCCATTGTCGAACATGGCAATGTTGGCCCTGTTGAAACGCATGTCGTACTCTGGGATCACCGTGCACGGTTTTCGGTCGACATTTCGTGACTGGGTCGCCGAATGCACCGACTATCCGGATTCTCTGGCAGAGGAAGTCTTGGCACACGTCATTACTTCGCAGACGATAGCGGCTTATCGGCGTCGTGATCAACTCGAAAGACGGCGGCTCATGATGGAAGACTGGGGGGCGTATTGTTCAAGCGGGTGCAAGCTTGAAGCGTCAATGGCGCCGGTCATGCCGCAAACGTTCGCTGCCTAAATCGACGCTGCTTCTGTTCTGAAACGGTGCTGCGGGCCGGGCGGGTTCGCACTTGCCCGGTATCGCGAGTGCGAGGTTGTGTCGTCGGTATGTCGCTTGATCCTGATGCAATGCATGCCGAATTCATCGACATCTGGCGGTATCGCTGCTATGTGTGAAATCGAGTCGCCGGGGAGACGAACGGTATGGATTCCAATGGACCGCAGGAAGTCTTCAACGTTGGTCAGATAAGGCGGATCTGAATCGGTTGGGCCGGCACGGCTTGATACAGATTCAACTGGGTCTGCAGCATGAAGCCGCGGGCCCAGAGGGTGTCCGTAGGGCGACCGATCGCTACGCTGCCGTGATCATTCGGCGATCAAGAAGCGATCGCGTTTCTTACCCTTGATCCATGACGGTTCGCGGCCACGCCCGCTCCACGTCTTGCCCGTTTTCGGATCCTGATACTTCGGCGTTGCGGGTTGGCTGCCATTCGCGCTACGTACGCGCTTACGGCCGAAGATCTGGTCCGGCGTGAGTCCGTACTCCTGAACCCGCGCGCGAACTTCTTCAAGCACAGTCTCTAGTTCGGCCTGCCGAGCTTCTTCCGCTTGCACGAGCAGTGCATCAGCCTTGGCTTTCAGTTCTTGATAGGTGGCCATTCTTCACTCCACGTGGTTAAAAGAAACAGTATTGAAATCGTCGCTTCGAAGAGTCCAATTCGGCGCGGCGCATCGGGTCTGCGACATGTCATTGTCTGCAGCACAATTGGAACTATTGGGCGATTTTCTCATCGTTTTGACCCGGAGTCGATCATTTATCGTCTCCGAGGCCACGAATCTGGCGGAGCAATCGAAAGCCGTACATTGGGCTATTTCGGTTGGATACGCAAATTGCCGACGATCATCAGCGGATTGTTGGGCGGTCGCCCGCTGTGCGCCGATGTGCGCTCAACCGCACTGATCTTCCGGTGCCTGTTGGGACCGTCTCCATCAGGCTGCGTTGGAGGCACAATCAGGAGGCCTATTGTGTTATCGCCGGCTCTGCTAAAGCGTGAAACTTCAGGCAAGCCGCTTCATTTCTTCGGGACGTGCGGGATCTTGTGCAATTGACAGACCAATTCTGCGCCGATGTTGTGGTGGGACGTTTCGTTTTTCCATATCGTTCAACTTCGCAGATGCGTTGATCGGTACTGCTGCGCTGGCGCGCAGTGTGCAGCACGATGTTCGCCAAGGTGACGGCTCATGCGTAACAGGCGGGCGAGATCGCCTGATGCGCTCGCCCGACTGTTTTTCGAGGTCACGGGTGAATTGCCCGATGATGCCAGTCTCCTGCGAATGCGGCGGGTTTCCGGTGCGCTGAGCTTGCGGGACAACGACGCGCTGTGGTCGATGATCGTCGTGCTCGAATACTACGCTCGGCTTTACGAGGCAATGCCCGACCGTATCCGCAGGGCCGGGGACGGCAGTTTCGAGGCAGTGCGTCAGGAAGCCGAGGAGGCGACCGATGCCTTGATGCGCCAGCATCGCGACGCGCTCGCGCGCTGCAAGGCGACGATCCAGTTGGCCGAGGGCATGATCCGGGAACACGAAGCGAGGTATCAGGTTGCGCTTGCGGTGCTCAATGAGGGATCGATAGCCGCGCTCGCGAACGGGATGGCGAACCGGGTCGCGAAGATTGCCGGTAACCGCCTTGTCGGTGCAGCGGCGGTGGCGGCGCGGGACCAGCGGGAGCGGATGGACGAGGCGGCGAGCCTGTTTGAGCGGGCGATAGCGGAAGCCTTGAAACGGGTGCAGACGGGTATCGAAGTGACTGAACGGCGTTTGATTCGGGCGCTGAGCCGCTTATTGGTCGTCGCGGCTGGTCTGCTTGTGATGTTGGTCGCTGCCGCATTTTGGGTGGGCGAACACGCCCGATAAACGGTATTCCCCACCTGCGCGCGAGCACAGGCGGGGAGTGGGCCATCACGCGATGTGTTGCAGCGTTTCGGCATTCGCTATGCTGGCGGCGGTTGGGAAGGGCCACGCCGGGCGGTGTTCGTTCGCCGGCGCAGTGTCAGCTGCAGCGCTAGCTTCCTGCGCGTCGGCTTCGTCTGCACTGGCTACCTGCGGGTTTTCCGCTTCATCTTCGTCAGCCTCATCGTCCAAATCGTTCATCACGCCGAGGGCACGGATTGGCGGAATTTCCCGATCGGTGAGGATTTCCGGGAGCCATGCGGCCTTTGCCAGCCGCAGTTCGGCAGCGGCGGCGGCATCGCCCTTTTTCATCTTGCTGAAGTCGAGGGCAATCTTGGGAGAAACTGCCTGCATGGCTACGTCCACGATTCGAGCCTTGCTGACGTGGTTGAAATACGAGGCGCGGGTCGGCGTCCAGTATCGAGTCATGTCGAGTTGCAGCGCGTTGGTCAGAGCATTGATGGCGTGCGGGCCTTCCGTACCGGTCGCACCGTCGAGCAGGGTGCCGGTGCAGAAGGCGAGCAGGTCGAACAGCGTCGTGCCGGGATCCTGCTCGATCAGCCACGGCAGCAAGTCGGCCTGATTTCGGGGGAGGGCCGCGAGCCACTGTTGGCGCTGCGCGTCGATGATGCCCCATGCGGTGCTGTCGGACAGATCGTCGGCGGCCTTCAGCAGCGCATCGTGGTTGCTGGTGGCATTGAGTTCCAGATAGTCCCGGCTTGGCCCGACACCGTACCGCTCGGGGAAGGCGATCGGCGCGAGCCGGAACAGCAGCGCGGCGAGGGCGACGGACGGTTGCGTGATCAGTTCCGCGTGAATGGCGGCGGTGCGGTGGGCACTCAGGCGCTGGCAGAGCTTCGCGCTGTGAACCGGCTTGGGCTTCCGGGTCGCCTCCTTGGGTGTGGCGACGGCCTGCTCGATTGTCGCAGTACCCGCGCCGCGCCCGGCATCGCTGTCACGGCGTACCAGCCCGCGCTCGATGATCAGGTTGCCTTGCGGGTCGAGGATGACGAGCGCACCGGCTTCTGCCATCTGTTGTGCGTCCCATGCTTGCGTGCGTATTTCAAGCGCCTGAATCGAGGCGGTGACTGCGTTCAGTTCGACCTCGATCCGTTCGCCTTCCTCATAGGCGTTTTCATCGTCCTCCGAAAGTGCGTCGTACTGTTCCGTGAGTTCATCTTGTCGCGCCGTCAGGGCATCCATTTCCCGCTGCTCGTCCTCGGTATATGGGCGGTCGAGCGGATCGAGCCTGCCGTAGTGGTTCAGTTCGAGCGCGTCTCGTTCGATGCGTGTTTCGGTCCAGTTCCACCCTTCGGCACGGACTTTCTCGGCCACGGCTTCGAGTTTTTCGCCCGCGAGTCGCTGCAACAGTTCCGCGTCGGCGATGAATCCGGCGTTTTCAACGTCGCTGAAAAGGTCGCGTCGGACATACCCGCCCGCCGCCTCGTAAGAAGTGAGGCCGACGAAGTGCACCAGACGGCTGCAGCTCGCATCAATTTCGGCCCGCGTGATCGCCTGACGGAGATATTGCGGGGCACGCTGCCAGTCGTTCGGCGCATCGAACCAGACGCGCTCCTGCGTTTCATGGTCGTCGGCCAATGCGAGCGCGGCCAACTGGTCAAGGGTAATGCCGTCTTCGCGCAGCAGGGCGAGCAGCTTGGGCGACACGTTCGCGAGTTTCATGCGCCGTTTGACCGTGAGAGGCGAAGCGGAAAACAGCGCAGCGATGTAATCGACGCTGCGGCCTTCTTCGGCCAGCATCCGGTACGAGCGCAGCACGTCGAACGGGTCGAGTCCTTCACGCTCGCTGTTCTCGATCAGTGAAATCGCGAGGGCTTCGCCTTCGCTGACGATCCGCACGGGCACCGGATAGTCGGCGGCGATGTGCTTCTGCTCGAATAGCAGGTCAAGCGCGGCTTCGCGGCGCTGGCCCGCGCAGACACCATACCGGAGTTGCTTGCCGCGTGATCCCTTCATTTCGTGGACAACGAGATTTTGCAGCAGGCCCTTCGCACGGATATTGGCGGCGAGGCCGGGAATGCCGGAAAGGGTTTTTGTGCGCGCGTTGAGCGGCGAGCGCCGCAGGCTGGAATACGGCACGGTCACGATGGGCTGCTCGTTGCCGAAGCTAGTTTCGAGCAAGGAAGCTGCATCGGCGGTGCCCACGTCGGTGGTTTCGGTTTGCATGATTGACTCCCGAGGATTGAGAAGAAAGGTCCGGGTCGCGTCTTTTCCGAAACCTGTCAGGACAAGACCTGGATAGGAGTCCTGAAAGGAATGGTTGGAATAGGGCGACGCGACATCGCCCTATGGCGCTTACGCCTTCATTTGGCGCATGGCGTCGGCCAGCATCCAGAGGGCACGATTGAGCTTCACGTTCTGGTCGATACCGGTGATGGGGCGTGTGGACATCGCGCGCCCGGTACGCGAGCGGCCATGCAGCCCGCCTTTGGTGAGGTTTTCCTGCACGCGGTTAAACACCGTCCAGAGGTCGTCGCGGCGATCCTCGAAACGGCGCGGAGCGAGCAACTGGCTTTCAGTGATCGGGGCCGGTGCCTCGGCATCGGTCGGGTCGTAGCGCAGCGCGAGCGCGGAGCGGGCGAGCGCGTGCTGTTCGTCGCGGTCGAGCGTCACGTCGCGCATACCTTCTTTTTGTTCGCGAATCAGGTCGAAGTCGTCGAGCACGTCGAACGCGCCATTAATGACGTTCTGAACGATGTTCCCTTTGTGCGGCACGCGAATATCGGCAATGTTGTCGCCCGCCACCATGCCGTTCTGGCAGACAAAGCGCAGCACGCCAGCGAGCATCTGGTAGCTGCTCGTGCCATCGTGCGAGTTCAGCAGCACGATTTCGTTGGCTTCGTCGCCGTTGATCTGATCCGTGTGGCGAAGGCGAAGCATGTGCTTCGTGTATTCGCGCTTGCCCTGATCGCGCACGCGGGTCTGGCAGATCATGAACGGCTGGAAGCCTTCGTTGCGCAGACCTCGAAGCACGTCGATGGTGGGAATGTAGGTGTAGCGTTCCGAACGGCTTTCGTGCTTGCCGTCCGCGAAGATGGACGGGGCAACGCGGCGAATCTGGTCGTCCGACAGGGGCGAGTCGGCACGCAGCATCGGGGAGCCGTAACGGAAAGAAGAGGCGAGTTGCATGACTATCTCCACAGCAAAAAGGTTGAAGGACGGGCCGTGGGATGGCCTTGCCGCTTACGCGGGAACCCCTTCCCGGTGGAACTCGGGGTTGGCCTTTGCTTTTGCCTGACACCCTGTTTCCTGCCCGTGCGACCCAAGGAGCCGGGGGCGGGGCGGTGTCAAGGAAAGAGGCGAGGGATGGTGCGGGCAACACGGTCCCTCGCCCCTTGATGCCGCCCCGCCCTCGGCTACGGTCGCGGGACAGGGCAGGAAACAGGGTGTCAGGCGGATGCCAAGGCGCGAGTTCGACGGTAAAGAATTCCGAAGCACTGGTTATTCACAGTTTTTGCAGGCAACGCTGTGAATAACTGCCAGGGCAGGAATGTGAGTGATTGAGAGGTATCGGATTTCGCTTTGGACCTTGCGGTAGACACGAAACGAGTCAGGATTCGGGCATTCGATGGATCTTAGGTAGCTCTCGCTCAGGAACCACAGAGGTGTCAGGAGGAAGCCATTCCGTATACTGTTGGCGACGTAAGGACAAAGGGGCGGGTATGGCGCTTCAGTGGATCGAGTATCTGAAGCAGAGCGGCTGGATGGATCTGCTGAAAGTTGGCGGTGTCGACCGCGCCCACGTACCTGCCTCTAACCGCGCCGGGAAAGATCGACTTGAAAATACCGAGATAGGCGTCGCTGACCGGCCGACCAAGCAACATGGCTCGCACGAGGCTATGGGTGAGAAAGATGTACGCGCCGTCATTTTTCATAAAGGGCGCCCAGATCGATTAATGTGGTGACTCCATCTAAAATCAATTTCTTATCGGTGGTCGTTAGTGCTCGGCTACCTGCAATCTCATTAATAAAATCCTCCGCGCGTAGCCCCGTGTGCAATCTCCGAGAGATCGTCAAAATATCGACTGCTACCCCTGACAGACCGAAATAACTATTCTTTGTCTCGCTATAGAAGATCGTCTCACCATCAAGTAAAACGCATTCGAGCGAATAGTTCGGATAAAGCAATTTCGCGTCTTGTTCTGTCGAGTGCTTGTGTGACATGCATGCCCACTATGAGAGCATTCGCGAGGCACGCGCCCAGCCGATACTTGGGCGCGTGCCTCGTATCATCGTGTGATTCAGCGCGCTACTGTTACATACCTTTCACGCCGCGCCCGTAGAGTCCATCGCCTGGAATAGATTTCTTGGACAGAATGACGGCAAGAAACGAGCCATAGGCGACGACTTTGGTGGGTTGAATCGAGACAGCATTCATTTCACTCTCCTTCAGTAAGGAAGAATTTGCGAAAACAACTGTTCTTGATGTTGCACTTCAGGTGTTGCGGTTGAAATGCAATCGTAAGTATATAGATGGGATAGAGAAAGTAAACAATTTATTTCGGTGTGCTATATTTGAGATAATTCCTCGCGAGATATGTCACTATTTTCTGGGGATGGATGGAGATAATAGGCATGGGGAATGAATCTATTGCCGTTCCAGCGTCAGTCGCCGCGACGCAAGATTAATGATTGCAGGTCGAACGACCAAACCTGGCTTCATTTTTCGATCACCGTGGTGTCGTCAAGTCGATCGATCAAGCGTAGATCGTGCGTCGCGTATCTGTCGTATAGTCGACGCAAATCGGGCGGCAGCGCGTTGGAGAGTTCGCGATTTAGTGCGCATGCCGGGAATGTAGCTCTCGCCGCGTTTGTCGATGCCTTGCCGGCGCGCCGCTCGCCCAACGTGGTTGCGCGATGCGGGCGGGCAGCTATCGCCGGAGGCTGTCGGTGGGTTTGACGTCGCGGATTTCGCGGCGGGTCGACCGGAATGACGACGGACCTCGTCGCGTTGCTTGGGATTGCCTTCGGTTTACGTTTTCGGGCTTGGACGATCATTGGCCATCAGCTGGCCGGACCTGCACAGGTTGGCATCGCGACTGCCTCAGTTCGAGCGCTGCGAACGATGGGTGGATTGATCGGTGTTGCGGTGACCGGCGGGCTAATCTCGTTGACTCATCGGGCGGCCGCGTCAAGCGGTGCGCCGACGCTGGATGGAAGCGGCGGTTTGGCGAATGCGATTCGCTTTGGACACGTCGCGGTGTATATGTCCTCGGCGGCCACATTGCTGATCAGCTCGCGGGTCTCCACGGTATCGTTCAATGTGGCCAATCGTGGATCACGGTAGTCGCGTGCGCGGCATGTCTGCCGCTGAGGGAATGCCCATGACGTTGTCGCATTGGTCAGCCCGCCCGCCACGCATCTGTGCGAAGCGGCAAGCGCTTCTCGGCATGCAGCGAGTGATGCGGGTCGCAGTTGAACTGGCGCGAAGCAAGGGTACGAGGAGACTCGCAACGATGGAAGTCAAACCCTGGCGAGGCTTCTCGCCCGACAGTTGGAGTCGGCTGCCTTCCGCCATTCCGCCGCGATGCCCGTCATGCAGCGACCGACCATGAAAAAGGCCCGCGCTACGCGGGCCTCGTGCAATCAGCAATTGCCTTTCTTCGCCTGTCCGGGCGGGCAGAACCCGTTCCCCGGCCCGCCCTGCGGTGCCACGACGACCGGCGGCCCCGGCACGTATGCGACGCATCCGCTGAGCGCGCCGACCACGCTCGCCGCGGCGAGCAATGCGATAACCCCTTTCTTCACTTCGTTCTCCCGTTTATTGAGGAAAGGGCCGTGAGGCCCTTTCGATGATGCTGCAGATGCGTCAGAAGCTGAAATTGACGTTCGACTGGCTGGTCGTCGCGTTGACGTTCGTCGATTGCGTTGCGCCCGACGCTGCGTCCGCTTCGATCGTGTATTGTGCCGCGGCGGTCGGCGACGCGGCCAGCGCGACCGGCAGCGAGCCCGAGTACGTGCCGACGATCGGCGCGGCCGTGGGCACGTTGAGCGCATACGTACCCGTATCCAGGTTCGCGTTGATCGACGTGATCTCGTACGCATTCGCATCGACGGTCTGCAACGCGCGCACGAACGCATTGGCGCTTGCCGTCACCGTGCCGCTGACCGTGCTCATCGTCGATGCCGGCAGCGTGATCGGGGCAGTCGACGCCGACACGGCCGTGGTCGTGTTCACCACGACCGGGACCGAGCGGACGATGCCGGACGCGAAGTTGTTCTGCACGATCACGACGTCGTAGTTGCCTTGCGTCGAGCTCTGGATCAGCGGCGACAGCACGAATTTCCCGGTGTTGTCGGCAACCGTGCCGCGGACCACCTTGCCGCCTTGTTCCGCATACACGGTCGCGCCGGCTTCGGCCGAGGCGACATAGCCGGAGATCGCGCCGCTCACGACGGTCGGGATCGCGGTGACGACCGGCTTCAGCGCATACGTGCCGTTGCCGCGCTGGACGATCGACTTGCACGCGTTGAAGTCGAGCACGAGGTCGACGAGCGTGTTCGGTTGGACCGTGAAAGGCTGGATGATCTTGTAACCGCTTTGCGTTGCGCTCGGCGTCGCGAGCGCCTGTTCCGTGCCGCCCGTCGGGACGACCGAGTTCGCGAGGGTATTGCCCTGGTTCGGCGCGAGAACGAGGCGGATCTGCTGATACTGGCCGGCCGGCAAGGCGGTCTGGCCGATATCGGCGAGCACGCCGTTGGTCAGCGACAGCAGGTCGATCTTCTGCGGTGTCGCCAGCGTGATGGTCGACCAGCCGGCATCGTTATCGGAAGCATTCCCATTCGCATTGACGCGAACCTGAGAAACGGTCACGAATACGTGATCGAAGCCGCATGACGGTGCATCGGTCATCGCGACGTGCAGCGTGCCGGTTTGCGGGCTGCCGCCATCGTCGCCGCCGCCGCATCCTGCGAGCGCGAACGGCACCGCTGCCACGCATAGTGCGGCCTTCCAGAATGTGTTGTTCATTGTTTTGTCCCCCTTCGAGGTTATTGTGCGTGCAACGAAGCATAGCCGCGGGGAACGCCCACAGTATGAGCAGCTTTGAAACGAACCGTAAATTCTGCGTCGGAGCGTAAGAACCGCTGCCCGTCGATCGATATTCGCGACGCAATGGCAGGCAATAAGGCTCACAGCGAGGGAATCCTGTCCGGATCGATCGAGCAGGGCATGAGTCGCCGGGACACGGCATGTTCGCGATCGGCAAAAACTTGATCGGTGAAAGCACTAAATCCGCCCTGATTATTTCGCCGCTATAGTCGAATCACGAATGGTAGATGCGAGCGCCATGCGCCGCCGCCATTCAGGCAAAGACTGTAGACGGGTGCTGTATGAAAAACACAATCGAAAAGACCACCGGACCGGTGTGGGGTGTGGCGGCAGGCGTGTTTCTGGCTGCCGCAGGGCTGAGTCTCGGCATCTTCCCGAAATCGCTGAATAGCACGGGAACCGCAAACGACTTCCTGGCGTCCGGCGTTGCGATGCTCGGTATCTTCCTCGCCGTCTATTCCACACACGAACTACGACGAAAGCGCCTGCACTGAGCGCCGGCACGCGCGCTCCGCAAAACGCCGCAAAGATGATGCCGGGCCGATCGACGGCTCAGGAATGCGCGCGTCCTTTTGCCTGACCCGTATCGACCAGCAGATCGTCGACGAGGATTTCGCCGGCCGCGCGGCCTGCGCGCAACGCATTGCGGGTGTTGCGGAACAGGTGGCCGCCGTCGTCGGCGAGGCGAATCGGTCCGAGCAGGCGCGGCGCGCTGCCGGCCGAGCGTACCTGCACGACCGCGACGAACCCGAACCGCAGCTGGGCGGGCGGCGCGTCGTCGCGCGATTCGTCGAGCCGGAATTCGCAGCGGATATCGATCGTGTACCCGCGGTAGGTGTACGCACTGTTCATCTGCAGCTCGCTCGGAAGGGAACGCGGTGATGGACCGTGGGCGCATCATATCGGCTCGCGCGAGCCGGCGGGGGTGGGGTGTCTACCTACTCGAGGATTTCGTGCTCGTAGACGAGCTCGACGATGCGTTTCGTCGGGATGCTCGCGCGCAGTTCGTCGACGTTGTCGATGCGAAACCACTTGCACTTCTCGATCTCGTTGCTCGCCTGGGCCGTGTGCTCCGGGCCGACTTGGGCGAAGAACACGTGATGCACCTTCGCGAGCCCCGTGAACTGCATCGAATAGACGAGGTCCTGGCCGGTGATGCCGGTCTCTTCCTGCAGCTCCCGATGCGCGGCTTCGAGCGGCGTTTCGCCGCGCTTGATCGTGCCGCCGGGCAGTGCCCAGCGCGACGATGCGCGCGCGACGAGCAGGACCTGCCGTTCGCGGTAGCAGACGACGGTCGCGCGTTCCTTGACGGGGACCGCACTGGCTTCCGGCGCATTCGTGGAGATGGGGGCTTGAGGCATGAACCGATTCTAGCGAGAGTCGGGCGCCCGGCCAAGCCGGGCTCGTCGAGCGCGACGCGGCCCGTCGGCCGGACCGCGTCGTCATGGAGTCCGTAGCGTTACTTCTGTTCCGGCAAGAACCAGTTCATCACGAGCGCGCAGATGCCGCCCGTCGCGACACCCGACTCCAGTACGTTCTTCAGTGCATGCGGCAGGCTGTTCAGAATGTCCGGCACTTGCGACACGCCGAGGCCGAGTGCGAGCGACACCGCGATGATCAGCAGCGCGCGGCGATCGAGCTGGACGCCGGACAGGATGTTGATGCCCGATGCGGCCACCGCGCCGAACATCACCATTGCCGCACCGCCGAGCACGGGCTCCGGCACGGCCTGCAGCGCGCCCGCGACGACCGGGAACAGGCCGAGCACCACGAGCATGCCCGCGATCCAGATGCCGACGTAGCGGCTCGCGACGCCGGTGATCTGGATCACGCCGTTGTTCTGCGCGAACACGGAGCTCGGGAACGTGTTGAAGACGCCGGCCAGCAGCGAGTTCGCGCCGTTCACGAGCACGCCGCCCTTGATCCGCCGCATCCACACCGGCCCTTCGACCGGCTCCTTCGAGATCTTGCTGGTGGCGGTGACGTCGCCGATCGCTTCGAGCGACGTGACGAGGTAGATGATCAGCATCGGCACGAACAGCGACCATGAGAAGCCGATGCCGAAATGCAGCGGCGTCGGGACCTGGAACAGCGCGGCCTGGTGCACGCCGGTGAAATCGAGGCGGCCGAGCACGGCAGCCGCGGCGTAGCCGATCACGAGCGCGATCACGAGTGCGGTGCTGCGCACCCACACGATCGGCACGCGATTCAGCAGGATGATGGTGCCGAGCACGAGGCACGACAGCGTCAGGTTCTGGGCGCTCGCGAACGTGCCGTTGGCCATCGCGCCGTAGCCGCCGCCCATGCTGATGAGGCCGACCTTGATCAGCGTGAGGCCGATCAGCAGCACGACGATGCCGGTGACGAGCGGCGTGATCAGGCGCTTCACGAACGGCAGGATGCGCGACACGCCCATCTCGACGAACGAACCGGCGATCACGACGCCGAAGATCGCGGCCATCACGGTCTCGACCGGCGTGCCTTGCTTGACCATCACGCTGCCGCCGGCGATCAGCGGGCCGACGAAGTTGAAGCTGGTGCCCTGCACGATCAGGAGGCCGGCGCCGAGCGGGCCGAAGCGCTTGCACTGCACGAAGGTCGCGATGCCGGAAATCACCAGCGACATCGACACGATAAGGGTCGTATCCCGACTCGATACGCCGAGCGCCTGGCAGATCAGCAGGCCGGGCGTGACGATCGGCACGATGATCGCCAGCAGGTGCTGCAGCGCGGCGACGAAGGCGACCATCGGCGCGGGCCGGTCGTCGGGACCGTAGACGAGGTCGTGCGACAGGTCTGCATCGTCGGCGCCGTGGGCGGCGGATCGGGCGGGGGAAGCGGGTTGCATGGCGAGCGGGCCGGACAAGGTGGAAAGTGCGGCATTTTAGCCGAAGGGCCCACCGGCGCCGCCCGGGGGGCGATGCAATAGCCGGAATTCGGAATTCTGCTCGCCGCGCTGCAGGAGCGTATCGCCGGGCCGGTCCATGCGATCCGCGCCGCGTTGCCGCTGATGCCCGCGACCGGCTCGATCGTGCTCACCGGCGGACAGCTGGCGGACGCGTCGGTCGCGCCGACGAAGTCGGCGGAGCGATCGCGTTCCTGCTGGGCAACGGCTTCATGAATGCCGAAATCCTGCATGTCGACGGGGGCGGCCGGCTGGTGTGACGCGCGGGCATTCGACGGCCCTGCCGTGAACCCTTCGCGCGAAGCGTGCCGTCGCATGCATGACGCGTGCGCGGCGCAAGCGGCACCGATTCAATACAATGCGACGACGAGGCGTCGGCACCGTGTCGGGCCGCCGACTGCCGCCCTCGACGAGCGACCGCGCATGGTCGAATGACGGCCCGTCATGACGGGCCGCTGGCGAATACGGAGCGCAGCATGAACGAACCTTACCTGCAGGTCATCGCCCATTTCTTCGCGAAACCCGGCAACGGCGACCGCGTGATCGAATTGCTCGCGGAACTCGCGCCGGCCACGCGGGCCGAGCCGAAGAACCTCGACTATGCGTACTTCCGGTCGCCGGTCGATCCCGACCATATCGTGATCCTCGAGCGTTACCGCGATGCCGACGGCCTCGACGTGCATCGGGAAACGCCGCATTTCCAGCGGCTCGGTGTCGGCGCGATCATTCCGTTGCTCGATCGCCGCGACGTGACGCAGTACATGGTGCAGCCGGACACCGGCACGGCGACGCCACCGGGAGGCACCCGATGAACCCGTTTCAATTCCGTACCGTGCCGACGCAGATCGTCGAATTCGGCGCCGCGCGCCGGCTCGGCGCGCTGTTGCGCGAACGCTTTCCGGCGCTCGCGCGGCTGTGCGTCGTCACCGACGCGTTCCTGCATCGCAGCGGCGTGCTCGCGCCCGCGCTGGAGAGCCTCGCCGCGCACGGCTGGCAGGTGACCGTGATCGACGACGTGATCGCCGATCCGCCCGAGCACGTCGTGCTCGAGGCGACCGCGCGGGCGGTGGCGGCCGATGCCGAGATCGTGCTCGGCCTCGGCGGCGGTTCGTCGATGGACGTCGCGAAGCTGATCGCGGTGCTCGCGCCGGGGCGGCAGGCGCTGGCCGACATGTACGGCGTCGACAAGGTTGCCACGTCCCGGCTGCCGCTCGTGCAGATGCCGACCACGGCCGGCACCGGCTCCGAAGTGACGGCCGTGTCGATCGTCACGGTCGGCGAGGCGCGCAAGATGGGCGTCGTGTCGCCGCAGCTGTTCGCGGACGTCGCGATCCTCGACGCCGAGCTGACGCTCGGGCTGCCGCGCGCGGCAACCGCCGCGACGGGCATCGACGCGATGGTGCACGCGATCGAGGCCTATACGTCGTCGCGGCTGAAGAATCCGGTGTCCGACATGCTGGCCGTGCACGCATTGACGCTGCTGTCGCGCAACCTGCTGAAGGCCTGCGACGACGGCAACGATCGCCGCGCGCGCGAAGCGATGCTGGTCGGCGCGATGTTCGCCGGCCAGGCATTCGCGAACGCGCCGGTCGCGGCCGTGCATGCGTTGGCCTATCCGGTCGGCGGCATGTTCCACGTGCCGCACGGGCTGTCGAACGCGCTCGTGCTGCCGCACGTGCTGCGCTTCAATGCGCAGGCTGCCGCGCCGCTGTATGCGGAACTCGCGGCGATCGTCGCGCCGTCGGCCGCGGGGAGCGACGACGCGAGGACGCAGGCGCTGATCGACGAGATCGATCGCCTGATCGTCGCGACGGGCATTCCGCGCACGCTGCGCGAGGTCGGCATCGGCGAGGGCGACCTGCCGAGGATGGCGTCGGACGCGATGCTGCAGACGCGCCTGCTCGTGAACAATCCGCGCGAGGTGACGGAAGCCGACGCGCTGGCGATCTATCGGCAGGCGTGGTGATGCGGCGCGCGTGACTGCGTGACTGCGTGGCGGCTGCACGGGCAACGACGCGACGGCGCCGGCAAACGCGTGGCCGCATGGAATCGAATCGGATCGAATCGGATCGAATCGACGGACGGTTTCGAGGCGAGGCTTCAGTTGTCCGGAAAGCAGACGGTACCGCTCGGGCGGGTATGCGCGCTCAGGGTTTGCTTCCGTCCAAAAGCGCCGGAATCTCCTTCTTCAGCAGATCGACGACGACCCGCACGCGCGGCGGCAGCGGCCGTTGCGCCTGGACCAGCGCGTTGAGCGCGGATGCGGGGATCGTGTATTGCGGCAGAATCTCGACGAGCCTGCCGTGCGCGAGCGCATGGGCGCAGGCCGGCGCCTGCACGACGCCGATGCCGCCGCCGGCCAGGATCGTGTCGAACATCGGGCGCCAGTGGCTCGTCGTCATCACCGTCTGGATCCGCGCGTATTCGAGCGTCTTGTCTTCACTCCGCAGCGGCAACTGCTCGTTCGCGAAGATGCCCTTGACGCGGATGAACGGGTGGTTCGCCAGATCGGCCTTCGTGTCGATCGGGCCGTGGCGGTCGAGATAGGCGGGCGCGGCCACGAGCACGCGGTCGACCTGGCCGAGCGGATGCGCGACGAATCCGCCGTCGCCGAGCTGGCCGAGGCGGATCGAGATGTCGACGCCTTCCGTGACCGGATCGACGATGTTGTCGTTCAGCACCAGGTCGATGTGCAGTTGCGGATACGCGGTGCGGATATGCATCAGCGCCTGCGGAATCACGACCTCGCCGAAGCATTGCGGCGCGGCGAGCCGGATCGTGCCGCCGAGCGTGTTTTCCGTTTTCGAAACCGCTGCGATCGACGCTTCGGCCGCTTCGAGCAGCGCCTTGCTGCGTTCGTAGAAAATGCGGCCTTCGTCGGTGCATGTGAGCGTACGCGCACTGCGCATCAGCAGACGTGTGCCGAGACGTTTTTCGAGCTTGTCGATGCGCTCGCTGACGGCCGGTTGGCCCATGTCCAGATCCCGTGCCGCGCCCGACATCGTGCCGCGCTCGACGACCCTGACGTAGATGCGCATCGTCGCCAGCAAATCCATGAAATCACGCCCCTTGTCCGGTTCGGGTGATACCGAGCGGTGATGGTACCAAAGCAGGACCGGTACCGAAGGTGCGCGACGAGCCGATACTCGGTATCGGTACGAAGGCACGCGCCAGACAAAGGCCGTGAGATCATCGACGCCGTGAGCGAAAATCCGGCTCATGCGATCGACGGGAGCCGACATGACACAACGGGACGAAGCGGCGCGCACGCGCTGCGTCGCATGGCAGATCGCGCAGACCTGGCAGGCGGCCGAATGGTGCCGGCTCGCCGAGACGCGTGCGGGCATCGACCTGTCGGGAGCAGTGGCGGGCGCGCTCGACGGCACGCCGTTTCGCGTCGACTATGCGATCGTATGCGGCGCCGACTGGCTGACGCGCTCGGTGCGCGTGACATACTGGCTCGGCGCAGCGCCGCCCCGGCAACTCGCGATCGAATGCGACGCGGGGCACTGGACGATCGACGGTGACGCAGCGCCGGCCCTCGCGGGCGCGACCGACATCGATCTCGGCTTCAGTCCGTCGACCAATACGCTGCCGATCCGGCGTCTCGGGCTGGCGGTCGGCGCATCGGCCGTCATTCGTACCGCGTGGCTGCGTTTTCCGTCGTTCGAGATCGTGCGCGGCGAGCAGCGCTATGCGCGCACGGCGGAGCACGTGTACCGCTACGAGAGCGGCGCGTATGCGGCCGATATCGCGGTCGACGACGCGGGTCTCGTCACCGATTACGACGAATGGCGGCGGATCGGCGCGACGCGTTCGCCGTAACGCGTCGCGGCAGCGGTGCGTCAGCGCGCGTTGGCGACGGTCACCTTGCCGGGAATCAGCTTCAGCGTGCTGAACGCGTCGGCGATGCCCTGCTGGTACGCCAGCGTCGCATCGGTGACGGGCTGCACGCCGTAGCCGGCACGCTTGAGCGCGACTTCGAGCGTCGGCGCATCGAGGCCGACGAGCGGCGACAGTTGCGCGGCGACTTCCGGAACATGGTCGCGCCCCCAGCGATCGACCGCGTCGACTTCCTCGAGCAGCGTGCGCAGCACCTGCGGCTGCGCGGCCGCATACTTGCGGGCGGCGAGGTAGTACTGCGTGTTGCGCACGAGCCCGTCGCCGTCCGCGATCACGCGTGCGCCGAGCTGCCGTTCGGCCGCGGCCAGGTACGGATCCCAGATCACCCACGCGTCGACGTTGCGCTGCACGAACGCGGCGCGCGCGTCGGCGGGCGTCAGGTAGATCGGCTGGATGTCGGCATACGTGAGGCCCGCATGCTCCAGCGCCTTCACGAGCAGGTAGTGGACGTTCGAACCCTTGTTGAACGCGACCTTCTTGCCGCGCAGCTGCGCGACGGTGCGGATCGGCGAATCGGGCAGCACGACGATCGCCTCGCCGTGCGGCGCGGGCGGTTCGTTGCCGATATAGACGAAATCGACGCCCGCGGCCTGCGCGAAGATCGGCGGCGTTTCGCCGACCGTGCCGACGTCGATCGCGCCGGCGTTCAGCCCCTCGAGCAATTGCGGACCGGCCGGGAATTCGAGCCACTGGACCGCCACGCCCTGGCTTGCGAGCCGCTTCTCGAGCGTGCCGCGCGCCTTGAGTATGACGAAGTTGCCGTATTTCTGGAAACCGATGCGCAGCCGCTTGTCGCTGCCCTGAGCCAGTGCAGGCATGCCCGCGAGCGGGCCGAGCGCGAGCCCGGCCAGTCCGGCGGCCGCGCCGTGCAGCCACTGGCGGCGGCGCGGGTTTGCCGGGGTCGTTTCAAGATCTGCGTGCGGTAGGTCGTTCATCGAGGCGTCCTGCTGGCGGGTTCACGGGTCGCGCGGGCTGTCGGCGCGACCGGCACGGGACGCAGCCGGATGCGGTCGATGCGCGCGGCCGGCCGCGCCCGCGCCGGATGGACGACGATACGGCCGCGCGGGCTGGCGGCCAACCAACGAATCCGCATATGCAAATCAGCGGGCGGACAATACGTGAACGCCGGCGCGGCGCCGCGCTCAATCGGTGCCGAGCGGGCTTTCCTCGATCGCGTCGACGCGATCCGGATAGAACGCGAGGTGCGCGCGGATCGATTCGACGGCCGGGTTCGGATGCTCGTACGTCCACACCGCGTTGGTCGAGCGTGCGCCGCCGGCGGGAATCGAGTAGTACGCGCAATCGCCCTTGTACGGGCAGTACGTCGCATGGTCGGTGCGTTGCAGCAGCGCCATGTCGGCATCCTCGCGCGGAACGTACAGCACGGCCGGATAGCTGGCTTCGCGCAGCGCGAGCGCACGGCGCGTATCGGCGACGATCTTGCCGGCCACCTTGACCACGACGCGCGACGGGTGCGGTTCGATCGTGATCGGATGATCGGGGCCCGGCGACTTCACGGGACGAGAGGGCGTAGCGGGGTTGAGCGACATCGTGGGTCCTCCAGGAAGGGGCGGCGCGCCGGCAGGCACGCCGCGCCGGAACGCGTGCGCCGGGCGTATCCCCGCGCACCGCTGCCGGCGTTGACCAACCGATACGATGCGCCCATTCCGGAGAACCTGCAGGGGGCCGGAAGGATGGACCGCGAACGGCGTCGATGCGCGACGCGGGGCGGGCCGCTGCAGCGGCATTCGCACGCATGTCCACGGTGCTCGCGCGGACGTTTCCATGCGGTGGCAGCGGGATGCATCCGCGGCGATAAGCAACGCGGAATTAATTGGTAAGCGATCGGCGGGCGGCGCGCGAAGATCGGCGGTCGTCATTCGCATGACAGTCCTTCCCTGACCGCCACCATGAAGATTCCATTCGTTTCATCGGCCGCGCATCGTGCGCGGCACACCTCCGTTGCCGTTGCAGTGCTGCGCGGCGTGGCCGCATCGCTGCTGCTCGCCGGCACGGTCACGCACGCGTTCGCGGCGCCGGCCGGCAAGACGCTCGTGTACTGCACCGAAGGCAGCCCGGCCGGCTTCGATCCGGGCCAGCACACGACCAGCACCGATTTCGACGCGAGCACGTACACGGTCTACAACGGGCTCGTGCAGTTCAAGCGCGGCACGCTCGATCTCGTGCCGTCGCTCGCAACGAGCTGGGACGTGTCGCCCGACCAGCGCGTCTACACGTTCCACCTGCGGCGCGGCGTGAAGTTCCAGACGACCGCGTGGTTCACGCCGACGCGTCCGTTCCAGGCGGACGACGTCGTGTTCACGTTCCGCCGGATGCTCGATCCCGACGATCCGTTCCGCAAGGCCTACCCGGTCAGTTTCCCGTACTTCAGCGATCTCGGGTTCGACCGCAACATCGAGCGCATCGAAAAGCTCGACGACGATACGGTGCGCTTCGTGCTGAAGCAGCCCGACGTCGTGTTCGTGCGCAATCTCGCGATGGCGTTCGCGTCGATCCTGTCGGCCGAATATGCGTCGCAGTTGACGGCGCGCCATCGCGAAGCCGACATCAACCAGCTCCCGGTCGGCACGGGGCCGTTCCAGCTGCGCGCGTACCAGAAGGACGCCGTGATCCGCTACGACGCGAATCCCGACTACTGGAAGCCGGACGACGTGAAGCTCGCGCATCTCGTGTTCGCGATCACGCCCGATCCGGCCGCGCGCCTGCAGAAGCTCACGGCCGGCGAGTGCCAGGTGTCGGTGTTCCCGCGGCCGGCCGATCTCGAAACGGTGCGGCGGGATCCGAAGCTGACGCTGTTTTCGGGGACGGGCTTCAACGTCGGCTTCGTCGCGTACAACACGCAGCATCCGCCGCTCGATCGCGTCGACGTGCGGCGCGCGCTCGACATCGCGATCGACAAGACGGCGATCATCAAGACCGTGTTCAACGGCGATGCGACGATCGCGACGAACCCGATGCCGCCCGCGCAATGGTCGTACAACCCGCGCCTGAAGGATGCGCCGCGCGATCCTGCCGCCGCGAAGGCGCTGCTCGCGCAGGCGGGATTCCCGAACGGCTTCGACCTGACGCTGTGGGCGATGCCGGTGCAGCGCCCGTACAACCCGAACGCGCAGCTGATGGCGCAACTGATCCAGCAGGACTGGGCGAAGATCGGCGTGCGCGCGAAGATCGTCAGCTACGAGTGGGGCGAATACAATCGCCGCGCGAAACGCGACGGGCAGCACGACGCGATCCTGTACGGCTGGTCGGGCGACAACGGCGACCCCGACAACTGGCTCGGCACGCTGCTCGGCTGCGAGGCGGTGCACGGCAGCAATCTCGCGAAGTGGTGCAACGCGGATTTCGAGCGGCTCGTCAGCGCGGCGCGCACGAACTCGGACGTCGCGAAACGCACGTCGCTCTACGAGCAGGCACAGGTCGTCTTCAAGGATCAGGTGCCGTTCACGCCGATCGCGACGTCGATCGTGTCGCTGCCGATCTCGAAGCGCGTGCACGGGCTGACGTTCTCGCCGCTCGGCGGGCACCGGTTCGACGGCGTGTGGCTGGATTGAGGCGGGGAAGCCGGCGCGGATGCGCCGGCTGTCGACACGGCGGTCAGTTCAGCGCGACCGCGGCCGCTGCCTCGACCGGCGAGCCCTCGAGCGCGACGGACGCCCGGCCGTCGGGGCCGACCGGCACGTCGCCGATGAGCGTCGTGCGGTAGAGCTGGCGATCGAAGTCGAGATCGAAGATGTCGACCGGCGCGAGATGCGCGGTCGCGCGGTTGTCCCAGAACGCGATGCTGCGCGGCTCCCACTTGAAGCGGATCGTGAATTCCGGCCGCGTCACGTGTTCCCACAGCAGTTCGAGCAGGGCCTGGCTCTCGCGCGGCGTGAGCCCGACGATCGACTTCAGGAAACTCGGGCTCACGTACAGCGCGCGTTCGCCGGTCTCCGGATGCACGCGCACCAGCGGATGCTCGGTCACGAGCGGGCGGCGCTCGACGGCTTCGTCGAATGCGCCGGTCGCGCGCGCACCGGGCGGCGGCGTGAAGCGATGGATGCCGCGCAAGCCGTCGACGAAGCCGCGCAGCGGTGCGGACAGCGTTTCATAGGCGCGCACGAGGTTGGTCCAGTGCGTGTCACCGCCGTACGGCGGAATCGTCACGCCGCGCAGGATCGACGCCCACGGCGGATTGACGGCGGCCGTCACGTCGGTGTGCCAGCCCGTCCACGGCCGGCGTACCGGCTCGCCTTCGAAGCGCGTCGCCTTGCGATGCTTCGCGATCGAATAGACGGCCGGATGACCGTCGACGTGGCCGAACACCGGATGGCCGACGGTCGGCTCGCCGAACTGCGCGGAGAACGCGACATGCTGCTCGTGCGTGAGGAACTGCTCGCGGAAGAAGATCACGCGCCATTTCAGCAGTGCGGCGCGAATCGCGGCGATCTGCGGCGTGGTCAGCGGCTGGGTGAGGTCGATGCCGCGGATCTCCGCGCCGATGTGGGCGGACAGCGGGATCACGTCGACCGGCTCGGCGGCGGGTACGGGTAGGGCGCTCATGCGACGCTCCTGGCGGAAGTGAACGGGGCGGACGGACGGCGACATCGTTGCGCATGCAAGCGTCGGCCCGGTGGCGGGAAGGTCATGGTCGGATCCTCCGGTCGGGAAGGCGGGAATGCAGGGTGGCGCCGGCACGGTGGCGACCGAAGCCGCCACCGTGCGGGGAACGTCATTGCAGCGTCGCGCCGGGCCCCTTCAGCACGACGCTGCGGCGGCCGTCGATGCCGACCGGCACGTCGCCGTGAACGGTCGCGCGACGCACGACGCGGCGTGCATCGCCGTAGTCGTTGATCGCGTAGTGCTGCGTCGCGCGGTTGTCCCAGATCGCGACGTCGCCTTGCTGCCAGTTCCAGCGCACGGTGTTCTCGAGGCGTGTCACGTGTTCGTGCAGCACCTGCAGCAGATGGGCGGAATCCTGCGACGACAGCCCCTTGATCTTCTGCACGAAGTGTCCGAGCACGAGCGTGCGCTCGCCGGTCTCCGGATGCACGCGCACGACCGGATGTTCGGTTTCGTAGACGGTCGACGTGAATACTTCGCGGTAGCGCTTCAGTTGCGTGTCGTCGGCATGCACGTGCGTCGACGCGTAGTCGTACGCGTTCGTGTGCACTGCCCACAGCGTGTCGGCGAGCGCGCGCAGCGACTCGGGAAGATGCGTGTATGCGGCCGCCGTGTTGGCCCACACGGTGTCGCCGCCGAATGGCGGAATCACGACCGCGCGCAGGATCGACACCTTCGGGTACGCGTCGACGAACGTCACGTCGGTGTGCCACGAATTGGCGCGCGCGCCGTGCGCGGAATCGAGTTCGAGCAGGTGCGCGCTGCCGTCGACGGAGGGCACGGTCGGGTGGGCGACCGTCTCGCCGAAGCGGCGCGCGAAGGCTTCCTGCGCGGTGTCGTCGAGATGGCCCTGGTTGCGGAAGAACAGCACCTTGTGGCGCAGCAGCGCGGCCTGGATCGCGTCGAACGTCGCGTCGTCGAGCGTGCCCGACAGCCGGACACCGGCGATTTCGGCGCCGATCCGGCCGGCGACCTGGCGAAGCTGAAGCGGGACGGCGGCCGTGCGCGGCGCGGCGGCGTGCGAAGCATGCGATGACGGGTGAGCGGCGTGCTGGACTTCGGACATCGGGAGTCTCCTGGGTCGGGTCGATCGAGTCTCCATTCAAGCAGGGACCGCGCGGAACCGGAACCGATGAATCGTCACAACCTTAGTGCGCGCCGTGATGATCGATATGTGTCGGCATGCTGAGCGTTTCGGGCACGGCATCGGGCCCGCCGCGTGAGCGCATCACCACGCGAGCCGCCATGCGCCGATCCGGTGCGCATCGGGCGCCTCGTCACGGTTTGCCCGGCTGACGCTGCCGCCGTTGCCGGGCGGTTCGAGATCGTCGAAATCGGCGAGCACCGCGTCGCGCAGCCGCGCGAATTCCGGCGAGTCGCGCCGGCGCGGCCGCGGCAACGCGACGTCGAGGATGCGCTCGATGCGCCCCGGACGCGGCGCCATCGTGACGACGCGATCGCCGAGATACACGGCTTCGTCGACGTCGTGCGTGACCAGCACCATCGTGATGCGTTCCTGTTCCCAGATGCGCAGCAGTTCGTTCTGCATCCGCGCGCGCGTCTGTGCATCGAGTGCGCCGAACGGTTCGTCGAGCAGCAGCACGCGCGGGCGATTCACGAGGCCGCGCGCGATCGCGACGCGTTGCGCCATGCCGCCCGACAGCTGGTTCGGGTACGCATGCTCGAAGCCGTTCAGCCCGACGAGCGCGATGTGCTCGGCTACCGCGCGCCGTTTGGCCGGTGCGTCGAGCGGCGCATTGCGCAGTGCGGCCTCGATGTTCTGCGCAACCGTCAGCCACGGGAACAGCCGGTGATCCTGGAACACGATCCCGCGCTGCAGCGAAGTGTCGCGCACCGTTTCTTCGCCGGCGCGGATTTCGCCCGCGTAGTCGGTATCGAGCCCGGCGATCAGGCGCAGCAAAGTCGACTTGCCGCAGCCGCTCGCGCCGACGATCGTGACGAACTCGCCGG
Source organism: Burkholderia sp. Bp8994 (assembly GCF_003853805.1). Lineage (NCBI taxonomy): Bacteria > Pseudomonadati > Pseudomonadota > Betaproteobacteria > Burkholderiales > Burkholderiaceae > Burkholderia > Burkholderia sp. Bp8994. The sequence continues at coordinate 141,958 of NZ_QTQH01000015.1, forward strand.
CACGCACGTGCAGCGACACGTCGTCGAGCACGGCGAGCGATGCGCCGCGTTGCGCATAGCGTTTGCTCACGTGGAGGATATCGAGCGAATCGGAAGCGAGAGTCGTCATGGCGGAAAGGGAAGCAACGGGAAGGAAGAGGGCGATCAGCGGCGCAGCTCGCCGCGCCGTGCCAGCACCTTGCGCTCGATCGCACGCGCAACCGCGTTCAGCGCCCAGCCGGTCACGCCGACGACGATGATCCCGAACAGCACGAGATCCATCCGGAACTGCTCGCTGCCGTCGATCAGCGTGTTGCCGATCCCGGCGCCCGCGACGAGCAGGTACTCGGCGCCGAGCGTCGCGAGCCACGAGTAGATGAGGCCGAGATACAGCCCGGTGAAGATCGACGGCAGCGCGGCGGGCAGGATCACGTGGCGCACGAGCTGAAGCCGCGAATAACGCAGCGCGCGGGCCACGTCGACGTAGGTGCGCGGTACCGCATGAATGCCGTCGCACGTATGCGCGGCGACCGGCAGCAGCGCGGCGAGCGACAGGAACACGACCTTGGCGACGTCGCCGAGGCCGAACCAGACGGAGATCAGCGGAATCCACGCAAACAGCGAGATCTGCTTGAACGTGTCGAAGCTCGGGCCGACCATGCGCGCGGCGACGCGCGACAGTCCGAGCACGGTGCCGAGCAGCAGGCCGCCGGTCGCGCCGATCGCGAAGCCGCACGCTTCGCGCGCGAGCGATGCCGACAATGCACGTGCCAGCGCGCCGCTGGTCGTCTGGGTCCACGCTGTGTGCAGCACGTCGGCCGGGCCGACCAGCAGCCCGCTTTTGACGAGGTGCGCGGACGACACGGCCCACCAGAGCGCGAGCGTGGCGAGCGGCAGGACGAAACCGCGCCAATCGGGCACGGGAAAGCGACGGGCGATCCTGACGGCGGGCGGTGGGGCGTCCGATGCGGACGTGGCGTCAAGCGGCATGGGAGGAGAATCCTTGAATCGGGTTCAACCGCGGAATGCGGACGGCACGCCGCGGCGCAGCCGTGCTTCGAGCGCGTCGAGCAGCCGGTTGATCGCGAGGCCGACCGCGCCGACCACGATCACCGCCGCCATCACGAGATCGAGCTGGAACAGCTGGCGCCCGTACACGATCAGGTAGCCGAGCCCTTCCGACGACGCGACGAGTTCGACGACGACGAGCGCGAGCCACGATTTCGTGAATGCGAGCCGCACGCCGGTCGCGAGCGTCGGAATCGCGGCCGGCAGCACGACGTGGACGATGCGCTGGCGGCGCGTATAGCCGAACACGCGCGCGGCTTCATCGAGCGCGGGCGGCGCCTGGCGGAACCCCTGCAGCGTGCTCATCGTCACGGGGACGAGCGCCGCATGCGCGATCAGCAGGTACTTCAGCGGCTCGCCGACGCCGACGAGCAGCAGCAGGAACGGCAGCCAGCCGAGCACGGGAATCTGCACGAGCGCATTGAAGCCGGGCAGCACGTAGGCTTCGAGCGTGCGCGACAGGCCGAGCGCCGCGCCGGTCGCGAAACCGAGCAGCGTGCCGGCCGCGAAGCCGACCAGCACGCGCTGCAGGCTGATCAGCGTGTGGCGCGCGAGATCGCCGCTGGCCGCGAGCTCGGCGAGCGAGTCGGCGACGTGTGCGGGCGGCGGCAGGATCTGCGGTGCGATCCAGCCGCGCGCGCTGCCGACGGTCCACAACACGAACAGCAGCGCGGGCAGCGCCCACGGCGCGAGCAGCCACGCCACGCGCTTCGCGGTCGCCGCGCGGGACGGCGCGGCGCGCGCGTGCGGGTCGGACGACGGAATCGGGATCGCGGTGTCGCTCATCGGGGCGGGTCCGGGTCAGGAGAGGGGCTTGCCGGCCGCGTCGTAGCGCGGCCAGTAGTGCTCGAGGTGCTGCGCGCGCAACGCGTTGTCGAGGTACTTCGGCTCGAACCAGCCGTCGACGTCGACCGGCTGGCGGATCAGTTTCAGCTTCAGCGCGTCCTGGGCGACGGCCTTGTAGCGCGCGACGAGGAACGGATCGATCAGCGGCGACAGGCGGTCCTTCAGGCGCTGGTTCGCGTAGTCGGCCTGCCACGACGCATACGGCACGCCGCTTTTTTCCCACAGCCTGAACAGCGCATCGCGGTTCGCTTCGTCGGACGACCATTGCGCACCCTTGACCAGCGCGTTGACGACGCGTTGCACGATGTCCGGATGCGCGTGCTCGAAGTCGTCAAGCACGAGCAGGTGGGTCTGCCGCGTGTATTGCGGGCCGTCGTTCTGCGATTCGTAGATGATTTTCGCGAGGCCCGCGTCGCGCAGTTTGTACAACTGATAGTCGCCCACCGACGCGTCGATGCCCTTCGACGCGAGCGCGGCGAGCGAACTCGCGGAGTCGAGGTTGATCACGCGCAGGTCGCGTTCGCCGAGGCCGTTCTTCGCGAGCGCGTTGTCGGCGACGAGCTGCAGGTTCGTGCCGCGGAAGATCGACACGCGGCGGTCCTTCAGGTCGGTGATCGAGCGGATACCGGAGTCGGGCGGCACCGCGATCTTGACGCCCGAGCGCACGCTCGCGGCGAGCAGCAGGCGCGTCCTGATGCCGTTCGAGCGCGCGAGCACGGCCGGCAGGTCGCCCTGGTAGGCGAAGTCGAGCGCCTTGTTGGCGATCGCCTCGTTGACGGCCGGGCCCGCGCCCTTGAAGAACAGCCACTGCACCTTGATGCCGTCGGCCGCGAATTCCTTTTCGACGAGTTGCTGCAACTGCGCGGTGGCCGCGCTCGACCCGCCGAAGGTCGGCGGATCGCCGGTGCCCTGCTGGGCGACGCCGATGCGGATCGTGGCGGGCTTGTCGGCGTGCGCGGCGGCAGCGGGCAACGCAACGAGGGACGCGATCAGCAGCGATCGCAGCAGGCGCAGTGGAGACGGGAATCGGTCGATCATGGTGCGTCGGATGGTGAGGAGTCGAAATCGGGCCGGAGGGTGTCGAACCATTCTGGAGGACGCCTCGGGCGCGGGACAAGCAACGATTTGAACTATGCTTATCGCCGCGTTTCGGGTTGGCAAATCACGCGTGTCGCCGATTGGAAATGGCGAGACGGGCGAGCGCGGCGTGCGGATCGAGCGTCGGTGACAGCGGCGCTAATCCGGATCGGGCGATGCGATCGGGTGCGCAAAATTTTCCGGATCATGTCGGCGCGCACGAAAAAGATGCCGGGAAACGCACGCGCGAGTCCGTTTCAGGTTCGAACAGGAAAATCACGCGGCATATCGGAAAACTGAATAAAAATCATCGAATTACAACGGCGTCGGCAACGATGCATCCCGGTATTAACATTCTTACTGCACGCCGCGCCGGGCTTGTTGCATCATGCCGAAAAGCGGCAAATGGCATGCGCGAATTTCATCGCTGAAGTGCACCGCCCATAAATACACTCTGACGCTAAATAGTTTGAAATCGCCAAAAAAATTGTCTATACCCTAGACGAATCGGTGTGAATTGCATTGTGCCAATGCAGCTATACAACCAGCGCGCATGTCGCGGCGGATTCCATTGCCGACCACCGCGCGTTGCAGCGATCGAATGGATTCCGGGGGATGCGCATGGCCCGACGACAGGGCTGCCGCATGAGTCGTGAATGGGCGAAAATGCCGTGCGTGCCACCGAAGCAGCGCCGCTTCTTTTCACTCAACGGTCGATCACCGACCCCGTCACACGGAGGTTGTCATGCTGCAATACGTCAAGACCTTGCTGCGCGATGAACGCGGCGTCAGCTCGCTCGAGTACGCGGTTCTGGCCGGCATCGTCGTGGTCGCACTGGCGGCGGTCGGGGTGATCCTCAGCAGTACATCCGGCGGCTTGCCGGCCGTGTTCACCGCGCTGATCAACAAGGTCACTGCGCTGATCTGATCTCCTGAACCCGCGCGCCGCCGACGAACACACGGATCCGCAGCGGTACGACGTATCCAGCCGGGGCGCGCCGACGGACGGCTCTCCGATGCTCTTTCTCGTACAGTCGGCGGCGACGCTCGTGCTGGTGTCGCTCGCGACGCAGGATGCGCGCGCGCGGCACCTCTCCAATCGCGCGGTGCTGGCGTTCGCGATGCTGTATTTCGTTGCGGCGGCACTCGCGCGCGAAGGGCTCGCGCACCTCGCCGGTCACGTGGCGACCGCCGTGGCGATGCTGCTGCTGTTCGCCGGCCTGCGTCACGCGGGCTGGATCGCCGGCGGCGACGTGAAGCTCGCGGCGGCGGTATTCCTGTGGGCCGGCCCGGCGCTCGCGTTCCCGGTGTTGACGATCGTCGGTGCGAGCGGCGCCGCGTGCGGCGTCGCCGCGCTCGCGGCCGTCGCATGGCAGCGTCGCGCCGCGCCGGCGCGTACGATCGCGACGCGCGGCGTGCCGTACGGGATCGCGCTCGCGCTCGGCGGGGCGCTGGCCGTCTGGGCGCCGTTCCCTCACGCGGTTTCGCTTGCCTAGACCGGGGACGCACGCCGCCATGCCCAAACCCCTGAGAATGACCGTGCTGATCATCGCTGCCGCGATCGGCGCGTTCATCCTGCGCCAACTGTATGTCGCCGCGTCGACGCCGCCGGTGCCCGGCGAAGCGGCCGAGGTGCGCGTGCGCGTCGCGGCGGCGGACCTGCCCGAAGGGCTGCTGCTGCGCGACAACGATCTCGCGTGGAAGCGCATGCCGCGCACGCAGGTGCCGGCCGGTGCGTTCGTCGAGTCGCAACCGGGCGCGGACCTGAAAGGCGCGCTGCTGCGCAATCGCGTCGACGCCGGCGCGCCGATCCGTGCGGACAACGTGATTCCGGGCGCCGCGCCGGATTTTCTCGCGGCCGCGCTGCAGCCCGGCATGCGCGCGATCTCGGTGCCGGTCGACGACGTGTCGGGCAACGCGGGGCTGATCCAGCCGGGCGACTTCGTCGACGTGGTGCTCACGCAGGAGATCGGCGGTTCCGCGACGTCGCCCGGCACGTTCGAAGCGGAGACGGTCGTGCGGCGCGCGCGCGTGCTCGCGGTCGGCTCGGAATTCCAGCGTGCGAAGACGCCTGCGAGTGCGCCGGACGTGCCGGCCCGCGCGCGCACGGTCACGCTCGAGGTCGCGCCGCGCACCGCGCAGGTCGTGCTGGTCGCGACGCGCCTCGGCTCGCTGTCGCTGTCGCTGCGCAGCTTCGCGACGAGCGATCGCCGGCAGGCGGCGGGCGGCGACGAAGCGGAGCCCGATACGCCGCCGGTGTGGGCCGGCGACGTGTCGCGCGCGGCGCGCCGTGCGCAGCCGGCGCAGCCCGCGAGAACGGACGCCGACACGCGGCCGGCGCCGCAGGGCAATACGGTCGTGATCTATCGCGGCTCGTCGGTCGACGACGGGTCGCGCGGCACCGGCACCGGCACGCCGGGCTTGCCGCCGCTGCCGTCCGGTTGGATGGGCACGCTGGTTGCGCCGGCGGCGCCCGCGGCACCCCCGGGCGGCAATGTCGCCGCGGATGCGACGGCGCAGGTGCCACGGATCGCGGCGCCGCAGTGAGCAGTGACGATTCGGGCCGGCCGCCCGGCGGCCGGCATTTGACGGGAACACGCATGGTGCGCATGGTTCGTTGGATGGCTTTCTGGTGCCTGGCCTGCATCGTCGCGCCGGGCGTCGCACTCGCGCAGCGCGCGAGCGCGACGGACGCCGGCGCGGCGTTGTCGATCGCGACCGGCAAGGGCGAGATGCTGTCGCTGGCCGAACCCGCGACCGCGATGTTCGTCGCGGACCCGAGCATCGCGGACATCCAGGTGCCGTCGCCGCGCACCGTGTTCGTGTTCGGCAAGAAGGCCGGCACCACCACGCTGATCGCGCTCGGCGCGAACCATCGGCCGATCCTGCGCCGCACGGTGATCGTGCAGGTCGACACCGCGTCGCTGCAGGCGGTGCTCGACAGCCGCTTTCCGCAATTGAAGCTGTCGGTGTCCGGCGCGCCGGGCTCGCTGATGGTGTCGGGCAAGGTGCCGAGCGCGGCCGACGCGGACGCCGTGATGCAGTCGCTCGCGCCTTACGTCAACGACAAGGAAAAGATCGTCAACCGGCTCACGCTGTCGCGCCCGATCCAGGTGAACCTGCGCGTGCGCGTGACCGAGGTGAGCCGCAACGTCACGCAGCAGCTCGGCATCAACTGGAGCTCGCTCGGCTCGGCCGGCAACTTCTTCGGCGGATTGCTCAGCGGCCGCACGCTGTTCGATCCGACGACCAAGGTGTTCAACCTGTCGCCGACCGGTGCGTATTCGGTGCTCGGCGGCTTCCGCGCGGGGCGCTGGTCGATCGACGTCGTGCTCGACGCGCTCGATCAGGAAGGCCTGATCACGATGCTCGCGGAGCCGAACCTCACCGCGATGTCCGGGCAGACCGCGAGCTTTCTCGCGGGCGGCGAAATTCCGATTCCGGTCGCGCAGGCCGGCAACACCGGCGCGATCACGGTCGAGTTCAAGCCGTTCGGCGTGTCGCTCGACTTCACGCCGACCGTGCTCGCCGACAACCGGATCAGCCTGAAGGTGCGCCCGGAGGTGAGCGAGGTCGATTCGAACAACAGCGTGACGACCGGCAGCGTCAGGGTGCCGGGACTCTCGGTGCGGCGCGTCGAGACGACGGTCGAGCTGTCGAGCGGGCAGAGCTTCGCGATCGGCGGGTTGCTGCAGAGCCAGACGGCGGATACCGTGGCGCAGGTGCCGGGGCTCGGCCGGCTGCCGATCATCGGCCGGCTGTTTTCGTCGAAGAACTTCCAGGACAACAAGACCGAGGTCGTCGTGATCGTGACGCCGTACATCGTGCAGCCGACCGGCCCCGGCCAGCTCGAGCAGGCGCTCGACACCGTCGCGCGGCCGAGCAGCGATCTCGAGTTCGCGATCCAGCGCAATCTCGGGCTCGACCTGCTGACGGGCGATACGCCGCGCCTCGTCGGCGCCGCGGGCTTCGTGTACTGACCGGAGGAGCGCGCATGCGAGTTCGAACCATCGTCGCCGCCTTGCCGCCACTGGTGCTTGCGGGCTGCTTCTCGGCGCCGCCGCCGCTCAACCTGCCCGATGCACGCGCGATCGGCTTCGACGGCGTGCACGCGGTGCCGCCCGACTGCGCGAAGCTGATGCAGCCGTCGCATCTCGTCGATGCGGGGTTCGGGCGGCCCGGCGTGCCGTTCGGCTGCGCGACCTACACGAATCTCGCGACGATGCTCGCGCGGCCGGAAGACCTGGTCGCGCCCGTGCCGTACGGCGGCGCCGATGCGCAAGTCGCCGCCGACGCGGTGCGCCGCTACGTCGAGGATCGCGTGAAGCAGCCGGCTCCGGACAAGACGCTGACGACGACCGGCTCGCCCGGCCACTGACCCGCTCCCGATGCCCATCGCGATGCCGCCCATGAACGTCCTCGATCGCCAGAATGCCAAGCGCGCCGCCGCAGCCGGTGCGGCGGATCTCATCGCGGTCGTGTCCGATGCCGGCAGCGAAGACGTGATTCGCCGCGTCGCCCAGGACTTGTCGATCACGCGCGCCCACGTGCAGCCGGGCAACTGTGACGACGCGATCCGGCTGCTGCAGCAGCACGAGCGCTCGCCGCGCCAGCTGATCGTCGACGTGTCGGATTCGGTGCTGCCGGTGTCCGACCTGATGCGGCTCGCCGACGTGTGCGATCCGTCCGTGAGGGTGGTCGCGATCGGCACGCAGAACGACGTCGGGCTGTTCCGCAACCTGCTCGGCATCGGTGTGCAGGACTACATCGTGAAGCCGCTGACCGTCGAGTTGATGCGGCGCGCGTTGACCGCGACGGAATCGGTCGTGCAGGTGCGCACCGGCAAGATCGTCAGCTTCGTCGGCGCGCGCGGCGGCGTCGGCACGACGACGGTCGCGGTGAGTCTCGCGCGCTGCCTGGCGGGCGAGAAGCGCCGCCGCGTGGCATACGTCGACCTGAACCTGCACGGCGGCGGCGCGAACTCGATGCTCGGGCTGTCGAGCAACAACGGGCTGATCGAACTGCTGAACATGGAACAGCGTCCCGACGACGCGTTGTTCGACCGCATGTTCGTCACGAAGGGTGACCGCCTGCACGTGCTCTCGGCCGAACTGGCGTATGGCGACGACGCGCCGCTGCGCGACGAGGCGATCGCGTCGCTCGTCGAGATGCTGAAGGACCGCTTCCATTACGTGCTGTTCGACGTGGGCAACCGCGCCGGCAAACTGTTCGAGGATGCGCTGACGGTGTCCGATCTCGTCTATATCGTCGCCGACCGCTCGGTGCATGCCGCGTACGAAGCCGCCCGGCTTGCGCGCTTCGTGCGGGAGCTGCCCGGCGAGCGGCTGCTGTCGATGATGCTGAACAACCCGCTCGAGCCGGTCAAGGGGCGCGTCGCGCAGGCCGACTTCGAGGACGCATTCGGCGGCGTGCGGCTGCGCGAGCTGCCGCACGAGCCGCAGACGCTCGCGGTCGCCGAGAACCTCGGCGAGCCGATCGAAGGCACGAAACGCCGCGGCTTCCTGGACGAGATCCGGCTGCTCGCGAACGGCATCACCGGCGAATCGATGGCCGTCGCGCAGCCGTGGTACGCGCGCTTCGTGAAATGGAGGAAAGGATCGTGACGTTCGGTACCCGCAAACGGCCGACGCCTGCGCCCGGGCCGGCGGCTTCTCCCGCCGCGCCGCCCGAAGGCGCACCGGTGCCGGGCCCGGCAGCGAGCCAGGCGCCCGCATCCGCGCGCGGGCTTGCGGTGGCCGATACCCACGAGGCGCTGATTCGTTCCGGCAAGTTCGACGCGATTCGCACCGCGGTGTTCTCGTCGATGAACATGTCGGCGGCGCTGATGAAGACGCGCGACGAAGTGCGCGCGGGCATCGAGCAGGTGGCCGCGCACACGGTCGAGCGCGAGCGCCTGAAGATCACGGCGGGCGAGCAGGTGCTGATCGTCGACGCGATCCTGAACGACATGTTCGGCGTCGGGCCGATCGAGCCGCTGCTCGCCGACGACACCGTCTCCGACATCCTCGTGAACGGCCCCGACCAGGTGTACGTCGAGCGCGCGGGCCGGCTCGAACTCACGCCGCTGAAGTTTCGCGACAACGCGCACGTGACGAGCGTCGCGCAGCGGATCGCGGCGGCGGTCGGGCGCCGCGTCGACGAGAGCAGCCCGATGGTCGACGCGCGTCTTGCCGACGGCAGCCGCGTGAACGTGGTCCTGCCGCCGATCGCGATGCGCGGCGCGTCGATCTCGATCCGCAAGTTCGCGAAGCGCGACATCACGCTCGCGCGGATGGCGCATCAGGGCAACATCTCGCACGGGATGCTGCAGGTGCTGAAGATCGCGTGCGCGTGCCGGCTGAACATCGTGATCTCCGGCGGCACCGGTTCGGGCAAGACGACGCTGCTCAACGCGCTGTCGCAACACATCGAGGAGCACGAACGGATCGTGACGATCGAGGATGCGGCCGAGCTGCAACTGCTGCAGCCGCACGTCGTCAGTCTCGAGACGCGGCCGGAGAATACGGAAGGGCTCGGCGGGATCTCGCAGCGCGACCTCGTGCGCAACGCGCTGCGGATGCGGCCCGACCGCATCATCCTCGGCGAAATCCGCGGCGCGGAAGCGTTCGACGTGCTGCAGGCGATGAATACCGGGCACGACGGCTCGATGACGACGATCCATGCGAACTCGCCGCGCGACGCGATCAGCCGGCTCGAAAGCATGGTGATGATGGCGAACGCGAACCTGCAGCTGCTGTCGATCCGCCGCCAGATCGCGAGCGCCGTGCACCTGTTCGTGCAGGTCGAGCGGATGCGCGACGGCGTGCGCCGCGTGACCCGGATCACCGAGATCGTCGGAATGGAAGGCGAGGTGGTGATCACGCAGGACCTGTTTGCGTTCCGCCAGGAAGGCGACACGACGCGGGATGTGGTGAAAGGCGTGTTCGAGGCGTCGTCGCTGCGGCCGGCGTTCGCGCCGCGCGCCGCGTACTACGGCGTCGAGGACGCGCTCACCGAGGTCTTCCGGCAATGAGCACCGCGGACCTGCTCGCGCTCGGCGCGTTCGTCGTGATCCTCGCGGCGGGCCTCGCGCTGTCCGCGTGGCTGGACCGTGCGCGCCACACGCCGGAGCAGCGCATTCGCGAGCGGATGCGGCACCTTGCGCCGTCGCTGGCGGGTCGGGAAGCCGGTGCGGCCGCGGCACCCGGCATCGCGCTGTTCAACCTGCCGCGGCGGCAAAGCCGCGCGCGCGCGTGGCTGCAGCGCTACGTGACGCGCGTGCGGGCGGTTGGCGGCGAACGCGGGATGCGGATCGTCGTCGCCGGCACGATCGCCGGCGCGATTGCCGCGATCGTGGTGGTGCAACTCGTCGCGTTGCCGCACGCACTCCATCCGCTGATCTACGTCGGGCTGCCGCTGGTGGCGATGCGCGCCAGCTATCGCGCGCTGGTCGAGCGGTTCCGGCTGAGGTTTCTCGAAGCGTTCCCGGACGCGATCGACCTGATCGTGCGGGCGGTGCGCGCGGGCATTCCGGTCACGCAGGCGATCAGCACGGTGGGCGACAGCGCGGCGGAGCCGGTGCGCTCGACCTTTCGCTCGATGGGCGACAGCCTGCGCGTCGGCGCGGATCTGAAGGACGTGCTGACGCACGCGGCAGACCGGCTGATGATCGCGGATTTCTCGTTCTTCACCGTCTACCTGCTGCTGCAGCGCGAGACCGGCGGCAGCCTCGGCGAGACGCTCGACGAGCTGTCGAGCATCATCCGCACGCGCCGCGACATCCGCCTGAAGACACGCGCGTTGACCGCCGAGGGGCGGATCACGACGAAGATCATTTCGGCGGTGCCGTTCGTGATGATCGGCGCGCTGTTCCTCGTGAACCGCGCGTACGTGATGCTGCTGTTCGACACGCATGCCGGACGCGTGATGCTGACGATCGCCGCGGTGCTGCTGACGATCGGACTGCTGACGATTCACAAGATCTCGAAACTGGATACCGCGCGATGACGATGTCGATGCTGGCCGCCCGCGGCCTCGAATTGTTGCTGCTGCTCGCGTGCGTCGCGGCGGCGCTCGCGACGCCCGGCGGCGGCACGCGCCGGCGGATCGCGGAGCGCGTGCAGCTGGCGGCCGGGCAGCGTCCGCTGTCGCTGGTGGCGGGGCGGCTGCAGCCGGGCGAGGTACGTCAGGACCTGACGCGGCGGCTCGCGCAACTCGGCGAGCGGTTGCCCGTGCTCGACCCGATGCAGCGTGTGAAGCTCGGGCTGCAGCTGACGCGCGCGGGCTTTCGCGAGCGGCGTGCGGTGTCGTCGATGATCGGCATCAAGCTGAGCTGCGGCGTGCTGCTCGCGGGCGTCGCGATCGTGTTCAGCCCGTACATTCCGCGCTTCGGCGAATACGTCGTGATCCGGGCGCTGGCGATGGTCGCCGCGTTCGTGATCGGCGTGATCGTGCCGGAATACGTGCTCGGCGCAATGATCCGGCGGCGCCGGCGGATCATCGCCGCGTGCTTTCCGGACGCCCTCGACCTGCTGGTGATCTGCACGATGGCCGGCAACAGCCTCGTATCGGGCGTGCGGCGCGTCGCGCGCGAACTCGAGCGCATCTGCCCGCCGCTCGCCGACGAGCTGACGGTATGCGCGGACGAGCTGACGCTGAGCGGCAACGTATCCGAAGCGCTCACGCATTTCGCGACGCGCGTCGACTTTGCGTCGGCGCGCTCGCTTGCCACGACGCTTACGCAATCGCAGCGCTTCGGCACGCCGATCACGCAGGCGTTGCGGACGCTGTCGCGCAGCGAGCGCACCGAGCAGATCGTCGCGCTCGAGGAGCAGGCCGCGAAGCTCGCGCCGAAGATCACGCTGCCGATGATGCTGTTCATCCTGCCGACGGTCGGCCTGATCGCGGCGGGCCCAGCGGCGATTCGCCTGCTCGAGGTGTTCAAATGACACGATCCGTGATCCGTGCGTTCGCATTCGCGGCGGTGTTGCCGGTGCTGGCCGGCGGCTGCGCGCCGGGCATCCAGACGAGGTCAGCGCTGTCGCACAAGAGCGACGACCCGCAGGCCGAACTGCGCATTGCCGACAGCGCGCTCGCCGGCGGCAACGTCGATCTCGCGTCGACGCTGTACGAGAAGGTGCTCGCCCGGCATCCCGATTCGCTCCCGGCGCGCCTCGGGTTGGGCGACGTCAGCTACCGCGCGGGCGATCTGGAGCGCGCGCGGATTCTCTACGAGCAGGCACGACAGCAGGCACCCGCGGAACCCGGGCCGCAGGTCGGGCTCGCGCGCGTCGCGTTGCGGCAGCGCCGGCTCGACGAGGCCGCCCAGCGCTACCGCGAGCTGCTGGCCGCGCAGCCGAACCTGCCGCTCGCGGCGGAAGGGCTCGGTACGGTGCTCGACCTGCAGGGCCGCCATGAAGACGCGCAGGCCGTATACCGCGATGCGCTGCGCGTGCATCCGGATGCGCAGGGCTTGCGCGTCGACCTCGGGCTGTCGCTCGTGCTGAGCAACCGGCCGCGCGAAGGCGTGAACGTGCTGCTCGACGTGGCCGGGCTGCCCGATGCGCCGTGGCAGGCGCGCCAGAACCTCGCGTTCGCGTATGGCGTGCTCGGCAACACCGATTCGGCGAAGAAGCTGTTGTCGGCGGATCTGCCCGCATCGGCGGTGGCCGACAATCTGCGCGTCTACGAGGCCGTGCGCGCGCAGCTCGCGGCGCGCCCGGCGCCCGCCGCCGCGCGACCGTCGACGGGGGCCGCGCTCGAGCCGCACGCGCTGCCGTCCGCCGCGGGGGCGGCAAGATGACACGCCAGGCGATGGGTGCCCGCCACGCGCGCGGCGTCGTATCCCTCGAGTTCGTGCTGATGCTGCCGTTCCTGCTGATGGTGCTGATCGGCATCATCGACACGAGCCTGCTGCTGTGCGACAAGGCCGTCATCACGAACGCGAGCCGCGAGGCCGCGCGCGCGGGCGTCGTGCTGCGCGTGCCGATGCTGACCCCGACACAGATCGCCAACGTCGCATCGACCTACACGCAGAACAGCCTCATCACCGGCGGCACCGCGACGACGCCGACCATCACCGTGACGCAGGCGAACGGCACGACGGCCGGCACCGCGCTGACGGTCACGGTGACCTACACGTATTCGGGGCTGGTGCTGGGGTCGGCATTCAGCGCGCTCACCGGCCCGGTGACGATCTCGGCCAGCTCGGTGATGCTCTATGAATGACGCAGCCGGCACGCCATGCATCGGCGCCACGCGCGAGCGCGGCTCCGTCGCGCTGTTCTTCCTGCTGTTCCTGATTCCGCTGCTGTCGTTCGGCGCGCTGGCGATCGACATCGCGTGGGTGGCCACGGTGCGCAACCAGTTGCAGAACGCCGCCGACGCGGCCGCGCTCGCGGCGGCCGACGCGATGATGTCGCCCACGGGCGGCGCGCTGAACTGGTCGCAGGCCGCGCCGGCGGCGAACGGCGTGATCGCGCAGAATGCGGCGGCGGGCGCGCCGCTCGCGACCGGCACGGTGACGACCGGGTACTGGAACGTGACGCGCAACCCCGCATCGATGCAGCCGACGACCATCACGCCCGGCCAATACGACGTGCCGGCGGTTCAGGTGACCGTGTCGCGCGCGCCGGGCGTGAACGGCGGCTCGATTCCGCTGCTGCTCGGCGGGCTGCTCGGCATTCCGGGCGCGTCCGGCAGCGCGACCGCGATCGCGGTGCTCGCCGCGCCGGGCGGGGTGGCGGCGGGCGGGCTCTTTCCGATCGCGATCGACCAGTGCGTGTACAACCAGTACTGGAACACGCTGACCAACCAGCCGCTGATCAATCCGCTGACCAACCAGCCGTACGAATTCTCGATCACGAACGGCCAGACCTACGGCACGCTGTGCATGGGCGGCCAGTGGACGTCGTTCCTGTCGACCGCGACCGACACGACGACGATGGGCGGCCTGATGGTGACCGGCAACCCGACGACGCTCAATATCGGCGACAGCATCTATCTCGCGACCGGCGTGAAGGCGACGCTCTACACGTCGGTGCCGGTCGGCTCGACGGTCGTGCTGCCTGTCGTCACGCAGACGGCGAGCAGCACCTACGTGCCGATCGTCGCGTTCGCGGCGTTCCGTATCGACGTGTCGCTCGGCGGCACGTACAAGTACATCCAGGGGCACTTCGTCGGCGGCGTGAAGCTGACCGGTGTCGCGACGGGCGTCGGGCCGTACTACGGCGTGTACGTGCCGCCGCGGCTCGCGTTGTGAGCATCGTGCCGCGCGCGGCGCAGCAGCACGAGCAGCGCGAACAGCGTCACGGCCGGGCCGATCTGCGGCAGCAGCAGCCACGGGTTCAGGTATTCGGCGACCGGCAGCGCCCACATCAGCGCGATCGCGGCCTGTTCGCCGCGCAGCCAGCCGTCGCGCCAGCCGATCGACAGCATGCAGGCGATCGCGATGGCGAGCCACGCAAGTTCGTAGTGCCACACGTACGGGTTCGCCACGAGCGTCGCGACTGCCAGCACGGCGGCGCGCACGCGGGTATCGCGCGATTGCGTCCATGCGATGCACGCGGCGGCGATCGCGATTGCCGCAATACACGCTTGCGCGGCATAGGCGGCGCCGAGCGGCACGCCCGCAAGCCGGAACGCCGCGAACGGCGTCGGCGACGCGAGCCAGAACACGACACCGTGTTCGAGGACGATCGATCGCGCGAGTCCGGTGCTCGCGACGAACAGGCGCAGCGACTCGATGCCGCAAATCAGGACGCTCAGCGCGACGAACGTGCCGGTGGCGAGCGCGGCCCATGCGATCGTGCGCCATGCGCGCACGGCGACCAGCACGAACGGGAACAGCAGCGCCATCTGCGGCTTGACCGACAGCAGGCCGATGCAGAGGCCCGCCCAGATCGGCCGCCGATCGGCCCAGTGGACGGCCAGCGCCGCGCACGATGCGGTCAGGAACGCGTTTTGTCCGAGCGTCGCTGTGACGAACACGCAAGGCGCGGCGGCCAGCGCGAGCGGGCCGACGCGCGATGCGCCCGGAATCATGCCGAGACGCGAAACGCGCCACGCGACGAGGCCGAGCACGACGACGCCGATCGCGACGAACACCGGGTAACCGAGCGCGAAGGGCAGTAGCGCCAGCGGGGTCACGAGCAGCAGATAGGTGGGCGGGTACAGCCACGGGGCGAAGACGTCGCGGCGAAGATGCGTGAACAGGCCGGTCGTCAGCCGCGAGAAGGCGGAGAAGTCGTACGCCTGCGCCGGCGAGCCGTGCAGCATCACGTACGAGGCCGACCAGAACACCGAGAAGTCGGCACCGGGGCGTGCCCCGATGCTCCCGGCCCCGTGACGAACGACGGTCGTCCAGATCGTGACGAACAGTGCGTCGAGCACGAGCATCAACACGCTGTACACGACGACGCGCCGCAGCGTGAGCCACGCGCGCACGGGCCGCTCCGCCGAGCGCATCGATTCGCGGGGAATGTCCAATTGCGGCGGTCCGGTTCTACTTGAACGACGCCTTGCGGGCGGCGGCGCCGGCGACCGCCGGCATCGCTGCCCTGCGGCGGGCCGCGGGCGCGCGCTTCAGCGGAAACTGCAGCAGCTTCGATGCCGGCTGGGCGGCGGCATCGCGCTCGGCACGGTAGCGCCGCCTCACGAGATAGACGGGGCGCTGCTTGGACTCGTGATAGATCCGCCCGAGGTATTCGCCGATCACGCCGATACCGATCAGCTGGATACCGCCGACGAACAGCACGACGGAAATCAGCGACGGGTAGCCGTGCACCGGATTGCCGTACAGCAGCGTGCGCACCACGATGAAGGCGCCATACGCGAGGGACAGCATCGCGAACGTGAGACCGACGTAGGTCCACACGCGCAGCGGCACGGTGCTGAAGCTCGTGATGCCCTCGAGCGCGAAGTTCCAGCGTCGCCATCCGGAGAACTTCGAGCGGCCGCCGCTGCGCGGCGCACGCGTGTATTCGACGATAGCGGTGCGAAAGCCGACCCACGCGAACAGCCCCTTCATGAACCGCCGCCGCTCCGGCAGCGCGCGCAGCGCTTCGACGACCTCGCGATCCATCAGGCGGAAATCGCCGACGTTTTCCGGCATTTCGACTTCGGACAGCGCGTTGTGCACGCGATAGTAGAGCGCCGCCGCCGCGCGCTGCAGGTATGGGTCGCACATGCGGTCGGTGCGTTTCGCGGCGACGACTTCGGCACCGGCGCGCCAGTGTTCGATCATCGCGGGAATCAGGGCGGGAGGGTCCTGCAGGTCGGCGTCGATCAGGATCACCGCGGCGCCGGCGGCCTCGTCGAGGCCCGCGGTGAGCGCGGCTTCCTTGCCGAAGCGGCGTGTGAGATCCACGACGTGTACGCGCGCGTCGCGGGCGGCGATCGCGAGCAGCCGGTCGAGCGTGCGATCGCGGCTGCCGTCGTTGATGCAGACGATCTCGAAGCGGACCCCGGCGACCGACTCGAGAACGGGCAGCGTTTCGGCAAAGAACGCGTCGATCGTTTCCTCTTCGTCATGAAACGGCACGACGAGCGATATCAGCGGTTTCCTGGCGTGCGTGGACATGCTGCGGTCTCCCGAGAGATCCGGCCTGCGCTGCACCGTATGGTTCCGGTTGTCGTCCGCCGAACAGGCCCGGCCCGGTTCGGCGTGAATGCGGTTCCGGGGTGCGTGTCCACCGCCGCCCGGACGATACGAGTTGCGTTCATTGTACGCAGGAATCGCCGATTCGTAACACGTATCGGCGGTTTCGCACGACGGGCGCGCTTGCCGGGCAACGCACCGGTCGCGGCGTGGCCGGCGCATCGCGCGCGGCAGCGCTAGGATGGCGTTTTCACGGCCGCGGGAGGGCGCGATGCAGGTTCACGATCTGGTCGGTGCGCCGCTCGATTTCTGGGTGGCGATGGCGGAAGCACTCGGCGCGCCGCGCGTCGACGCCGCGGGATGCACGGTCCTGCGCGAACCGGGCGGCACGCCGGTGCCGTACGCGCCGTCGTCGTCGTGGGTAGACGGCGGGCCGCTCGTCGAGCGTTTGCCGTTCGGCGCGTTCGAGCGCGACGGCGGGCACGGTGCGTGGCGCGCGGTGCTGCATCGGGCAGTGCCGGCGGCCGGCGAGCGCTGCACGTTCAACCAGTCGGGCCCGACGCTGCTGGTCGCCGCGATGCGCACGCTGGTTGCGTCGACGTTCGGCGATGACGTGCCGGATCTCGACATGGCGAAGGCGCGTTGAACGCCCGCACAGGCGACGACGTGCAGCCGGTTACGCGGCCGACAGGTTGCGCACCGCGATCGACGCGACGTCGACGCGCTTCGGCAGGATCGCGTCCGCGGCCGCGCGATCGGCGACGCGCTGCAGCACGTCGATGTCCGCGTCGGTGACACCGCGCTGCGCGAGCGCCGCCCGGCGCGCGATGTCGGCGGCCGCCTCGCGCGGCAGGCGCGTGAGCGACGCATAGACGGTCGCGTAATCGGCGGGATGCGCGAGCGCCCACTGGCCGGCTCGGGTGAGCCGCGCGAGCACGTCCGACAGCGCCGCGCGCTTCGCGCGATCGTCGAGCGTGTCGACCGGCGACGTGAGGAACGCGAGCCCGGAATTGATCCCGCTGCCGTCGCGCACGATGCGCGCACCGCGCCGGACCACGTTGCCGTAATACGGATCGAAGGTCGCCCAGATACCGATCTGCCTGGCCTCGAACGCGGCGAACGCGTCGACCGGCAGCACGAAGCGCACGTCGACGTCGCCAGGCGCGAGGCCGTGTTCGCGCAGCGCGCCGTAGAGCTGGTATTGCGAGATGCTGCCGCGCGCCGACGACACGACGACGGTGCGCCCCTTCAGGTCGGCGACGGTGCGCACCGGCGAATCGGGCTGCACGACGATGCCGAGCGATGTCGGCGAGCCGACGCGCGTGGCCACGATCCGCAGCGCCGGATCGCCGAGCGCGGCCGTCAACACCGGCAGGTCGCCGGCCGGCGCGAGGTCGATCGCACCCGCGCGCTGTGCTTCGAACAGCGGCGCGGCGCCCTGGAAATTCGCCCAGCGAAACCGGTACGGCACGCCGTCGAGCACGCGCGCGGCTTCGGCCAGCGCGCGCAGGCCGCCGGCCTGGTCGCCGAGCACCAGCGTCACGTTGGACAGGTCGGGGCCGGCCGCGCGGACGGGCCGTGCGGCGGCGCCGGCAAGCGGTGCGGCGGCCAGGGCGGCCACGCGCAGCAGTGCGCGGCGGCGGGCCGGGGCGGGGGGCGAAGTCATCGGCGGCAGGTCCTCGGTGATCCGCGCGAGAGGCCGCGCGGCTGCCGGGCAGATTACGGAATCGGTTTCGCGCCGGCAAACATCGAATCGCGAAATGCTTATTCGCGCGTCCGTTATCGGCGGGACAGGCGCTAGCCCGCGGCAGGAACGGCGCGCAGGAACGCGCGTACCGCTGGCGCCTTCTCGAAGCGCCGGTGCGCGAGCGCGAGCTCGGACATGATCGGCTTGCCGGCGATCGGCCGGTACACGACGCCCGGCAACGACACGCAGCCGGCGAGCGCGTCCGGGATCACGGCGACCCAGCCGTTTACCGATACGCACGCGAGCACCGCGAGCAAGCCGCCCGGCCGCGCGGCGATCACCGGCGCGAAGCGGCCGCGGCGTGCGACTTCGAGCGTGCCGCGCTCCTGTTCCGGCACGGCGAAGCGCGCGTCGGCGAGATCGGCGGCACGCACGGCGGTCATCGCCGCATAACGCGAATCGGCCGGCACCGCCGCGACGAATACGTCGCGCTGCAGCGTGACGATCCGCAGCCCGCCCGGCAGCGGCAACGGCGGGCGCACGTACGCGAGGTCGAGCCGGCCCGCGTCGAGCTGTTTCGCGACGTCGTCCATCGGTACCTCGCGCAGGTTCAGCTCGATGCGCGGATGCGCGGCGCGGAACGCGCCGACCGTGCGCTGCAGCGTGCCCGAATAGACGGCCGACGACACGTAGCCGATCTCGATCCGGCCGAGTTCGCCGCGCTCGGCGAGCGTCGCGAGTTCGCGGCCGCGCTGCAGATGCTCGACCGCCGCGCGCGCCTCGGCGAGAAACGCAATGCCTGCCGCCGTCAGCGAAACCTCCCGGCGCGAGCGCTGGAACAGCCGCACGCCGAGCAGCCGCTCGGCTTCCTGGATCTGACGCGTGAGCGCGGGCGGCGCCATGTCGAGCGCGTCGGCCGCGCGCGCGAAATGCAGGTGCTGCGCGACGCTCAGGAACGCGCGCACGTGACGGAATTCGAGCGGATTCATGATTGCAATTTTCGTTAATGAAACTGCATCGGTATGTCAATGACGGGTAATACCGAGCAAGCCTAGCATACGGCTCGTTCCTCTTGTTCCGGAGCCGTCGATGTCCCAGTCTTCTCCCGCCCCGCGCGCAGGCGCGCCTGCCGCCGAGCGCACGGGCACCCGCCTGCCGGCCGCCGCGACGCTCGCGGTCGCGTCGGCGACGTGCTCGCTGATCGTGCTCGACACGAACGTCGTCGCCGTGTCGCTGCCGAGCATCGCGCGCGGCTTCCATGCGAGTTTCGCCGACATCGAATGGGTCGTGAGCGCCTACATGACCGCGTTCGCCGCATGCCTGCTGCCGGCCGGCGGGCTGGCCGACCGCTTCGGACGCAAGCGCATGCTCGGCGCGGGGCTCGCGCTCTTTTCGCTCGCGTCGCTCGGGTGCGGGATCGCGCCGTCGGCCGGCTGGCTGATCGCCGCGCGCGCGGCAAAGGGCGGCGGGGCCGCGCTGTTGCTGACGGCCGCGCTCGCGGTGATCGCGAACCGCTTTCCGGACGGACGCGAACGGGCGCGTGCGTGGGCGATCTGGGGGATGTGCATGGGGATCGCGACGGCCGTCGCGCCGCTGGTCGGCGGCGCGATCACGCAGTGGATCGGCTGGCGCTGGGTGTTCCTGCTGAACCTGCCGGTGTGCGCGCTGCTCGCGGCCGGCGCGCGCGTCGCGATCGACGAGTCGCGCGATCCGCACGCGAAACGGGTGGATGCCGCCGGCAGCCTGCTGTTCGGCGCGGCGCTCGCCTGCGCGATCGCGGCGCTGATCGGCGCGCCGTCGCATGGCTGGCTGTCGACCGCGACGCTCGTCCGGTTCGCGCTGGCCGCCGCGCTGCTGGCCGCGTTCATCGGTGCGGAGCGCTGGCAGGCGCGGCCCATGATCGATCTGGCGCTGTTCCGCCAGCCGCGTTTCGTCGGTGCCGTGCTCGCGATGTTCGGCTATGCGGCGTGCGCGCAGGTGATGATGACGTTCCTGCCGCTGTACCTGCAGAACGCGTTCGGGATGTCCGCGATCGATGCGGGGCTCGGGATGCTGCCGTTCGCGTTCGCGATGATCGCAGGGCCGTCGCTCGGCGGCCTGCTCGCCGCGCGCGTATCGTCCGGCGGCGTGCTGGCGGGCGGGCTCGCCCTGATCGGCGCGGGCAATCTCGCGACCGCGGCGCTGACGGCCGGCGGCGACTACCGGCTCGTCGCGCTCGGCATGTTCGTGACCGGCTGCGGCGCGGGCATCATGAACGGCGACACGCAGAAGGCGATCATGGCGTGCGTGCCGCCGGGCCGTACCGGGATGGCGTCGGGCATCAGCACGACCACGCGCTTCTCGGCGATCGTGACGGCCGTCGGCGTGCTCGGCGCGGTGCTGGCCGCCAGCACGCACGCGCACCTCGACCGGCTGCTGTCCGCCGCGCCGGGCATGCGCGCGTTCGTCGACGCGCCGTTCATGTCGAGCCTGCTGGCCGGCGATCTCGCGCAGGCGCTCGCGCACGTGCCGCCGTCGGCCGCGCGCACGCTTGCCGATGCGGCACCCGCGGCCTTCGCGAGCGGATTCGCCGCGGCGCTGACGGTCAGCGGCGTGCTCGCGCTTGCCGTCGCCGTCATCGCATACAAGTTGCTTGCGCAACCGATGCTCGACGCGTGATGCGTGCGGCGGGGGTTCATGCCGGGCTCGTTGCACGAGACGATACGGAGCCGCCGAGCGTGCGCGTTCAGGTTGTCGTCGGCGATCGATTCAGCGCGACTTCGTCGCGACGCGATGAACGCGCGCCGCGCGCGCGACACGCGGCCGTTGCGATGCACCGCAGTGCGTCGCCTGCCGGCGGCGCGTGCGTCGGGTCGGTTCCGGCGGGGCGTCGGCGATCGGCACATTCGCCCGCGCATCCGCATCCGCATTCGCGGCAACCGCCGCGACGGCCGGCTGCGCGGCCTCCGCGTCGAGCCAGCCGCGCGTCGCCTCCGCGATCAGCCCGCGCAGCCAGCGCACGCCGTCGACGCAGGCGCCCGACTCGTTCCACGTCATCCGGTACACGATCTCGGGCGGCTCGGCCGGCAGCGCCACCGCGCCGAGCGGCAGCAGCTTCGCGTAGTGGCGCGCGAGCCGGTACGTGGTGGTGAGGATCAGGTCGGAGCGCACGAGCGCATGCGCGGCGAGTTCGAAGTGCGGCAGCGTGACGACGATCCGCCGCTGCAGGCCGACGCGTTCGAGCTGCCGGTCGATCGCGCCGGACGCTTCGAGCCACGACGGTGTCGGGCACAGTTGCGCGGCGCTCGCGAATTCGGCGGCCGTCATCGCGCCGCGCCGTGCGAGCGGATGCGTGGCGCGCATCAGGCACACGACGCGATCGTCGAACAGGTCGTCCTGCCGGAACCGCGACACGCGGGCAGGGCGATTGTCGATCACGACGTCGAGCTCGCCGTCGGCGAGCGCGCGTTCGTCGTCGTAGCCGTCGCCGAGCGGATGGAACACGAGCTGCGCGTTCGGCGCGCGTTCGCGGAACAACGCGACGAGCTTCGGCACGAACAGCACGTTCAGGTAATCGGGGCAACCGATCCGGTAGGTGCGCACCGACGTGCGCGCGTCGAAGGTCGGCTGCTGGATGCGGATGAAGTCGATCACGCGCAGCGCGTTGCGCAGCGGCTCGATCAGCCGCGCGCCGAACTCGGTCGGCACCATGCCGTAGCGGCTGCGCACCAGCAGCGGATCGCCGAGCAGCGTGCGCAGCCGCTTGAGCGCGGCGCTCGTCGCCGGCTGCGACATGTTCAGCCGCACGGCCGCGCGCGACACGGTGCGCTCGGTGAGCAGCACGAGCAGGATGCGCATCAGGCGCGCGTCCAGGCCGTCGAGCGCACTCCTTGCGTCGGACGCATCGAGGGACAGGCCGTTCGGCGCCGGTGCGTCCCGCATGTCGCTACGCGTTCCCGCGGCCCGTCATTTGACGAAGGTGCCCGGCCAGCCGACGATCCGCTTTGGGCGCGGCGGCGCATAGGTGCGGACCTTCGACGTCTTCAGCTTCAGGCGCACCAGCGATTCCGCGAGCGCGACCGCGGCCGACACGCCGTCGACGACGGGCACGCCCGTGCATTCCTCGATCTGCCGGTCGAGGCCGGCCATCCCGCCGCAGCCGAGGCAGATCACTTCCGCGCGATCGTCCTTCACCGCGCGCGCGGCCTGGTCGACGATCGACTCGATCGCGCGGGCCGGGTTCTCCTCGAGCTCGAGCACCGCGAGACCGCTCGCGCGCACCGACGCGCAGCGCGCGTCGAGCCCGGCGAGCTTCAGGCGATCCTCGATCAGCGGCACCGTGCGGTCGAGCGTCGTGACGACCGAGTAGCGGTGGCCGAGCAGCATCGCGATGCTCGCGGCCGCTTCGGTGATGTCGACGACCGGCACCGTCAGCAGTTCCTGCAGCCCTTCGCGGCCGTGTTCGCCGTAGCCGGCCTGGATCACCGCGTCGTATGGCTCGTCGTAGCTCAACACGCGGTCCATCACGGCGATCGCCGCGAGGTAGCTCTCGAAATTGCCTTCGACCGATTCCGCGCCGAAGCGCGGCGTCAGCCCGACGATCTCCGTGCCCGGCGACGCGGCGGCCCGCGCCTGCGCGGCGATGGCGTCGGTGATCGACGCGGTCGTGTTGACGTTGACTACCAGGATTCTCATCGGTGCACTCCGTATGCTGCGTTCAGTGTCGGGCGCAGGCGACCGCGATGGGTTCGCCCGAGCGCTCGTCGTATTGCCGTTTGCGATCGGCCGTCAGCCAGTACACGCTGCCCGCGATGGCCGCGCCGAGCAGCCAGGAGAACGGCGTCATCGCGCTGAAGGCCGGCACGACGGCGAGCGTGATCGAGATCAGCGCGGACGGCACGAGCGCCGCGAGCGCCTTGCGGTTCACGCCGCGCGTGTAGAAATACGCGCCGCTCGGCGCTTCGGTATAAAGGTCCGGCACGTTCACGCGCTGCTTGCGCACGAGCCAGTAGTCGACCGTGATGATCCCGTACAGCGGGCCGAGCAGCGCGCCGAGGCCGGACAGGAAGTAGACGATCACGATCGGGCTGTTGTACAGGTTCCACGGCAGGATCAGCACCGCGACCGTCGCGCTGATCAGGCCCGCGCGGCGGAACGTCAGGCGGTGCGGCGCGAGGCTCGTCAGTACGAAGGCCGGCGCGACGAAGTTCGCCATGATGTTGACCGCGACCGTCACGATCAGGAATGCGAGGCAACCGAGCACGAGGAACAGCTTGTTCGGCACCGTCGCGATGATTTCCGTCGGGCTGTGGATGATCTGGCCGTTCAGCTTGAACTGCGCGCCCGCGAGAACGAAGCTGATCGTCGCGAACACCAGGATGTTCACCGGCAGGCCCCAGAAGTTGCCGACCCGCACCGTCTTCGCGCTCGGCGACGCGCGCGCGAAATCGCAGAAGTTGAGCACCAGCGTGCCGTAGATTGCAAGCCACAGCGCGCCGCCCGCGAACACTTCGGTCCACATCTTCAGGCCGGTCATCGGCTTGCCGATCGACATCGCGAGATGGCCGCCGGTGCGGCTGAACATCCATGCGGCGAGCGACAGCGTCGTGACGAGGATGATCGGGCCGGCGAGCCCTTCGTACTTGCGGACCATCTCCATCCCGTAGGTGAGGATGCCGATCTGCACCAGCCAGATCGCGACGAACGTCACCCAGCCGAGCGTCGACAGCCCGCAGATCGCGTTCTCGTCGAACGCGGCGAGGCCCGGCCAGATCGCGGTGAGCAGCACGCGCAGCACGACCGACGCGAGGTAGGTCTGGATGCCGAACCATGCGATCGCGATCACCGCGCGGATCATCGCGGGCAACAGCGCGCCGTAGATGCCGAAGCTCATCCGGCTGATCACCGGGAACGGCACGCCGGTCTTCTGGCCCATGTAGCCGGTGAGGTTCATGAAGCCGTACACGAGCACCGCGCCGATCGCGAGCGATGCGAGCATCTGCCAGCCCGACAGGCCGAGCGCGAACAGCCC
Organism: Burkholderia sp. Bp8994; assembly: GCF_003853805.1. Lineage (NCBI taxonomy): Bacteria > Pseudomonadati > Pseudomonadota > Betaproteobacteria > Burkholderiales > Burkholderiaceae > Burkholderia > Burkholderia sp. Bp8994. Next base: position 166,222 of record NZ_QTQH01000015.1, read on the forward strand.
GATCGCGAACGAGTAGTTCGCGATGTTGTGCACGTCGTTGGTCCACAGCGCGAAGATGCTGTAGCGGCCCCAGGTGCGGCCCTCCGCCTTGGTCGGCGCGAGGTCGGGGTTGTGCAGCCGGGGGCTCAGCGCGGGGTCGCGCGCGGCGGTACCGGTTCGATGCAATGCGTCGTCCGCGCCGAGCACGATGCCCGCGCGGTGGGTGGCTTCCAGTTGCACGCGTTGTCTCCTTCCGTGTGCGGGGCGCGAACCGGCAGCGTGTGCACGCAGCGCAGGCCCGGCCGCCGTGGACGTTATGTCTCGGATTTGTTCGCGAGTATGGGTGGCCGTCGCGGCGATGGGAAATTAAATATTCGGCTGGGGGGCATTTGAAAAATGAATGGGGCCGGGTCGCCGGCGGTGGCAATGGAGGAGATGGACGGCACGCGCATTGCTCGCCACAGGTCTCCATCCAGTCGACATCAGCGGAGGTGTCATGCAGCGATATTCCATTCGTCACGTATCGCGGGTCGTCTTCGCCGGCATCCTGATTGCCGGCCTGGCGGCGGGTGCGGGTTGCCAGAAGAAGAGCGAAAGCGACACCACTACCGGCGGGAGTTCAACCGGCTCCACCAGCAGCATGGCGCCGGCGCCGTCCACCGCGCCGTCGGGCATGCCGGGCAGCGGCACGGCCGGCAGCGGCATGACCGGCGGTCCGGCGAGCATGCCGGGCGCGGCGTCCGCGCCCGCGGGCGCAAGCGGCGGCTGACCGTCGGCGCGGGCGGCATGCGCGGGCCCGTCGCCCGCGTGCCGCCGGGACGGCTGTCGGCGCGGCGCGCGTGTCGCAGGGCACGCGTGGGCGGCGCCGCGCGCGTGAAAGATTTGCAACGACCGTTGTAGCGATTCCCGGACCGGCGCCGGCTGCATCCCGCCGGCGCACGCCGTCCGGAACAGGAGGTGCGATGCACAACGCGGAATCGAACCCAACCCCGAAACAGCAGCGCGAACAGATTGCGAAGAGCCCGGTGAAGACGCCGGCGGCCGGCGACATGCCCGATGCGGCGACCCAGGCCGCCGAGGTCGCCGAAGCCGCCGAGGTCACGAAGCGGGCGCTGACCCCTGAGGCCGTCGCGGCGAAGACGCCGACCGGCCTGCCGCCGATCGACGTCGGCGCGCATGCGGTCGACAGCGGCGATCCGGTGCGTCGCGCCAGCGGCAGGATCGTGACGCTCGACAACGCGAACATGGCGATGACCGACAACACGGTCGACGTCGACGGCAAGGGCATGGAGGCGCGCAGCGGCGCGACCGAGTGGCACGACAACGTGATCTATTCGAATGCGTCGCTCGACGACGCGGTCGAGACGCCGGACGAAGGGCTCGGCGGCATCGACAGCCGGCCGGGCGGCAACGTGCCGCAAATTGGGACGCGGCCGGGCTGGCGCGTCCGGCATGTCGGCGATGTCGATGTCGAGCACGGCGACGGCACGCGGGTCGAGCACGTGATCCGTCTCGAGCGGACCGACTGACGCCGTAGTGAGGGCTGCCGGGCGGACCGCCGGCCAGCGGTCCGCCGAAGCCGCTATCCGTTATTGCGGGCCGAGTTCCTGTGCGGACGTGTCCGCATCGTTGCCCTGCGCGACGAGCACGTGAATGTCGTTCGGCGTCACGTCGCCGATGCCGCCCGCCGGAATCGTCACCAGCAACCAGTCGGCGTTGTTGTTGATCGCGACCGGCGCGGTCTTCAGGATCGGCGCCTTGCTGCCGGCCGTCGTGACGATCACCTGGTAGGTTCCGCCGTTCAGGTAGATGGAATCCTGTGTGGATGCCGGCACGGCGTTCTGATACGCGGCGCCCGCCAGCGTCGGGCTTTGCGTGTTGATGTCGGTGCCCGGCGGCACGACGTACACGTCGACGTTCTGCGTGTTCGGCGACGCGTTGAAGCTGCGCACGCGCGCCTTGTCGGACAGCAGCTTCTTGTCGAACGGATCGTCGATCAGCGAAATCGCCGACGAGGTGCTCGGCAATGCGATGGTCGTGTAGTGGTGACCGTTCGCCGCGCCGAACGACTGCGACGCGACGGTCGTGGTCGTTCCCGATACGTCGTAACTGGCGGTCTGCGTGCCCGTATCGATGTCGTGATAACGGGTCACGCCCTTGTACGCGACACCCGACGCATCGAGCTTCGCGTTCAGGTAGTAGTCGAGATTCGGGCCGGCCGGCACCGCGTTGATGAAGCGCGCCTGCGGCTTCGAGATGCCGAGCACGGTACCGACGTCGTTGCTGTCTCCGCCGCACGCCGTGAGTACGGAAATGACCGAGCACAGGGCCACTATCGTTCGTATGGATTTCATGTCGTCCTCTCGTTCAGGGGGAATCCTGCTTGCGATGCGGGATCGCCGCGCGAGGACTCGCGCGGTGCGCAGCGCCGGGTTGAAGGAAGGATTGCCGTCCGCCCGAGGGGCGGGCGCGTTGATCTCGCAAACGACGTGCCTGCACGGCGGGACACGCGTACGCGCCGGTGTGGCGCGAAGTTGCGCGGGGAGGCAGTGGCATGCCCGTGCGCGAACGCGCGCGCGAGGCGACGTGTTTGTAAAAAGGCAGTGCGGCACGTCGGGAGGCGACCTGTGCGCGGGTGCGGCGCCCAGGAAAGCTGTTCAAGCCGTCAGCCGGGGGCGCTGCGACGAATGCGGAAGGGCGAGAGGGGGGCAGCGCGCGTATCGTTGGGCACGCATCGATACGTGGAGAGTCGTGCGAATTGTGCGAATCGCGCGCGACGACCTCGGGTCGCCGCGCGCATGGAGCGCATCAGCGGTTCACGAGCTTTGCAGGATACGCGAGCGCGAGCGCGCATCCGACCAGCATGCATGCGGCGAAGCCGTACAGCCCCGCGCTTTGCGAATGGAACGTATCGCGCAGCCAGCCGATGAAGTAGGTGCTGCCGAAGCCGCCGAGGTTCGCGATCGAGCACGCGAACGCGATCCCGCCGGCGGCGGCCGAGCCCTTCAGGAACGTGGACGGCAGCGCCCAGACGACCGGCATCGCGGCGGCCGCGCCCGCGTTGATCAGCGAGAACAGCAGCACGGTCGCGAGCGTGCCGTGCGACGACGCGGCGGCGAATGCGAGCGCGACGGCCGACACCAGGAACGGCACGACGATATGCCAGCGGCGCTCGCGCGCACGGTCGGAGCTCGCGCCGCAATACAGCGTCGCGAGCACGGCCGCGGCATTCGGGATCACCATCAGCCAGCCGATGTGATACGCGTCCTTCACGCCGGTGTCGCGCAGGATCGTCGGCAGCCAGAAGCTCACCGCATACAGCCCGAGCAGCACGCACAGGTCGATGAGGCCGAGTGCCCACACCTTCGGATCGGAGAACGCGCGGCCGAGCGCGTGGCTCTTGTTGCCGGACGGATCGGCGTCGAGGTTCGCGCGCAGCATGCGCTGCTCGTCCGCGTTCAGCCAGCGCGCGCTCTCGATGCTGTTGGGCAGCCAGCGCAGCACCGCGAAGCCGAGCAGCACCGACGGCAATGCTTCGAGCAGGAACAGCCACTGCCAGCCGCCGAGCGCGTGCACGCCGTCGAACGCACGCATGATCCAGCCGGAAATCGGGCTGCCGATCATGCTCGACAGCGGCAGCCCGACCATGAACAGCGCGACGATGCGTGCGCGGCGCGCATCGGGATACCACTGGGTCAGGTACAGCAGCACGCCGGGCAGGAAGCCGGCTTCGGCGGCGCCGAGCAGGAAGCGCACGACGTAGAACTGCATCGGCGTATGCACGAACATCGTCGCGCCCGACAGCAGGCCCCACGTGATCATGATCCGTGCGATCCACAGCTTCGCGCCGACGCGCTGCAGCACCAGATTGCTCGGGACTTCGAACAGGATGTAGCCGCCGAAGAACAGGCCGGCGCCAAGCCCGTACACGGTGTCGCTGAACTTCAGCGCGTCGAGCATCTGCAGCTTCGCGAGCCCGATGTTGATGCGGTCGAGATAGGCCGCGAAATAGCACAGGCAGAACAGCGTGATCAGGCGCAGCGTGACCTTGCGGTAGAGCGCGCCGTGCAGCGTGTCGTCGGCGGAGACGGCGGCGCTCGGGTGTGCGGTAGACATGGGATTGCCCCTGTTCGAATGTGACGGATGAAGTGGGTGGCCGTTCGACGCGAGCGAAGGTTCGCCGCGCGCTGGAGTCTGTATAGCACGCCAATTACATAGCGTACACACTAGAAAATACGGAATCGCGTAGGCATGAAAGTGAACGCGCCGGGATCGATCGTTAAACCAGATAAACCCGGAATTTTTCGGGGATTAATCTGGAAATGTGCACATATCAACATGGTTTTTTTCATCCTGAGGCATGCACGAAATTCGTGCGTATACGCTCAAAAGTGGAGTGTGTGCACGCCAGTGCTTCGGCGTTCGGAGCGCGCGCGTCCGGCAGCCCGCCGGATCGCGCGAGCCGCGGGCGTTGCAGCGTCGATGTCCGCGAGCAGGCCGACATGGTCGGGCGCTTGTCGGGCGCGACGCGGGTCGGGCGCCACGAACCCTGACGCACCGCAACGAAGCAGCGGCCGCGTGACCGGATGCACCGATTTGAGGGTGTACACTGCTTGCCTTTCCCATTCATGCCGCGCGAGCCTTCATCTTCATGGCGTCTTCCAAGGATTCCTACGACTTTCACGACCAGGTCGGGCACCTGCTGCGCCGTGCCTATCAGCGGCACGTCGCGATCTTCCAGGAAGCGATCCCCGATTCGGACCTGACCGCCGCGCAGTTCGTCGCGCTGTGCGCGGTCAAGGAAAAGCAGGCGTGTTCGCTGAACGACATCGTGAAGGCGACGGCGATCGACCAGGCGACCATTCGCGGCGTCGTCGAGCGGTTGAAGACGCGCGCGCTGATCGAGGTGCTGCCCGACCCGAACGACGGCCGCAAGCTGATCGTGCGCGCGACCGCGGCGGGCCTCGCGCTGATCGACCGCACGGTGCCGTTCGCGCGGCAGGTGACCGAGCGCACGTACGGGCCGCTCAATCCGGGCGAACGCGTCGCATTGCAGTACCTGCTGCGCAAGATGATGGAGGCCGACGGCGACGCGTGACGCGCGGCGCCGTCCGGCCCTCGACGCAAACCGGCCTCATGCGGCGCTTGCTGCGACACTCGCTTCGGTAGCCGGAAGCCGGCCGGCCTCGCGCAGCGCGGCGCGCACCGTCTCGGGCGTGAACGGCGGCGCGTAGAAGCGCACGCCGGTCGCATCGAACAGCGCATTCGCGACGGCGGCGGGCCCCGGCACCGACGCCGATTCGCCCGCGCCGAGCGGCGGCTCGCCTTGCCGCGGCATCAGCACCACGTCGACGTCCGGCACTTCGTCGAACGTCAGGATCGGATAGCTCGCCCATTCGCGCGACGCGACCTTGCCGTCGGCAAACCGCACGCGTTCCTTCAGCGTGCGGCTCAATACCTGGATCACGTTGCCGTGGATCTGGTGGCGCACGCCGTCGGGGTTGATCATCGTGCCGGTGTCCTGGCCGACCGTCACGCGTTCGATGCGGATCTCGCCCGACACGCGATCGACGCTCAGGTCGACGATCCATGCGGACCAGGCCGCGCCGAAACCGGGGAAGCGGCTGTGGACGTAGCGTGCGTAGGCGACGCCGCGTCCGCGGACGACGCGCGCTGCTGCCGCTTCATTTCCGCGATCCACGCGCCGCGGCGTCCAGCCCGCGCGATCGGCGACGGCCTGCAGCAGTTCGGTCGCGCGCGTGTCCTTGAGATGGCGCAGCCGGAACGCGAGCGGATCGATGCCGGCCAGCGTCGCGCATTCGTCGACGAACGCGTCGTGCGCGAACGAGTTCGGCAATGCCGACACGCCGCGCAGCCACGAGGCGCGCACGAGCGGCGCGAGATCCTCGCAGACGAAGCGGCGGTCCGGGCTTTCATACGGCGACACGGCGGTGCGGTCGCCCATTTCGAACACGCGCGGTTCGGGCGCGATCGCGCCGGTCAGGAGCGTCGCGAGCAGCGGCGCGTCGTTCGACGGATAGCGCGTCGTGAAGTCGTAGCCGAGCAGGCGGCCGTCGCGCGTCACGGTGCCCGTCACCTGCATCAGCTGCCCGGCGCCCTTCGGTTCCCACAGATGCTCGTCCGCGCGCGACAGCTGCACGCGCACCGGGCGGGCGACCGCGCGCGACAGCAGCAGCGCGTCGCCGCAGACGTCGTCCGCGCCGTTGCGGCCGTAGCAGCCGGCCGCTTCCATCCGCACGATGTCGATATCGGCTTCGTCGCGCGCCACGAGCGTCGCGAGGTCGTAGCGCAGCGATACGGGGTTCTGGGTGCCGGACCATACGGTGATCCGGCCGTCGCCGGGTGCGCGATAGTCGGCGAGCGCGCACGACGGGCCGATCGAGCCGTGCATCTGGAACGGCCACGCATAGGTGCGCGACAGCGTGATCGTGCCGGGTTGCGCGCGTGCCGCGTCGACGTCGCCTTCGTCAAGCAGCAACCGGCGTTGCGCGGGCGCGGCGGCGATCGCGGCCGCGGGCGTGTCGAGCGGCGGCAGCGCAGGGTGCGGGCGCCACGCGACGCGCAGCTGGCGTGCCGCGCGGATCGCGTGTTCCTCGCGCTCGGCGACGACGCCGACGAAGTCGCCGAGCGCGACGACCGCCACGAGCCCGGGCACGTCGGCGACCGACGCGCGATCGACGTCCACCAGCGACGTGCCGACGAACGCGCCGCTGTCGTGGCCCGCATACGGCGGCCGCACGACGCGGCCGTGCAGCATGCCCGGCACGCGCATGTCATGCACGAACGTGAGCTGGCCGGTGGCCTTCGCAGGCAGGTCGACGCGCGGCGACGACCGGCCGACGATCCGGTAGCGGGCGGGATCCTTCGTGCGGGCGTTCAGGTCGAGCGTGAGCGCGATGCGGCGCGCCGCGACGAGCGCGGCGAACGTTGCTGTGTGCCCGCCGGCCGGTGCGGCGATCGTGCCGTCGTCGATGCTCAGTTGCGCGGGGTCGACACCGAAGCGCTCGGCGGCCAGCGCCAGCAGCGCGTGGCGTGCCTGCGCGGCCGCGCAGCGCAGCGGCGTCGCGGAAATCTGGATCGTCGCGCTCGCGATGGTCGGACCCTGGTTCGGCGTCGCGGCCGTGTCGCCGAGCACCATCGTCACGCGCGCGGCCGGCACGTCGAGCTCCTCCGCCACGATCTGCGCGAGCGACGTGCGGATGCCGGTGCCGAGGTCGACGTGGCCGTTGAACGCGAGGATGCGTCCATCGTCGAGGATCGCGACGAACACCTCGGGCTGCGCCGGCACGTACGACGACAGGCTGCCCGGCTGGCCGGGCGCCGGCTTGGGCGGCGGCGCGGGCGGCCGGATCACGGTCAGGCAGCCGTCGCGCGCAAGCAGTTCGGAGCGGTTCACGGTTCAGGTGTCCTGTCGGGGAGGGCGCGACCGGCGGCCGGTCGCAGCGCCTGCGGCGGCGGCGCTGCTGCCGCGTGCCGCGCACGGGGCGACGGCCCGGGCGTGCGCGATGGCGCACGCGGTCAATCTAGGCCGACAAAAGCGCAGCGTCAATCGCGCGCCGGCGCGGGCACGGCTGCCGTTCGTACCACCCGTGCCGCACCGCCCGCGATCGGCGCGGCGGCTCAGCGCGCGTGCACGGCATCGATCGCCGCGATCGCATCGTCGAGCGGCATCACGGCCGCGTATTTCTGCTGCATGTCGAACAGGTTCGCGTCGTGCGGCGCGATCGCGCGATCGCCGACGCAATCGGCGAGCACGAGCGGGCGGAACCCGTGCGACATCGCGTCGACCACGCTCGCGCGCACGCAGCCGCTCGTCACCGCGCCCGCGACGAGCAGCGTCTGCACCGCGCGCTGCGCGAGCCACGGCGCGAGCTGCGTGCCGAAGAACGCCGACGGCACGGTCTTGCGCACGACGAGTTCGCCGGCGGCAGGCGTGAGTTCGGGCACGATCGCGCTGTTCGGATGGTGCTCGGTCAGCGTCGCCATCCCGGGCACCTTCAGCGAGAACACGTTGTCGTCGCTGCCGTCGTCCGCGTACACGATGCGGCTGTGCGCGACCGGCCAGCCGCGTGCGCGCGCGAGCGCGAGCGCCCGCGTCGTGCGCGCGATCGCCGGCGCGATGTTGCCGCCGCCGAACGTCGCGGGATCGGCGAAGCCGACCACGAAGTCGACGATCAGCAGTCCGATGTTGCCGTGCGGCGGCAGCGGCGTGCCGAAACCCTGCTGGCGGTAGACGTTTGCTTCGGCGTGGCGGGAAAGATCGGTCATGGTGTCGGGCACTCGTCGGTCAGGCGGGTTGATCGGCCACGCGGCCTTCGCGCACGACGGTTTCGCCGTCGAGCTCGACCGTGCAGCGGCGCAGCGGGATGTCGATGTGGCAGGTGGTCGTGCGGGTGCCGCCGCCTTCGTTGTTCGGGCCGAGCGAGAACAGGAAGTTGCCTTCGAACGCACGCGCATCCATCCCGATCGTCGCCTCGCGGTCGTACAGGCCGAGCGTCGACCAGCGCGCGCGCGGCTGCAGCCCCCAGCCGATGTGCGAGATCGCATAGCCTTCCGGGTCCGCGAAGGTTTCCATGTAGTCGCGCAGCAGGTCGGCATCGACGCCGCCTTCGATGCGCGTCGCATAGCCGCCTTCGACGGTCAGCGCGATCGGCTCGCTCACGTAATGTTTCTGCGGCAGCAGGATGTCGCCGCGATCGATCACGATCGTGCCGCGCGCGGTGCGGTCGTTCGGGAAGGTCAGCGCGAAGCCGCTCGGCCAGTGGTCCCAGCGGCCCGGCGCGTCGACGAAGCCGTATTCGGCGGTCGGCGGGAAATCGCCGAGCGGGCACACGAGCGCCGTGCCGGCTGCGGAGGTCACGCGCATCTCGCGCGCGGCGGCGATTTTCTTCGCGGCGCCGAGCACGCGCGTGCGGTCGGCCAGTGTCGGCACCATCCGCACCAGCACTTCGGGCGGCTCGACCGCGAGCAGGATCTTCGTGCCGGATTTCAGGATGTCGTGCTGCTCGGGCGAGAACAGCAGCGTCATCAGGTCGAGCACGAGGTCGCTCTCGCGCAATGCGGCGATCGCGGCGCGGTTGCCGGTCAGCGGCGTCGTGCCGAGATACGCGAGCGGGTCGCGGCTGAACGCCTTCTCGCCGTTCACCGGCGGCAGGTCGAGCCGGTTGACGATCGCGCCCATCGATTGCGTCGCGATCAGCGCGCACGACAGCGTCTGCGGATGAGTGGCCGCGCTCGTCAGGATCGTGACGGTCTGGCCCGGTTCGAGGCGCGACAGCGTGAGCACCTGCTTCCACGCGTCGATCAGTTGATAGTCGCTGACTGGCATCGTCGGCTCCGGTAATGGCGTGAAGGGAAGGGGGAGGCGAAATCAGGCCGCGAGCGGCGCGCCGAGGAAGCTGCCGAACGCCGCGTAGAAGCCCGCCGCGTTGTCCCACGGGATCATGTGGCCGGCATCGGGCACGCGCACGTGCCGCATCGACGGCGTCGCACGCTGCAGTTCGGCGACGTCGTCGTCGCGCACCACGTCGCCGCGCTCGGCCGTGATCAGCAGCGACGGCACGGCCAGTTGCGCGGCATCCGCGTGGAAGTCGTCGGTGTGGAAGCCTTCGTACGACGTGCGCACCGCGCGCTCGTCGCAGGTATGCAGCCACTCGGCGCGCAGTTGCAGCTCGGCATCGGTCCAGGTCGGGCAGAACGCGCGCATCCCTTCGGCATCGGTGCCGGCGCGCGCGAGCGCCATCGAGTCGATGTACCACGGCAGCTTGCCCGGATAGTCGCGCCGGTTCGGGCCCGACACCGGCGGATCGACGAGCACGACCGATTCGAGCCCACGGACGCCGCGCCGCGCCGCGCGCGCGGCGATCCGCGCGCCCATCGAATGGCCGACCAGGCTCGTGCGCGGCAGGCCGAGCGCGGCGACGAACGCCGCGATGTCATCGGCTTGCGCATCGAGGCCGTAGTCGAGCGACGGCGACGCGTCGGACAGCCCGCGGCCGCGCACGTCGAGCACATAGGTGTCGAATGCCGCGCCGAACACCTCGCCGACGAAGCCCCAGGTGATCGCGGGGCTCGTGATGCCGGGAATCAGCACGATCGCGGGGCGCGACGCGCGCGCGCCCGTGGCGCCGCCGTAGCGCAGGTAGTGCTGGCGGATGCCGTTGGCGCGGACGTTCGCGCCGTACAGGAAAGTCGAGGACATGGCGATGCTCCGAAGTAGCGGGGCGCTCAATACGCGCCGGACAGCAGCGCGCCGGCGCCGGGCACGATCGGTTCGAGATCGAGTTCGCGCAGCATCGCGTAGGTCGTCGCGATCGCGGCCGTGATCACGGGCTTGCCCGTCATCGCCTCGACCTTCGCGACGGCCGGCAGCGACGGCATCTGCACGCACGCGGACAGCACGATCGCATCGGCGTCCTGGTACGGCAGCGTCTTCACGATGTCGGGCAGGCGCGCCGGGTCGTGGCGGCCGACGTCGAGGTTGTCGGGGATCTCGAGCGCGCGATACGCGATCACGTCGTAGCCTTCGTTGCGGATGTAGTCGACCACGAGCTCGGTCAGCGGCAGCATGTACGGCGCGACCACCACGATGCGCTTCGCGCCGATCACCTTCAGCGCATCGACGAGCGCGCCCGCGCTCGTCAGCACCGGCGCCTGCGCGCCGTTGTCGGCCGTGTGCTTCGTGAGGCGGGCCTGCGACACGCGGTGATAGCCGTGGCCCATCGCCATGATCGCGACGAGGCACGCGTAGCCGAGCACGTCGACGCGCGCATCGCTCAGTTCCACCGCGCAGCGGTCGGACTCGGCGTCCATCGCCGCGAGTTCTTCCTTGACGACCTTCTTCATCCGCATCCGGCTCGAGTGATACGTGAAGCGCTCGGGCCGGATCGCCTCGCGCAACCGCAGCATCGCGGGAATCTCGGTTTCCATCGTCGTGTTGGAACTCGGCACGATCTGGCCGATGCGGTAGGTCTTGCTCATGACGGGAGGCTCCGTGTCGGTAAGGGTGGGGCGGCACGCTGGCGCGGGATCGCCTGGTTTCGGGGAAAGTCTAGTGTGTACATTTGAAAATGACAATGGGTCAAAATGATTCCTTTCAGGCGTGGATCGTTTATTTTCGGATGTATATGAGGTTTTATTGGTGTTTTCCCGGATGGGGTGGCCACCGGAAATAATCCCCTTGTCTTGAATAAATTGAGTGTGTACGCTATATAAACGTCATTCAATCCGCCCGTTCTCGTGCCGCGTCCGGCGCCGGGCTCACGATCAGGAGATCCGCATGAGCAAACCCCGTATCGCAATCATCGGCGCCGGTCTCGGCGGCACGGCCGCCGCGGCGCTGCTGCAGCGCGGCGGCTACGACGTCGCGCTGTACGAGCAGGCGCCGGCGTTCTCGCGCCTCGGCGCGGGCATCCATCTCGGCCCGAACGTGATGAAGATCATGCGGCGCATCGGCTGCGAGGACGCGCTGGAGACGATGGGTTCGCATCCGGATTGCTGGTACAGCCGCGACTGGCAGACGGCCGACGTGCTGTCGCGGATTCCGCTCGGCGACTACGCGCGCAGGACCTACGGCGCGAGCTACCTGACCGTGCATCGCGGCGATTTCCACGCGCTGATGACGCAGGCGGTGACGCCCGGCACGATCCGCTTCGGCAAGCGGCTCGCGTCGGTGGAGGACACGGGTGACGCGGTGCGGCTGACGTTTGCCGACGGCAGCGCCGAGACGGCCGACATCGTGATCGGCGCGGACGGCGTGAACTCGCGGATCCGCGAGCACCTGCTCGGCGCGGAGCCGCCGCGCTATACGGGCTACGTCGCGCATCGCGCGGTGTTCCCGGCCTCGCTGCTCGGCAACAAGCCGTACGACATGTGCGTGAAATGGTGGTCGGAGGATCGCCACATGATGGTCTACTACGTGACCGAGAAGCGCGACGAGTACTACTACGTGACCGGCGTGCCGCAGGCCGAGTGGCCGGAAGGCGTGTCGATGGTCGACAGCAGCCGCGATGAAATGCGCGAGGCGTTCGCCGGCTTCCACGCCGACATCCAGCATCTGATCGACGTGTCGCCGTCGATCACGAAGTGGCCGCTGCTCGAGCGCGACCCGCTGCCGTTGTGGAGCCGCGGCCGTCTCGTGCTGCTCGGCGACGCATGCCATCCGATGAAGCCGCACATGGCGCAGGGCGCGGCGATGGCGATCGAGGATGCGGCGATGCTCGCGCGCTGCCTCGACGAAGTCGGCATCGGCGATTACGCGGGTGCGTTCGCGCTGTACGAGGCGAACCGCGCGGCACGCGCGTCGAAGGTGCAGCTCGTGTCGCACAACAACACGTGGCTGCGCACCAACGAGGATCCGTCGTGGGTGTTCGGCTACGACGTGTTCGACGTGCCGCTGGTGTCGCCGTCGCCGTCGCGCGGCAACGTGGCGGCCGTCGCCTGACGCGCATGCGGTGTCCGCGCCGGATGCCGCGCCGCCGTATCGGTGATCGATGCGGCGGTACGCATTTCGGCGTGTTATACGTGAGCGCTGCGCGCGACGCCGGCCCGTCGCGAGCCGGCGGCCGTGCCCGCTGCCGGCCCCAACACGGCCTGCCGGCCCGCGCCCCGCATTCCGGATCCCTTCATGTCCCATCCCGCTTCCCCGTCGCGGCCGCTCGCGTTTCGCGTGAACGGCACGCCGCACACGTTCGACGCTGCCGCGCCCGACGCGCCGCTGCTGCTGGTCCTGCGCAACGACTGCGCGCTCAACGGCCCGAAGTACGGCTGCGGATTCGGACAGTGCGGCGCGTGTACGGTGCTGGTCGACGCTCAGGCGACGCGCGCGTGCGTCGTGCCGGCCGCCGCCGCGCACGGGCGCGACGTGACGACGCTCGAAGGGCTCGGCTCGCGCGACGCGCCGCATCCGATCCAGCGCGCGTTCATCGACGAGCAGGCCGCGCAGTGCGGCTATTGCCTGAACGGAATGATCATGAGCACGAAGGCGCTGCTCGACCGTAATCCGTCACCGGACGATGCGGCGATCCGCGACGCGCTGCGCTTCAATCTTTGTCGCTGCGGCACGCATCTGGAGATCATCCGCGCGGTGCATCGGGCCGCGCGCTATCTGCGGGACGACGGCGATGAAGCATGACCTGAGCGTGCCCGCGCAGCCCGAAGCCGATGCGAGCGATGTGCGGCGCGATGAAGCGGCGGTCGGTTCGGCGCGGCGTGCGGACGACGCGGCGCGCATGCACCGCGCACACTACGAATGGCCGATCGGCGATGCGCGTGCGCACGCGTCGTTCGAGCTCGAAACGCGGACCGCCGCCGATGGGCGGATGACGACGTGGCGCTATCGCGCGAAGGCCGGCACGACACCGGATGCGCGGCGCGCGGCGGCGCGGGGCGGGGCATCGGCTCGGTCGTCGCCGTTCGTCTATCGACATGCGCAGACGTCGATCGAGATGGCCGACGTCCACCACGCGATTCCCGGCCACGCGCACGCATTCGCGCGCGAGTCGTTCGTCGACGAACTGGCCGGTGCGCTGCGGCGCGATCCGGTCGCATTGCGCCTGCAGCATCTCGATGCGTCGCGCGATGCCGGGCCGCGCGAGATCATCCGGATGGTCAGCGAACGCGCGGCGTGGGGCGAACCGGCCACGGGCCGTGCCCATACAGCGGCGCAGGACCGCCTCAGTGGGCGCGGCTTTGCATTCGATGGTGCGGGCGCGCTCGAGGCGCCGTCCGCAGGCGAAAACCCGCACGCGGACGCGGGCCGCGACGACGATCCGCACTGGTCCGCCTGGGTGGTCGATCTCGACGTCGATCGCGCGACGGGCGACGTCGCGGTGCGCCGCGTCGTCGCCGGGCAGGGCGCGGGCGAGCCCGGTCAGGCGTCGATGGCGGGCTTGCCCGCGTGGCAGATCGAGGCGGCGATTTCGCGCGTGATGGGCGCGCGGCTGTCCGCACGGCCGGCGCATGACGAGACCGGCGGCGATGTCGCGCCGGATGCGATCGCGCATGAACTCGTCGCGTTCGACGACGCAGAGCCGGGAGTCGGTCGCGCCCGGTCGCTGTCGGCATACGACGCGCAACGGATCGAACAGGCGGTGGCGCCGGCGGCGGCCGCGATCGCGAACGCGCTGCATGACGCGACGGGCGTGCGTTTTCGCGCGCCGCCGTTCGACGCCGCACGCATTCGCGACGCGCTGGCCCGCCCTGAGCCGGCCGATGTCGGCGAGCGCAGTTCCGGCGCGCCGCGCCGCGCGTCATCGTTATCGTCATCGCGCTGGCGCCGCTGGCTGGCCGGTGGCGGCGCGGGCGGGGTCGTCGGCGGGCTGATCGGGCTGGCCTGCGCGATCCTGCCGGGCCCGGCGCCGGTCGCCCCGATTGCGCCGGTCGCACCCGGCGGCGCGGACGGCGCGATGTGGAGCGCGGCGACGCTCGAACGCGGCCGCCTGATCGCGCTCGCCGGCGATTGCGCGGTCTGCCATACCGCGCCGGGCGGCGCGGCCAATGCGGGCGGTCTCGCGCTCGACACGCCGTTCGGCACGATCTACACGACCAACATCACGCCCGATCCGGAAACCGGCATCGGCGCATGGTCGTATCCGGCGTTCGCGCGCGCGATGCGCGAAGGCATCGGGCGCGACGGCTCGCATCTGTATCCGGCGTTTCCGTACACCGCGTTCGCGAAGCTGAGCGAGCCCGACCTGCTCGCGCTGTATGCATACCTGATGTCGCAGCCGCCGGTGAAGCATGCGCCGCCGAAGACGAAGCTGCCGTTCCCGCTCGACCAGCGGCGCCTCGTCGCCGGATGGAACTGGCTGTTTCACGACGCGCGGCCGTTCGTGCCGGATCCGGCGCGCTCCGCGTCGTGGAATCGCGGCAAGTATCTGGTCGACGGCGCCGGGCACTGCGGCGCGTGCCATACGCCGCGCAACGCGCTCGGCGCGGAACGGGGCGGCCGCGCATATCTGGCCGGCGGCGAGGCCGAGGGATGGGTCGCGCCGCCGCTCGTCGCGTCGCCGGCGTCGCCGGTGCCGTGGACCGAAGGCGCGCTGTTCGACTACCTGCGCACGGGCTTCTCCGCGCAGCACGGCGTCGCGGCCGGGCCGATGGCGCCGGTCGTCGCGGGGCTCGCGGCGCTGCCCGAATCGGACGTCCGGGCGATCGCGCATTACCTGGCGTCGCTGTCGCCGCCCGTCGATGCCGCGGTGGCCGTCGACGCGGCGACCCGCCATGCACGCGGTGCGGAAGCGGTCGCGACGCTCGGCCTCGAGAGCGGCCGGCGCGCGTTCGATGCCGCGTGCGCGGTCTGTCACGCGGAGACGGGCGGGGTCGGGCATTTCGGCGTGCGTCCGCTGATGGGGCTCAACACGAGCGTCAGCCAGGCGGCGCCCGACAACCTGCTGCGCGTGCTGCACGACGGGATCGACCATCCGGCCACCGACGGGCTCGGCTACATGCCCGGCTTCCGCGACGCGTTCGACGACCGGCAGATGGCCGAGCTCGCCGCATACATCCGCGCGCGCTATGCGCCCGGCCAACCGGCGTGGCGAAGCCTGGAGGAGGCTTCGGCGAGAATCCGGCAGGCGCGTGCGCACTGACCGGCGCGCCGGCCGATGGCGGTCGCCGGGCAGAAACCGTGCGTCGGCCGGGAAGCCGGGAAAAGCGACACGCTGCGCAACGACGGGCGTGACGAGGGCCGCAAATCTTGCCGGCAGCACCCCATCGTTTAACCATTCGAAACAATGTGTTCACTGAAAAGGGCATGATCTCCGGCGATCGGGCAGGCATACTGTCGCCTATGTTGCTCAATGCCGTCGAATCGACGCGCGCTTGCCCCCCCATGTCCATTGCTCTATCTTTTCGATCCCTGCGAGGGTTGACCATCGCGGCCGTTGCATGCTTGCTCGCCGCATGTTCGACCGCTTCCGACGTGACCACGACATCGAATCCGAACGTCTTCACCGTGACGACGCGCACGCTCGGCGTGTCGACGACGTGGGCCGACGCCCATGCGAAAGCTGTCGACGAAGCGACCAACTACTGCACGCAGCGCGGCATGCGCGCGAGCCTGAAGCAGGAGTCGGTGACCGGCGGCCGCCGCGTCGACGCGCGCTCCGAACTCGCGTTCGAGTGCCATCCGACCTTCGAGACCGCGTCGAACCCGCGCGGATAAGCGCCGCGCCGCCCGCGCGGCCGTAACCTCCGCACTGCTCCGGATGTGAACCGACCCGCGATGCCGTTGACGGGCAGCGCGGGCCGTCGCACGTCCGCCGGCCGCGTTACGCGGGCTGCGCCTCGTACAGCTTCACGCACGCGGAGAAGTCGAGCGTGCCGAGCCCGTGCTGGCTCATCGACTGATAGAGCTGCTGCGCGAGCGCGCCCATCCACACCGGCTGCCGTGCGCTGCGCGCGGCTTCGGTCGCGAGCCCGAGATCCTTCAGCATCAGGTTCGCGGCGAAACCGCCCGAGTAGCCGCGCGCGGCGGGTGCCGCGTCGTTCACGCCCGGATACGGGTTGTAGGTGTCCGAACTCCAGCAGCGGCCGGTCGACGTGTTGATGATGCCGGCCAGCACGGCCGGATCGATGCCGAGCGCGGCGCCGAGCGCCATCGCTTCGGCCACGCCCATCATCGAGATGCCGAGCAGCAGGTTGTTGCAGATCTTCGCGATCTGCCCGGTGCCCGTGCCGCCGCAATGCACGACGTTCTTCCCCATGTCGAGCAGTACCGGGCGGATGCGCTCGAACAGCGCGCCTTGCGCGCCGACCATGAAGGTCAGCGTGCCGGCCTGCGCGCCGCCGGTGCCGCCCGACACCGGCGCGTCGGCGAACGGGAAGTCGCGCTGCGCGGCGGCGTCGGCCACCGCGCGCACGGTGCCCGGATCGATCGTGCTGCAGTCGACCAACGTCGCGCCGGCACGCGCGCCGGCCAGCACGCCGTCGTCGCCGAGGTAGACCGCGCGCACGTGCTGCGCGGCCGGCAGCATCGTGATCACCAGCGACGCGCGGGCGGCCGCGTCACGCGGCGACGCGGCCGCCGTCGCGCCCGCGCGCACCGCCGCGTCGACCGCGTTCGCGTCGAGGTCGAACACCGTCAGCGCGTGGCCGGCCTTGAGCAGGTTGGCGGCCATCGGGCCGCCCATGTTGCCGAGTCCGATGAATGCGATTTCCATGTGCAGGCTTCCTTGATCAGCGCAGCGCGATCGTCGTGTTCACGCCGCCGGCCGTCGCGTCGTCGTCGAACCAGCGCGCGGTGACCGTCTTCGTCTGCGTGTAGAACTGCACGACCTGCTTGCCGTACGGGCCGAGATCGCCGAGCTTCGAGCCGCGCGAGCCGGTGAAGCTGAAGTAGGGGACCGGCACCGGGATCGGGATGTTGATGCCGACCTGGCCGATGTCGATCTCGCTCTGGAACTTGCGCGCGGCCGCGCCGCTCTGCGTGAACAGGCCGACGCCGTTGCCCATCGGGTTGCGGTTGACCAGCGCGATCGCGTCGTCGAGCGTGTCGGCTTCGAGCACGACCACCACCGGCCCGAAGATTTCTTCCTGATAGATCGACATGTCGGTCGTCACGTTCGAGAAGATCGTCGGGCCGACGAAGTTGCCCTGCTCGTAGCCGGGCACCTTCACGTCGCGGCCGTCGAGCAGCAGCGTCGCGCCTGCCTTCACGCCCGCGTCGATCAGCGACAGGATGCGGGCCTTCGCCGCCTTCGACACGACCGGACCGACGTCCGTGCCGGCTTCGGCGCCGGCGTTGACCTTCAGCGCCTTCGCCTTCTCGACCAGCTCGGGCAGCCAGTCGCGCGCCTGGCCGACCAGCACGACGACCGACGTCGCCATGCAGCGCTGGCCGGCCGCGCCGAAGCCTGCGCCGACCAGCGCGTTGATCGACTGCTCGCGGTGCGCATCGGGCAGCACGACCGCGTGGTTCTTCGCGCCCATCATCGACTGCACGCGCTTGCCGTGCTGGCTGCCGAGGTTGTACACGTGCGTGCCGACGCGCGTCGAGCCGACGAACGAGATCGCCTTGATGTCCGGGTGCGTGCACAGACGGTCGACCGCGGTCTTGCCGCCGTGCACGACGTTCAGCACGCCCTGCGGCACGCCGGCCTCGATCGCGAGTTCGACGAGCTGCATCGTCGACAGCGGATCCTGTTCGGACGGTTTCAGCACGAACGTGTTGCCGCACACGATCGCCATCGGGAACATCCACAGCGGGATCATGCCGGGGAAGTTGAACGGCGTGATGCCCGCGCACACGCCGATCGGCTGGCGCAGCGTGTAGGTGTCGACGCCGCCCGCGACGTTCTCCGCGAATTCGCCTTGCTGCAGCGTGCCGATCGAGCACGCATGCTCGACCACTTCGAGGCCGCGGAAGATGTCGCCCTGTGCGTCGGGCAGCGTCTTGCCCTGCTCGGCCGTCAGCGTGTGCGCGATCCGTTCGAGATTGCGGCGCACCAGGTCCTGGAACTTCAGCATGATGCGCAGCCGCGCGCCGATCGGCGTCGTCTTCCAGGTCTGGAACGCGCGTTGCGCGGACGCGATCGCGGCATCGACCTCGTCGAGCGTCGCGTACGGCACGCGGCCGATCACTTCCTGCGTCGCGGGGTTGACGATGTCGCCCCATTCGGCGCTTTGCGATTCGACGAACGCGCCGTCGATCAGCAGCTTGGCGGTGGGCAGGGCGAGGGTGGTCTGGGGAACTGCGGCGTTCATGGAACTCTCCGGGAAACGGTGATGCGAAGAAAACACGTGGGCTGCGTCCGTCGCGCGTGCGGCCACGGCGGACGGCAGGTCGAACTGAAATCGGGGCGATGCGGATCGCTGCGGGCCGATGCTTACGCACGCGCCGGACGCATCGACGCAGTACACGCGAGCGCGAACACGCCGAAGCCGACGAGGTACGCGATCACGTAGTGCGGCTGGCCGCCGCCGGCCTTGAGCAGCGACGTCGCGATCATCGGCGCGAAGCCGCCGCCGATCACGCCGGCGAGCTGCACCGACAGCGAGATGCCGCTGTAGCGGATTTCCGCCGGGAACTGCTGCGCGAACAGCAGCGACTCCGGCGCATACAGGATCGGGAACACGATGCCGAGGCCGAGCACGATCGCCCACCATGCGGTCGACGTCTGCTGCGTGCCGAGCATCAGGAAGAACGGCGCCGCGAACAGGCACATCAGCACGAGGCCGATCGCGAACATCCGGCGCTGGCCGATGCGGTCGCTGAGATGCCCGCACAGCGGCATCGTGACGAGCGACAACGCCGCGCCGGCCGTGATCGCGTGCAGCATCTCGGCCTTCGGCAGATGCAGCTGCTGCGTCGCATACGCGAGCGCGAACGTGACGACCATGTAGAACCAGGTGTTTTCCGCGGCGCGTGCGCCGACGATCGTCAGCACCTCGCGCGGATGGCGGCGCAGCGCGGCCGTCACCGGCGACTTCTCGGCCTTGCCCTGGCGCTGCATCTTCTCGAAGTCCGGCGACTCGGGCACCTTCGCGCGGATGAACCAGCCGAGGCCGACCAGCGCGATGCTCGCGAGGAACGGCACGCGCCAGCCCCACGACAGCATGTCGGCTTCCGGCAGCGCGGCCACCGCGGCCATCGCGACCGACGACAGGATCAGCCCGAGCCCGACGCCCGTCTGCGGCAGGCTGCCGAACAGCCCCTTGCGGCCCTTCGGCGCGTGCTCGACGGCCATCAGCACCGCGCCGCCCCATTCGCCGCCGACCGCCATCCCCTGAAGGAAGCGCATCGCGATCAGCAGCGCGGCGGCCCAGTAGCCGATGCGGTCGTACGACGGGATCAGCCCGATGATCATGCTCGGCACGCCCATCAGCAGCAGCGTGATCATCAGCATCGACTTGCGGCCGATGCGGTCGCCGAAGTGGCCGAACACGATGCCGCCCATCGGCCGGCCGATGAAGCCGACCGCGAACGTGCCGAACGCGGCGAGCGTGCCGACGACGGGGTCCAGCGACGGGAAGAAGATGCGGTTGAACACGAGCGCGGCGGCCGTGCCGTAGAGGAAGAAGTCGTACCACTCGATCGTGGTGCCGGCCATGCTGGCCCAGCCGGCCAGCAGGTAGTGCCGCGCGGTGCGGGCGGGCGCCGGCGTCGCGATGGCTGCATGCTCATCGAGGGTGGATCGCGTCTGCATGGTGTCTCCGTATTTATTGCCCGCGGCTCATGGTCCGCAGGTCACGGTCGAGTATAGTTATGCGCGGATCCATGATGTACCGACAAGAAAGCCGGTTGGATGTGCATTTATGCATATCGGCACCCGGCCCCGAGACACCTGCTTTTTTTCCCGCCGATGCGACACGCCACCGAGCCGGTTTCCGGCAACCTGAACTGGGACGACCTGCGCTTCTTCCTCGAAGTCGCCCGCACGCAGCGCGCGAGCGGGGCCGCGAAGCGGCTCGGGGTCGACTACACGACCGTCGCGCGGCGCATTCGCGCACTCGAGGCCGCGATGGGTACGCTTTTGTTCGACAAGTCGCGCTCGGGCGGCTTCACGCTGACCGCCGAGGGGCAGCGGCTCGTCGCGTATGCGGACGCGATGGAGACGACCGTGCAGTCCGCGTGCGACCAGGTCGCGAACACCGGCGAGGCGCTGTCGGGCCACGTGCGGATCGGGTCGACCGAAGGGTTCGGCTGCTTTTTCCTCGCGCCGCAGCTCGCGCGGTTTCGCGTCGCGCACCCGCATGTGACGGTCGACCTGCTGCCGGTCCCGCATTTCGTCAACCTGCCGAAGCGCGAGGCCGATCTCGCGATCACGCTCGAGCGGCCCGAACGCGGGCCTTACGTGGTCACGAAGCTGTGCGACTACCAGTTGCGGCTCTATGCGACGCGCGACTATCTGGCGAGTCATCCGCCGATCGCCTGCACCGACGATCTCGCGCGGCATGCGTTCATCAGTTACGTCGACGATCTCGCGTTCAGCAGCGAACTGCTGTACCTGGAGCGCGCGGTGCCCGGCGCGACGGCCGGGCTACGCACGACGAGCGTGATCGCGCAGGTGTTCGCGGCGCTGCAGGGCGGCGCGCTCGCGATCCTGCCGTGCTTCATGGCGGCCACGCAGCCGGCGCTGGTGCCGGTGCTGCCGGACGACGTGGTGGTCACGCGGTGCTTCTGGCTGACGTGTCGCGAGGACCTGCGCAAGCTGCGGCGCGTGACGGCGCTGTGGGATTACCTGCGCGCGGCGGCGGACGCGAACCGGGCGTTGTTGATGGGGGAGTCGGAGCGGCTCCGGTTCGTCGGGGATCCGGAATAGCGGGGCTGGAGGCGGCGGTGATTTGCGCAGCGGGCGGGTCGGGGTTCACGCGGTTCCAGGTGCACCGCGTTGCGGCACACCCGCGGCGGCGTCACGCGAGCGCGGCGAAGGGGCCGCCGCCAGGCAGCCGGCCGCCTGGGCGTGCCTAGGCGTAATAGATTCGCCCGACGTCCGTGTCGCGTAATCGCCCGGTGCGTTCGGCGTCGTCGAGCGCATCGCCGAAATCGCGCGTGCACAGGTCCGGTCGGCCCAATGCAGTGAGGATGCGCGACACGCGCCACGCGGGCAGCCAGTCCGCCCATGCAAGGCGCACGCCGATGAGCAGTGCCAGCATGACGCCCAATGCGAACGGTCCGCCGAGCAGCGTGAGAACGACGAGCGTCGGATCGGAAAATCCGCTGTCGCTGGTCCAGATGCCCAGCAGCATGAGCGGGATCAGGAAACAGGTCATGCCGATGAACATCCATTTCCACGCAAGCCAGAGCGTATGCGTCAGCCCGGCCAACCCGGTGTCGCCGCACGTGTGATCCATGACCATGTGGCGGCGGTCCGGAGACGACAGCGCAAGCAGGCGGCCTCGGCGATCGACCACGGCAACGACGTCGTCGCCGACGTCGAAGCACTGTCCGCCGAGGAAGCCGCGGTACGTGTCACCGCCGATTTCGATTTCGACCGGGAGCTTCGCGAACAGGATCCTGCCGTTTTTCCCGACGGTGACGTAGGCGTTTTCCGATGCAAAGGTCTTGCTGCCGCGGATATTCGCATACGACCATGTCGCCGGATGCTCGACCTTGTCGGCCGCGGCGTTCAAGCTGGCCAGGGCGAGGTCTTCGTCGGCTTGCTGAACCACCAGCGCATTGGCGGCGGCACCGTTGCCGGTGAGCGCCGCGGCAATCGGCACCACGTAGTGCGTGAACCGGTAGCCGAGCGATTTCTTCCGGGCTTCGGGATCGACGGGCGGCATCTGATGGCGCGCAGCGTCCTCCCGATCGGGACGCTCCAGAAAGCGCATCGCGGTGAGCTTGCCTGCTACCAGACGCAGGGATGACGACATAGGCCGGGGCTGAATGTGGTCGGAGTGCGGAGTCTAGCAGCCGGCACTCAACCCGGACAACCGAGCCGATCCGCGAGTTCGTTCAGGTCCTTGACGTCGAAGTCCCACGCGTCATCGGCTTTCAGGTCGGTCGTCTGGTTCGGCCCGTGTTCGGTCGGCCGCAGCACGAACGCGGTGGCGAGCCCGAGTCGCCGCGCGGCGGCCAGATCGCCATTGTGCGCGGCAACCAGGCACAGCTCGGCCGGCTCGAGACCGAGAATCTCGACCGCTTCGGTATAGACCTTCGGCGACGGCTTGTACGCGTGCGCGACTTCGGCGCCGAGAATCGCGTCCCACGGCAGGCCGCCGTGCTTCGCGACGTCGACCATCAGCCGGATATTGCCGTTCGACAGCGGCGCGATCACGTAGCGCCGCTTCAGCCGCTGCAGCGCCGAGACGGAGTCGGGCCACGGATCGAGCCGGTGCCACGCGAGGTTGAGCGCGTCGATCTCCGAGTCGGGCACGCCGTCGATACCATAGCGGTCGAGCGTGCGCACCAGGTTCTCGCGGTGCAGCACGTCGAGCCGCACGTAGCGCCTGCGCCCGCTGCGGATTTCCTCCATCGACGGCGCATATTCGCGGCGCCACGTATCGGCGAATTCGAACGGATCGCGATCCGGCGCGTGGCGCGCCAGGAACGTGGCGGCTTCGCGCGCGACGCCGTTTCTCCAGTCGACGATCGTTCCGAACACGTCGAAAACGAGCGCCTTGATGTCGGCAGGGTTCGTCATGGGATTTTCGTGAAGGTCGGTCGAGGGGGACGCGACGCGCGCCGTGGCGGCAGCGTGCGACGCCGGTTCGAATGACATTGAATCACGTATCCGCGAAGACGGCTGGCGGCGTCGCGGCGATGGCGGCGCGCGGTGCGGCATCGAGGGTGCATGAGGGGGCATGAGGGCGAGGCGGAGCCGGGAAAACCGGTATCGCACCGCCCGTCACGGGCCTTCGGCCATGACCATCGGCACATTCCGGCCCGCGTGCGCGGCGCCTACGCTGGGCAGGTCGCTGGTGCGTGCCGGCGGCGTTCCCCAACCAACCGACAAGGACATGCCATGCCGACCATTTCAGTCTACGGGTTCAATTCGGACAGCGGCCCGAGCGCGTTCGGCGCGCAAGCCACGCGCGACAACCTCAACGAGGACCATCCGACGTGGGCCGTGACGCTGGCCTACACCGCGAGCACCACGACGGCCGTCTTCACGTCGGCCACGGCGTCCGACGCGGATCTCAGGGCCGCGCTGGAGGCGGCGTATCCGCCGGCAAGCTACCACGTGGTTTAGGTATCGCGGGTGCCCGCCCGGGCCGGCCCGGGCGGGGTAGTTCATGTGGCGCAACGCGCGCCGGCGGCTGCGACGCGGGCCGGGTTCGCGCCGCAAGCGCGGCGCTTGCGGACGTGCGGCAATCAGCTCTTGTCGTACGAGAACTGGATGCCCGCGGTGCCGCCGGTTTCGATGAACAGGTTGATGAATGCAGGAACGGTTGCGCTGCGCGCCCAGTCGCGCTGCAGTTCGCAGAACAGCTGCGCGACGCTGATCATCTGGCCGCCGGC